>JBKOWS010000077.1:0-14834 GCA_046724565.1 Actinomycetota bacterium | reverse complement strand
TCGAGGACCGACAACTCAACCCGTACGACGGCGGCTGGGCGGACTATGTACGCCGCCGCGAAGAGCTACGCGCCCCGGCCCGCGCTCCCGCGGCCCTGAAGCCTCCGAAGCAAAAGAAGGCGACGGCGAAACCCAAGCAAGACCCGTCCGCGCTCGAGCAGATCGAAGCGGAGATCGGAGAGCGTGAGCGGGCGGTCGCCGACCTCGAGGACCGACTCGCCAGGGACTGGAACGACGCCAAGCTGCTCGCGGCGCATCGCTCTGCGCGCGACGAGCTGCACTCGTTACTTCAGCGGTGGGAGCGCCTCTTCGAGCGCGCGCACGGCTGACGGCTAGTTCTCGAAGGTCGCGATCAGGGCCTCGGCGACGACCTTCAGCGGCCGGCCGGAGATCTGACTCGCCTTCCTCAGGCGGCGAAACGCTTCGTCCTCCGACAGGCCTTCCTTCTCCATCAGGAGCCCTTTCGCCCGTTCGATCGCCTTCCGGGCTACGAGGGCCTCGGCCAGTGATTCGGCCTCCTCGCGGAGGGCGACGAGCTCGTCGTGCCGCGCACGCGCCGTGTGAATCGCGGGCAGAAGATCCTGCTCGCGGAACGGCTTGACCAAGTAGCCGAAGACCCCGGCCTCGGCGGCACGCTGGACGAGCTCGTCCTGCCCGTAGGCCGTTAGCATCACGATCGGGATCGGCCGGTCGTCGAGGATCCGCCGGGCTGCCTCGATCCCGTCCAGCTTCGGCATCTTGACGTCGAGCAGAGCGAGGTCGGGCCGCTCGGATCGGGCCAGGGACACCGCCTCCTCGCCGTCTCGAGCCTCCGCGCACACCTCGAAGCCGGCATCCTCGAGCAGCGCCCGCAGGTCGAGCCGGATGATCGTCTCGTCCTCTCCGACGAGGATCCTCACCTCTGATGGGTGAGTCTGGCTGAAAACGCTCAGCCGAGGGATGGCGGGCCGCATCCCAGAGGGCGATCCTGGAAGAGCGGCTCCATGTCTGACCACGATCCCAGCACCCCAAAACCCCTCATCCTCCGCGTCGAGATCTCAGCGGAGCAGGCGGCTTCGCTCGCGCCTATCTTCGGAGGCATCACCGAGAGCACGAGCGATGAGCAAGAGGAGCAGCCCCGACCCATGTCCCCTGCGCTCGCCAATGCCCGTTCGACCGAGCTCGAGGAGCTTCGGAGCGATCTCGAGCAACGCGAGGCGGAGTTCGAGGCCGACGTGCAGATCCGGGAAGATCGGATGGAACGCTGGCGGACCGAGCTCGAGGAGCTCGAGCAGAACCTCGATCGCCGCGAGCGCGACCTGATCAGCTACGTCGACCAGCTGCAAGGCGCAATGGCCAGCGGCAACGACGCCTGGTGGTCCCGCCCCGCGGGCGGCGACGGCGGCGTCTAGCCTGCTCCGCGCTTCGCGAAAGCTCCGAGCCTCTCGCTAAGCCCGGCTTCGCCTGGTCTTAGCGTGCGGCCTCTGTCGTTGTGGTCGTACAGCGGTTACTTCGCTGGGAAGGCGACCTCCGCTCTCGTGCCCCCTTCGTTGCGGAGGTTCAAGCGCCCCTGCAATTCGTCTCGGACCAGTGCTTGAACAATCGACAGGCCCGTTCCGAATGCCTCCGAGTCGATGCCTTTGCCGTCGTCCGCGATGGCCAGCACCACCTCGCCGTTTCGTTGCGCCAGCTCGATCTGCACCGTTTCTCCGCCGTGCTCCAGAGCATTCTGGAGCAGCTCGCTGAAGACCAGCGCGAGGGCGGTTGCGCGGTCGCCGGCCAGAGAGACGTTCTCGAGATCGGCATGGACCTCCTTGCCGGCGGCCAGGCCCTGCACGAGCATCGCGCGGAGACGCTCCAGCAGCTCGCGCAGCTCGACGAGCTCCTCGCGCTGCTCCGTCAGGACCTCGTGAACCGCGGCGATCGCAAGGATTCGGTTCACCGAGTCCTCGAGCGCTTTTCGCGGATCCGTATCTGGGGCACGCGCCTGCAGGCGCAGTAACGACGCCACGGTCTGCAGGTTGTTCTTGACGCGGTGATGGATCTCCTGAGCAAGCACGCCGCGCATCACCGCGCGGCCGTGCTCGAGCGCAACGGCGGCGTGGTGCGCAATCGAAGCGAGCAGCGCCCGCTCGTCGGCAGTGAACGGCGTGTCGCGGTCGCAGACGAGCTCGCCGATCTGCCGGCGCTTCCATCGCAGGGGCAGGCGCACGGCATGCTTGCCGGGCCGCCCTTCAGGCCAGGCGATGTTGCCGTCCTCGAGCACGAGGGCGGCGCCCGTCGCACCGACAGCGTCCATCGTCGTCTTGACGATCGCCTCGAGGGACTCCTCGAGGTACAGGGACTCCGAGACGGCCTCCGAGATTCGCGCAAGAGCTTCGAGCTCGGCCACGCGCTGCTGGGCTTGCGCATACAGCTGAGCGTGCTCGATCGTCTGCGCGACCTGGTCGGCAATCGCGACCAGCAGCTCGATCTCGTCCTGTGTGAACTCACGCGGCTCGAGCGTCCGCACGTTCAGCGCCCCGGCCAGCCGCCGCCGCGCGAGGATCGGAACGGCGAGGATCGATTCGTACTGATCCTCGGGGAGATTGGCGAACTGCTTGAAGCGCGGATCGAGGTGCGCCTGTGAGGGGATCATCACCGGTGCGTGCTCCGCCGCCGCCGTCCCGGTGATGCCCTCGCCGCGACGCATCCGCGGCCGCTTCGTCATCTCCTCGACGCTCGTCCCATGGGTTGCACGCAAGACGAGCTCGTCCGTCCGCTCGTCGTAGAGGTAGACGAAGCACGCTTCCGTGCCCAGCGCGTCGGCCACCTTCCGTGCCACCAGCGACAGGACCTCTTCCAGGTCCAGCGTTGAGTTCACCGCCGCAATCGTCTCGGTCAGCAAGCGCAGATGGCGCTCACGTACGTCCACTCGGACCCGTAGGCTAGCGCCGTGAGTCGCTATGAGTGGCTGCTCTTCCTCCACGTCGTCGGCGCCTTCCTGGTGATCGGGGGAGCGGTGATGGCAGGCGTCTTCAACGTGGCCGCGTTGCGGAGTGGCCGTCCGAGCGAGGTTGTCCTGTTCTTCAGGTTTACGCAGGTCGCCGTCAGGGCGATCGGCGTTGGGATGGCTCTGACGCTCGGCTTCGGCCTCTGGCTCGTGCACCACGTCGGCTACGGCTGGGGCCAGACCTGGATCGTCCTTGCCCTCGTGTTGTGGGTCCTGTCGAACGCGCTCGGCGGAATCGGGGGCAACCACGAGAAGGAAACGCGCCAGCTCGCCGAGCGCCTGACCGCGGAGGGGGATGCTCCGAGCGCGGAGCTGGACGCGCGCCTTCGCCATCCCGTCTGGCTCGGTCTGAGCTGGGGCAGCGGCGTCGTCGTGATCGCGATCCTCGCCCTCATGATCTGGAAGCCCGGCGCCTGATGCTCGCGCTCGTTCGCCCCGACAGCTGGAACTTCCCGCTCTTCCTGCACGTGCTGGGCGCAGCGGTCCTCGTCGGCGCGGTCGGGGCGACGGTGGTCATCGCGGTCCGGGCTCCCACCCTGCGTCGTCTGCTCGTGCGAACGATCGGCTTTCTCGTGCTGCCGGCCTGGGTGCTCATGCGGTTCGCCGGCCAGTGGATCGACTCGCGAGAAGACGTCCCCGGCGACCCGACCTGGCTCGGAATCGGCTTCGGCGTCGGGGACGCCGGGCTCGTCCTCCTCGTGGTCACCGCTCTGATCGCCTGGTGGGGCGTCCGCCGCCCCGAGCGCGGCTGGCCGGTCAAGGCTGTCGGCGCGCTGTCCGGCATCTACCTGATCGGGCTGTTCGTCGCGACGTGGGCGATGACGGCGAAGCCGGACTGACCCGTTTAACAGAACCCTTACGGGGCCAAGGGTTTTTCCTTTCAGTCGGGAACTAGCTTCGAACCATGTCGGCTCTTCCTCTGAATCTCGTCGACACCGCGGGCTTCCTCGTCGCCGACAACAGAGGGCGCGTGGTCGGCAAGGTCGAATGTCCGATGTACGGGACCCTGCCCGACGTGCCCGACGCACTCTCGGTTCGAGCCGGGCTCTTCTCACGGCATCGCCGCCTGGTCCCGGCAGACACGATCGCCGAGGTCGACGAGCGGACCCGGGTCGTAGGCCTGCGGGTCGCCCGCGAGTCGATTCGCCGGTTTCTCTAACCCGAACGGCTGGGGTCAGACCCCTTCGGGGTCAGACCCTTAAACGACCACGAGCTGCGCTATTCAGCAGCAGCTCGCAGTCGGCCGTCAGTTGGATCTCGTAGGCCGCAGAGCTCCACGAGACCAGCCCACATTCTCCCTCTTTCTCAGAGCACCGACAAGTACTTGTCGAGCTCCCACTGGGAGAGCTGCACGCGGTAGTCGTCCCACTCCCCTCGCTTGAGCTCGACGTAGCGGTCGAAGATGTGCGGGCCGAGTGCCTTCCGGGCGAGCTCGGAGCCGGCCAGCTCGTCGATTGCCTCGCCCAGGGTCTCCGGCAGAGAGACGATCCCTCGCTCGCGACGCTGTTCCTGCGTGAGGTGGTACAGGTTCGTCTCCATCGGCTCCGGCAGCTCGTAGCCCTGCTCGATCCCCTCGAGGCCGGCATGAAGGAGCGCCGCGAAGGTCAGATATGGATTGCAAGCAGGATCTGGGCAACGGATCTCGGCACGGGTCGCCTGCTCGGCCCCGGGCTTGTAGAGCGGGATCCGGATCAGGGCCGAACGGTTCCGGCGCGACCAGGCCACGTAGACAGGCGCCTCGTATCCCGGGACCAAGCGCTTGTACGAGTTGACCCACTGCGCGAAAACAGCGCTGATCTCGCGTGCGTGCCGAAGCTGTCCCGCGATGAAGGCCTTCCCCGCAGGCGACAGGTGCCAGTCGTCGTCGGCCTCGAAGAACGCGTTCCGCCCGTCCTTGAAGAGGGACTGGTGCGTATGCATGCCCGACCCGTTCTCGCCGAAGATCGGTTTGGGCATGAACGTGGCGTGGTAGCCCGCCTTCTTCGCGATCTCCTTGACGATCAGACGGTAGGTGACCGTGTGGTCGGCCATCGACAGGGCGTCGGCGTAGCGCATGTCGATCTCGTGCTGCGAGGGGCCGACCTCGTGGTGGACGTACTCGATGGGAATCCCCATCGACTCGAGGGCGCGCACCGTCTCCTGGCGGAGCTCGCTCGCGGCGTCCATCGTCGTCATCGCGAAGTAGCCGCCTTCGTCGAGCGTCTCGGTGCCCTTGTCGTCGCGGAAGAGGAAGTACTCGAGCTCGGGGCCGACATTGAACCTGTCGAAGCCGAGCGAGGTCATGCGCTCGAGAGCACGGCGGAGGACGTAGCGCGGGTCGCCTTCGTACGGTTTCCCGTCCGGCGTGACGATGTCGCAGATCATCCGGGCCACCTTCGTCTCGCCCTCCCGCCACGGCATCAGCTGGAAGGTCTCCGGGTCGGGGATCGCGACCATGTCCGACTCCTCGATCGCGTTGAACCCCGTGATCGACGAGCCGTCAAAGCCCATGCCGTCGTCGAGCGCCGCCTCGACCTCGCTCGGCGTGACCGCGAAGCTCTTGAGGTGGCCCTCGATGTCGCTGAACCAAAGGAGGACGAACTCGACTCCCTCCTGCTCGATCCGGTCCCGGACACGCCTGCGCGAGTCCTCGCTCGAAGTGGCTCTGTTCTGAGTTTCGACCTGCGCCATGAATCCTCCCTTCTAAACCGAAATGCTGGGGTCAGACCCCTTTGGGGTCAGACCCCGAACGCAAAAAAGCCCCAGGCGCGGGCACCGCGCCCGAGGCTCCGTTGCCTCGACGACGGGGGCAGTCTATACGGTGAGTCTGTGAGGCTTCTAGTTACCGGAGGCGCCGGCTTCATCGGCTCGCACTTCGTCAAGCGCATGCTCGCCGCGGGTGAGGACGTGGTCGTCCTGGACAAGTTCACGTATGCGGGGAATCCCGCGAACCTGCCGACCGACGTGGACTGCCGCCGCGGCGACATCGCAGTCCACGAGCATGTCGACCAGCTCGGCGCGGTGGATGCGATCGTCAACTTCGCAGCCGAGACGCACGTCGACCGCTCGATCCTGGGCCCCGAGGAGTTTGTGCGCACCGACGTCCTCGGCACGCTCGTTCTCCTGCGACTCGCCGAGGAGATGAGCGCGCGCTTCGTCCACGTCTCCACCGACGAGGTCTACGGCGACGTCGAGCCCGGCTGGTCGTCGCGCGAGGACGACGCGCTGAGGCCGTCGAGCCCCTACAGCGCGTCGAAGGCCGGCGGGGACCTCCAAGTGCTCGCCGCGGTGCGGACCTTCGGCGCGAACGCCTCGATCACGCGCGGCTCGAACACGTACGGGCCGAACCAGTATCCGGAGAAAGTCCTCCCTCTCTTCGCGACGAACGCACTCGACGGCAATCCTCTCCCGCTTTACGGGGACGGGCGGCAAGTCAGGGATTGGCTGCACGTCGAGGATCACTGCGCTGCAATCGAGCTCGTTCTGCGGACCGGTGAGGCGGGCGAGGTCTATAACGTCGGCGCGAACGAGGAGCACGAGAACGTCGAGCTCGCACGGCTGATCGTCGATCACGTCGGCGCAGACGCGGCACTGATCCGGCACGTCGAGGACCGCGCGGGTCACGATCGCCGCTACTCGCTCGAGACGACGAAGATCCACTCGCTCGGCTGGGAGCCGAGGCGCGACTGGGAAGAGGGAATCCGCTTGACGATCGACTGGTATCGGGACAACCGCGACTGGTGGGAGCCGATCAAGCGCTCGTCCGACTTCCGCCACTACTACGACAAGCAGTACGCGGCACGCCTCGCGACCTAACAGTTCTCCTCGGCCTGCTTCCTGAGGCTGTCGATCGCGCCGCGCTGTCCCTGGATCGACTCGGAGCGGTCGAGCAACGCGAGCACGCCGTCACAGTTGCCGAGGTGATAGCGCGTGTAGGCGAGGTTGTAGTCCGCATAGGCCTCGTCGAGTGACCGCGTGCCCTGCAGCTTCTGGACCGCACGCTCGAGCAGCGGCAGCGCGCCGGTGTAATCCCCCGCCCGCATCTTTGCGTAGCCAGCGTTGTTCAACGCCGCACCGCTTGCACCGGAGCCGCTCGGTGCGGTCGGCGAGGTCGTCGACGTCACGGTCTTCTCGACCGTCGTGCCCTGCGTCGTCACTCGCTGAGTGTGCGTGACGATCGTCGTGCGGGTTGAAGGCTGGTCGTTGCGTGTTAGCGCGTACGCGAGCAGAGCGCCGGCCACCGCACCGAGCACCAGCAGGGCCACCAGCCACGGCCAGACGCGGGGCCTGGCTGCGGCCCGCGGCGTTCTCGCGCGGCGAGGCGGCCGTGCCGGTGCGAGCGGCAGAACGGCAACGGGTGACATCTGCCTCGTCGAGCCCGCAGCGTCGGCGAAGGCGGCGCGGAGCGCAGCGGCGAAGCCGGTGCTCGTCGGATAGCGCCGAGCCGGGTCCTTTGCGAGCGCGCGTTCGAAGACCGCGTCGAGCTCACGCGGCAGACCGGTTGCGGCCGACACCGACGGGATCGACGCGTTCACGTGTGCTGCCGCCTCGGCGGTGGGACTGTCGGACTCGAACGGCCGTGAGCCGGTCAGAAGCTCGTACGCGACCACGCCGAGCGCATAGCGGTCGCTTGCCGGAGTGGCGCGCTCACCCTGCGCCTGCTCGGGAGCGAGGTAGCCCGCGGTGCCGAGCACGGTACCCGTCATCGTCAGCGAGTCCATCCCTGCGGCGCTCGCTATCCCGAAGTCCGCGACATGCACGTTGCCTTCGCGATCCAGCAACAGGTTCGCGGGCTTGACGTCACGGTGGACGACTCCCTCCGCGTGCGCGGCGTCGAGCGCGTGGCCGGTCTGTTCCAGCCAGGTGAAGACCTGCTGGGGCGGCAGCGCGCCGTGGTCGTGCAAGACATCGTCGAGCGAGCCGCCGCTCAGATACTCCATCACGATGTAGGGCCGCTCGTTGTGCTCCCCGACGTCGAAGATCGTGACGGTGTTTGGTTCGCCGGAAAGGCGTGCTGCGGCAAGTGCTTCGCGCGTGAAGCGCCTGCGCACTGCCTCGTCCTGTGCGTAACGATCAGCAAGTACCTTGATCGCAACCGCACGGCTGAGCAGCGAGTCTGTTGCCCGGTAGATGTCGCCCATGCCGCCTCGGCCGATCGGCTGTGGCCCTCGGTAGCGAGGCGGAAGAATGTCTGTGTCAACGGGCACGGCCAGCGTCCAAACGAGTTTGCCCGAGACGTGACCACGCAAACGACGAGATGAGGGTTCCGTAAAGAAAGCCGCTGCTCAGAAGGCCCTCTGCTAGCCTCGGTCGATCCTCGCCGGGGTCACTCGATGCGTCGAACCCTCGTAGTCGTTTCCGTCCTGTTGTTCGTCGCCGGTTCGGCGGCCGACGCACGCACGGGACAGCAGCCCGCTCCAGTCGGAAGCGCAACGTTCGTGATCAGCGGTCACGGTTGGGGGCACGGCGTCGGTCTCAGTCAATACGGCGCGTATGGCTACGCGCAGAAGGGCGTCGGGTACGAGAAGATCGTCCTGCACTACTTCCCGGGCACGGAGATCGGGCAAGCACCGGTGTCGCGCGTTCGCGTCCTCCTCACGAGCGGTGTCGCGACGCTGAAGATCGGTTCGACGCAAGACTTCCGCGTCCGTGACGCCACGGGGTCCGCCCATGACGTTCTCGCGGGCACGTACCCGCTGACTCCCGCGCTGAAGCTCAAGGTGGACGGACAGGACAAGGCGACCGCCCTGCCCGGCCCGCTGCTCTTTCAACCCGGTGCCGCCGCGCTGTCGCTGAAGCATCGCTATCGCGGCTCGATCCAGGTGGACGTGACCGGCGGCAAGCTGCGCGCGATCAACGTGGTCGGGCTCGAGCAGTACCTCTACGGCGTCGTTCCGTCCGAGATGCCCTTCAAGTGGTTGCCGGAAGCACTGAAGGCGCAGGCGGTCGCGGCGCGTTCCTACGCGCTCGCAACCCGCAGAAGTGGAGCATTCGATCTCTATCCCGACACGCGCAGCCAGGTCTACCTCGGCATCGAGCACGAGAAGCCCTCGACCAATGCAGCCGTCGACGCGACTGCGGGCCAGGTCCTCCTCTATCAGGGCCAGGTCGCGAAGACGTACTTCTTCTCGACGTCGGGCGGGCGTACCGCTTCGTCCGAGGACGTCTGGGGCGAGCCGGTTCCGTATCTCGTTTCGGTGCCCGACCCCTACGACACGATCTCGCCCTATCACGACTGGGGGCCTCTCGCCTTCACAGGTGCGAAGCTCGCGAAGCTGCTGAAGATCAAGGGTCAGCAGATCGTCGACCTGCAGCCCGAGCTGAATGCGTCCGGACGCACGAAGACCCTGGACGTCGTCGGGACGAAGAGCACGGTCGCGATGGACGGGGCGATGCTCCGCAAGCGCCTCGGCCTGCGCTCGACCTGGTTCACCGTCGGAGTCCTTTCGCTGAGCGCGCCGAGCGCACCCGTGGTCTACGGCTCACGCGTGCGCCTGAACGGGATCGCCCGCGGCCTCGGCCAGGCCATGTTGCAGCAGCTTCAGGGCAGCGCCTGGACGCAAGTGGGAACCGTGAAGGCAAGCGCCGCGGGAACCCTCAGCTTCGTCGTGAAGCCGACGGCGACCACGCGCTACCGGCTCGCGAGCGGCAAGGTGGTCGCGGCAGCCGTCCGCGTGCCGGTCGCACCCCTCGCGCGCTTCTATCCTGCGCGCACTCCCGACCAACTGCGGGGGTACGTACGACCGACGACACTCGCGGGGGCGAGCGTCATCATCCAGAAACAGCAGGGAACGGCGTGGCCGACCGTCGCGAAGACGACGGTCGGTGCCGACGGTGACTTCCTCGCGAAGTTGCCTCTCACCACGGGCGTGTACCGGGCGCGCGTTGCGTCCGGGCACGGCTTCGTGGTTGGCTTTTCGCCGGTGCTTCAGGTCACGACCTCGTGAGGACAGCCATCGTCGCGGCCCTCGCGCTGCTCCTGGCGCCCTCGGCGCTTGCCCTGACACTGAAGACGAGCTTCGCGCCCACGGACCCGCTCGCCCCGCGCCAGTACTACCTCGCGCAGGACCATGCCTTCGATGCTTTCGGGCCTGAGCTGCCCGTGCTCAACCCGGTGCGCGTCGCGATCATCGACTCGGGTCTCGACGGCGGTCACCCCGAGTTTCCCAAGTCGCGGATCTGGCAGGCACGCAGCTGGGTCGGTGGGAGCCCGCTGACGGACGAGGAGGGTCACGGGACGTTCGTCGCGGGTGAGATCGGGGCCGCGCTCAACAACAACGAAGGCATCGCGGGCATAGCGTTCCCGGCCCAACTCGTGATCGCGAAGATCGCGCACAACGATCAGACCATCGACGTGCGCGACGAGGCCCAGGCGATTCGCTGGGCTGTCGACGTGGGCGCGCGCGTGATCAACCTCTCGATCGGCGGTCTGCGCGATCCGTTCAACAGGCGTCGCGACACGTTCTCACGCATCGAAGCCAAGGCGGTCGCCTACGCGGTGAGTCACAACGTCGTGCTCGTGGCGGCTGTCGGGAACGGCGACGAGGCGCCGCAGTCTCCGTGGCCCTTCGCGAGCTATCCGGCTGCGTTGCCACACGTGCTGGGCGTCAGTGCGTTGACGCCGAGCGGCAACGTGCCACAGTTCTCGAACCGCGACCGGATCTACAACGACATCTCCGCACCCGGACAGGAGATCTTCTCCACCCTCCCGCGCGCCCTCACGTCGTTTCGACCGCTCTGCCAGAACCAGGGGTATTCCGACTGCGGCTCGGACGAGTTCCGCCATGCCGCAGGCACTTCGTTCGCCGCACCGCAGGTGACGGCGGCTGCGGCTGTCCTCCTTGCCCTCAAGCCGACACTGCAGGCAGATCAGGTGGTGAACATCCTCGAGCGCTCGGCCACCGACGTCAACGCTTCCGACGGTTGCAAGCAGTGCCCGCTGCTTCGGGACGCATACAGCGGCTGGGGACGCCTCGACGTCGCGAGAGCGGTCGGCGCGCTGGACGGCGTCATCCCGCCGCCGGATCGGTACGAGCCCAACGACGACGCCGGCTCGTCCGCAGCGAAGCTCTCGGCTGCAGTTACCTCCGTGAAGGCGACGATCGACTTCTGGGACGACCAGGTGGACGTCTACAGGCTCTACCTCCGGAAGGGCCAGCGGGTGAGGCTCACCCTCAACGGCCCCGAGGGTCTGACGTCGAACCTGCTGCTCTGGCGACCTGGGACAAAGCGGATCGACGATCTTCGCACCCAACACCTGCGTGCCGCCCAGTCGATCGGCCCGGGCGACAGCCACCGGCTCGCATACCGCGCGAAGACGAGCGGCCGGTACTACGCAGAGGTGAAGCTGCCGACCCGCGGGTTCGGTCCGTACCAGCTCGACATCAGTCGGCGCTGATCTCGTCCTCGGGAACCTCGCGCAGGACGCGCGCCGGATTCCCCACGACCACGGTGCGCGGCGGCACGTCTCCCACGACGACGGCACCCGCGCCGACGAATGCCTCTTCGCCGATCTCAACCGCGGGGAGAAGCACTGCGCCCGCGCCGACCCGTGCGCCGCGCCTGATCGTCGGCCCCTTGCGCAGCGCGTGACGCTTCTCGGTGCGGCCCATGAAATTGTCGTTGGTCGTGATCACGCGCGGCGCGATGAAGACCCGGTCTTCCACGGTCGTGTAGGCGGTCACGTAGGCGTCGGCCTGGATCTTCGTCAGGGAGCCGACAGTGGTGTCGTTCTCGACGAGCGAACCGCGTCCGATGACGACGTCGTCCCCGATCCGGCAGCGTTCGCGCACACAGGCCTGGTCGCCGATGATCGCCCTCTCGCCGATGGTGCTTCCTGCGAAGAGGATCGCTCCGGTCGAGACGATCGTGCCCGCGCCGAGCTCCAGCGGCGGGAGCTCGTCACGCTTCGCAGTCGAGCGCGGCCCGAGGGTGGGATGCTTGCCGACCACCGCGTAGTCGAGGATCCTGCAGCCTTCGCCCAGCACCGTCCCCGGATAGACGATCGCCGTTTCGGCGACTTCGGCGCTCAAGCGGGGACGGTCTCGAGTGACGCCTGGAGCAGCTCGAGCGCGCGCACGACGGGGATAGCGTCACGGGCCGGCTTGTGCGGATCGCCGTCGCCGTCCACCAGCTGCAGGAAGTACTGCGATTCGCGGCGCAGAGGCTCCGTCGCGTCGACGTTCGGGCTGTAGATGTTGCCGGTTCGCGTCCGCCAGTTGTCGTAGACCGTGATCTTCCGGTCGCGTTCCATGTCGTCGAACACCGCCATCTTCTCGTTGCCGACGACGTTGATACGCCGGATCTTGTGGGGATCGAGCCACGAGAGGTGCATGTGCGCCATCTTTCCGGACGGGAAGCGGAGGTAGCAAAAGACGACGTCCTCGACGCCGCCGGTGAGGAAGGCATTGCCCTGGGCGCGCACCTCGCTCGGTTCCTCTTCCAGGAGGTGCAACAGGACCGAGAGGTCGTGAACGCCGAGTGACCAGAGCGCGTTCTCGTTCGTCCGGAACGTGCCGAGGTTCTGACGGTTGCCGTACACGTACAGCACATCTCCGAGCTCGCCCGAGTCGACGATCTGCTTGAGCTTCTGCACGGCAGGGTGGTACAGCAGGAGATGGCCCGGCATAAGCACGCGACCTCGGTCCTCCGCGAGCTCGCACAACTCCTCGAGCTCGGCGGCGTGCATCGCCGGTGGCTTCTCGACGAAGACGTGCTTGTCTGCCTCGAGCGCACGTCGTGCCAGCTCGTAGTGCGTCGGCACCGGAGTCGCGATCACGACAGCCTCGATGGAGTCGTCGGAGAGCACGTCGTCGACGCTGCCCGTGACACGCGCCGCCGGGTACTGCTCCGCCAGCCCGGCATGCTGAGCCTCGTCGATGTCGCAGACCCAGTCGAGCTCCGCGAGCGCAGCGAAGTTCCGGGCGAGGTTCTTGCCCCACTGGCCGACGCCGATCTGGGCGATACGCGTCACAACTTCCAGACTTTCCCGTTGCCGGTGCCGTTCCTGCCGGTTGCGTTCCGCAGGTCGACGACGATCGGCGCGCGTTCGACCAGATCGTCGTAGTCGATCGTGGTGTGCGCCGTGACGATGACGGCGCAGTCGTAACTCTCGGGCTCATAGTTCACGGAGCGCATGCCGTCGAACTCGGCGACGTGCGGATCGTGGTACGCGACCTCCGAGCCCGCCTTGCTCAGCAGCTCGATGATCTTCTCCGCGGGTGATTCGCGCACGTCGTCGATGTCGGACTTGTACGCGACGCCGAGCACCAGGATCCGCGAGCCCTTGAGCGACTTCTGCGCACCGTGGTTCAACGCCTGCGAGATCAGCGAGCGGCAGAAGTACGGCATGTTCGCGTTGACCTTGCCCGCGAGGTCGATGAACTCGGTGGCGAAGTCGTACTCGCGCGCCTTCCAGGTCAGATAGAAGGGGTCGATCGGGATGCAGTGGCCGCCGAGGCCGGGGCCCGGCTTGAAGCTCATGAAGCCGAACGGCTTCGTCTCGGCCGCCTCGACCACTTCCCACACGTCGAGATCCATACGCTCGCACAGTTGCGCCAGCTCGTTGACCAGCGCGATGTTGACCGCACGGAAGATGTTCTCGAGCAGCTTCGACATCTCTGCAGTCTCGGGCGACGAGACCGGGATGACCGTTTCCACCGCGCTGCGGTACAGTTCGGCCGCGCGCTCGGTGCAGGCCGGGGTCAGGCCGCCGATGACCTTGGGCGTGTTGCTGGTCGTCCAATCCTTGCGGCCGGGATCGACGCGTTCCGGCGAGAAGGCGAGATGGAAGTCCTCGCCGGCCTTGAGACCGCTGCGCTCCAGGATCGGCTGGAGGCACTCGCGCGTCGTACCGGGATACGTGGTCGACTCGAGGACGACGACGTGACCCTTTCGCAGTCGCGGCGCGATGTCCTCGACTGCATCCCGCACGATCGACAGGTCGGGCTCGCGCTGGCTCGACAGCGGAGTGGGGAGTGCGATCAGGATCGCGTCGGCGTCCGTGAGGACGTCATAGTCCGTGGTCGCGGAGACTTGGCCCGAATCGACCAGCGGCTTCAGCTGGTCAGATGGGACGTCGCCGATGTGGCTCTCGCCGCGGTTGATGCCCGCGACGACGTCCTCGTCGATGTCGAGGAGGACGACGGCCTTCCCGCCGTGCGCGAAGGCGCGTGCGAGCGGCATCCCAACGTACCCGGCTCCGACGATTGCGACCTCAGGCTTCATCGCCGGCCAAGGCTATCCGCGCCAAGCCGTCGCTACACTAGGCACCCGCCTGGGGCCGTTAGCTCAGCTGGTAGAGCAGGGGACTCTTAATCCCAAGGTCGCAGGTTCGATCCCTGCACGGCCCACCAAGAGAACACGAGCAAGAGCCCCGTTTCGGCGGGGCTCTTGCTTTCAATCGAGGCAACAAATCGGGCGGGTGGCAACGAAGGTGGCAACGGCAGCACCGCTCGAGTAAGCGCACCGGTGTGAATCAGAGTTTTGAATCCCTTCAGCGTGAGTGCGCGATCCGCCTACGCGCTTCGGGTGATCGGCGAACCGTCTCGGCTGCAAGAGGCGGCAGCGCTACTTGAGTAAGAGTCCTATCAGAGCGCCGATGAGGGGGGTCATGATTGGCACCGCCGTCTTGAACTGGCTGAGCGGCCCGTCCCCGAGACCGAGCACACCAGCGAGTTGATCCCGCTTCGCGCTCTGGCTGCTCCATTGTGGTGAATCGGGGGACAGGGCGGGGATATAGGCATCACGGATGCGATCCGCGACACGAGTGCGGGTCAAGTGCGTTGGTAGGTAGATAGCGGCGATCAAGAGCGTGAAAACGAGTCCGAACACGAGCACGAGTTGGAAGCCGTAGTCGGCGTGGGCTGGAATGATCCTTCCGGTC
>JBKOWS010000004.1:0-3078 GCA_046724565.1 Actinomycetota bacterium | reverse complement strand
TTCGACGCGGTGCAGAAGATTGCTGCAGCCAACCACGAATACTTCTCCGACGAAGATTGGCCGTCGCATAGAGCACCGCGAGGAACTTCATCGCCGCGCACATAGGCAGGCGACGCTTTCATTCGATTAACCCAACCGTGCGTAGCGGCGCGGCAAACATGGAGGACAGCGTGGCCATGACCAAGACGACGAAGCGGTTGACCGCGGCGCTCGCCAGTGCATTCTTCGCAGGCGCCGCGCTGGCGCAGACACCCGCGGTACCGCCGCCCGGCGCGAGTTCGCGCATCGACGCGATCAGGAAGGCCGGCGTCTTGCGCGTCGGCGTGCTGGCCAACGCGCCGTGGCTCGTGGAAAACACCAGCGGATCGGGCGAAGCGTGGAGCGGCCCGGCGTGGATGCTGGCGAAGGAGTACGCCAAGCGGCTTAACGTCAGGCTGGAGCCGGTCCCCGTGAGCCACGAGACGAAAGTGCCGGTGCTCGCTTCGAATCAGGTCGACATCTCGGTGACGCCGCTTGCGGAGACGCAGGAGCGGCTGAAAGTCGTCGATTTCATCATCTATTCGCGTACCAGCGTGTGCATGTTCGGCCTCAAGTCGAATCCGAAATTCGCGCAGGCGAAGAGCGTCGACGATCTCAACCGGCCGGACATCACCGTGGCGTACTACACAGGCGGGGGGGAAGAAGGCTGGGTGAAGGAGCGCTTTCCCAAGGCGCAGCTCCGCGGCGTCGCGGGATCGGGGGTCGCTCCGGTCGAGGAAGTGATGGCGAAGCGCGCCGACGCGGTGCCGATCAATCGCGTACCGTGGGTAGCGATGGGCCGCAAGCTCACGCAGCTCGCCGTGTTGCCGAAGGACAACAACTGCCAGAACAGCACCGAGAAGAGCGCGCCGGTCGGCATGGCCATCGACAAGAATCAGGCCGCATTCCTGCAATGGGCGCGGGTGGTGGAGAAGGAGATTGAGCCCGAGCTGAAGGCGTATGAGGCGAGGGTGGTCGATACGATGAAATAGCAAATGGCTTTCGCCCTCTCCGTCATCACCGACCACTGGCGCTTCCTCGCCTACGGCATCGGCGTGACCGTCGCGCTCGCGGCTGCGTCCGGCGCCGCGAGTCTCGCTCTGGGTTTCGTCGTGGCGCTGGCCCGACTCTTCGGGCCCCGATGGGCGAAGCACGCGGTCGTGCTCTACATCGACTCGATGCGCGCGGTGCCGGTGCTCGTCGTTCTGGTCTGGACGTTCTTCGCGTTGCCGATCCTGACCGGGCTCACGATGCGGCCCTTTGCTGCGGCGCTGATCGGGCTCACCGTGCATCTCGCCGCGTACGCCGCCGAGATCTATCGCGCGGGCATCGAATCGGTACGGCCCGGACAGACCCGCGCCTCGCTCGCGCTCAGCATGTCCCGGGCGCAGATCCTGAGGCGCATTGTGCTGCCGCAGGCGCTGGTGCGCATGCTGCCCGCATTCGGTTCGCTCCTGTCTGTCACCATCAAGGATACGGCAATCGCCTCGGTGATCGCCGTACCGGAGCTGATGCGGCAGTCGGAAACGCTCGCGGGCCAGAGCTTTCAGCCGATCGAGGTCTATAGCTTCGCGATGCTCGCGTATTTCCTGATTCTCTTTCCCGTGACGCGCGGCGTGGATCGCCTCTATCGACACGTCGCCCATCTCGGACGCTCATGAACTTCGACTGGAGCGTGGTCGGCGCGCACCGCGACGCGCTCGCCGCCGCCACGGTCACGACCGTGCTGCTCACCGTGACAACGATGACGATCGCGGTTCCGTGCGGCATCGTCGTCGCCAGCTTACGGCTGTACGCGTGGGCACCGCTCCGCGCGATCGCGACGGCCTACGTGGAGCTCTTCCGCAACCTGCCGCTAATCCTCGTCGTCTACTGGGCGTTCTACGTGCTGCCGATCGCGACCGGGCTCGGGCTTTCTCCGTTCGCGACCGGGCTCGCGGCGCTCGCGCTCAACGTCACGGCCTACAACGCCGAGACCTTCCGGGCCGGCATCGGCTCGATCCGGCGCGGCCAGCTCGAAGCGGCGATGGCGCTCGGGATGAGCCGTTCGCAAGCCGTGCGGCGAATCGTGCTGCCGCAGGCCGTACGCCGGATCCTGCCGGTACTCGCGAGCACCTGGGTGTCGCTGTTCAAGGACACGTCGCTCGTCTCGGTGATCGCGGTCACCGAGCTCGCGTACGTGGCGATGCAGATTCGCGCCCAGACGTTCCGCGTGCTCGAGATGCTCACCGCGATGGCCGCGATCTACTGGCTGTTGGGATATCCGCAGGCGAAGCTCGTCGACTGGATCCAGCGCCGCTACGCGGTGACCGAATGAGCCGACGCGCGAAGGAGAACGGCGCCAAGATCATCCGTTATCGAGGCGTCACGAAGCGCTACGGAGCGTTCGAGGCGCTCTCCGGCGTCGATCTCGACGTGCACGCCGGCGAAGTGGTGTGTCTCATCGGTCCGTCGGGTTCGGGAAAGTCGACACTTCTTCGATGCACCAATGCGTTGGAGACGATCGACGGCGGCGAGATCGAATTCGAAGGCGCGCAGCTGCCGCGCGACGAGCGGGCGTTACGCGAGGTCCGCCGCAGGATGGGGATGGTGTTCCAGAGCTTCGAGCTCTTTCCGCATCTCACCGCGCTCCACAACGTCGCCGAGGCTCCCAGAACGGTGCTGAAGGCTCGGCGCGCCGAGGCGGAAGACCGCGCCCGGGCGATGCTCGCCAAGGTCGGCCTCTCGGACAAAGCGTCGAACTATCCCGCCGCGCTTTCCGGCGGACAGCAGCAGCGCGTCGCGATCGCGCGGGCGCTGGCGATGGAACCCGACGTCATGCTCTTCGACGAGCCGACGTCGGCGCTCGACCCCGAGACGATCGGCGAAGTGCTCTCGGTGATGAAGGCGCTGGCCGACGAAGGCATGACCATGGTCGTGGTGACCCACGAGATGACCTTCGCGCGTCGCGTCGGCGACTGGGTGGCCGTCTTCGACGCCGGGCGTATCGTCGAGCAGGGACCGCCGCGGCAGATCTTCGACGCGCCGACGACGGAGCGCACGCGCGATTTTCTGAGCCAC
>JBKOWS010000145.1:0-7693 GCA_046724565.1 Actinomycetota bacterium | reverse complement strand
GCGAGCATGATTCCCGAGACCCAGACCCATCCGGGGATCGCAGCGACGCGCGCGAACGCGCGCGGCGCAGAGGCAACGTGCTGGTCCGCACGCGGAGAGGCAACGTCGACGGCCACAGAGGGCCTATCGGCAGCGGCTGCTCCCGACGAAAGCTCCGCTTTCGTCCGGGTTTAGGTACGCCGCTTGTCGCGGGGAACGTGCGCGGGCGGAGCCCGCGCACTCTTTTTGGTGTTGGTGCCGGGAGGGTGTTCGCTTCCGTGCGGGCACGGGCGCCTTCGGCGGCGGCGCCCGCATCAGTTCGCCAGCGGCTAAGCCCGGGCTTCGCCCTGGTCTTACCCTCCGGTCGGCGCCGCCGCCCGTGGACCACGGCCGCCGCTGAGAGCAAACCCCAGAGGAGCGCGCGGGCTCTGCCCGCGCGCTTTTCGCGCGACAAGCGCTGCAGCCAATTACCGCGCGAAAGCTACGCTTTCGCGCGGTCTGCCGGTACGAAGAGCTTGCAGTGGGGGCACTTGAAGCCGCGGTGGCGTTCGGTCTCTCCCGCCATCAGCTCGGCCCTGAACGACTTCTTGCAGTGAGGACACACGACCTCGTGCGGAGCGTTCGGTGCAGGGACGGGCGGCACGCCGCTCACGCTACCTGCGAAGGCAGCACCGCGGCCGAGACAACGAACCTAACTGCTGGGGTCTGGCCCCAAAGGGTCAGACCCCTGATTTAGCCAGGAGCGCGCTGAGCTCTCGCGCTGCCTCGTCGAAGACGGCGGTGTGCGCGTCGACGTCCTCCTCGGTCGTGGCCGGAGACATCAGCGCCATGTTGTGGAACGGCGTCAAGAGAATGCCGCGGTTGAGTGCATACAGGTGGACCAAGCGGTCGAGCTCGGGGTCGCCCGCAGCCGCGGCCTCGCTCCCGGTACGCGGGCGCTCGCTGCTGAAGAGGTACTCGACCCGGCAGCCGAGGCGCGTGACGTGCCACGGCAGGTCGTGGCGCTCGATCGCGTCTGCAACGCCACGTTCGAAGCGCTCGCCGAGGGCGATCATGTGCGCGAACGCGTCGTCGGTGAGCACGTCCGCGAGCGTCGCGCGCATTGCTGCCACCGAGAGGACGTTCGCCGCGACGGTTCCGCCGATTCCGCCGATGTCTGCTCGCTCGTCGCGCGGCAACAGTTCTTCCAGACGTTGCGCGACGTCCTGCGAGAAGCCGTAGGCGGCGGCGGGGATGCCTCCCGCGATCGCCTTGCCGACCGTTAGGAGGTCAGGCTCGAGTCCGTGCGCGGCGGTGTAGCCGCCGGGCCCGGCGCAGAGAGTGTGCGTCTCGTCGATGATCAGCAGCGTGCCCGTCTCAGAGGTCAGCTCCCGCAGCGCTTCGTGGTAGCCGGGCGCGGGGAGCACGATGCCGATGTTCGTCAGAGCAGGCTCCGCGAGCACGCACGCGACGTCACCGTGTCGGAGCTCACGTTCGAGCCCTTCGACGTCGTTCCACTCGACGACGCGCGTCGTCTCGGCGAGCGGAACGGGTGGACCGACGTTCCCGTCACGCGAGACGACCGAACCGTTCTCGAGGGCCGCGAACGTCTCGTCGACCGTGCCGTGGTAGCACCAGTTGAAGACGAGGATCTTCGGGCGATGGGTGAGCTCACGTGCGAGCCGGATCGCGAACCGGTTCGCATCCGTCGCCGTCAGGGCGAACTGCCAACGGGCAAGCCCGAAGCGGCGCGTCAGCTCCTCGCCGACCCAGAGCGCGTCCTCGCTCGGCAGCATCAGCGTGATTCCTCGCGCTGCCTGCTCTGACACGGCTTGCACCGTCGCCTCCGGCGAGTGGCCGGTCATCGCGCCGGTGTCGCCCAGGCAGAAATCGATGTACTCCAGGCCGTCGGCGTCGCGGAAGCGAGCGCCCTCCGCATCGGCGGCGAACACCGGGAAGCCTCCCGCCCAACGGGTCATCCAGGGCATCGGAACGCCGGCAAGCAGTGATCTCTCCGCCTGCTTCGACAGCTCCCTCGAGCGTGGATGCTCGCGCTCGAAGCGCTCGAGCTCCCGGTTCAGCAGGTCGACGACGCTGCTCGCCATCGTGTCAGCCGGCGGGCAGCTGCCCGCGCTTGCGAATCGACCTGATCAGCTCGCGATACGAGCCGGACATCCCCGGTGGAATCCGCCACACGTCGCTCGTCCCGAACAGCGAGAAGACGCGGATCCGGACGAGCGGAGCCTGCGGTGACGGCTCCGAGTCGTCGCCGTGCTCACGGCGGTGGCCGAAGACGGTGAAACCACCGAGGTCGACGTCGACGCTCCTCGGAACGTAGAAGTCGGCGTTCCCGAACAGGATCAGGGTGGTGATCGTCACCGTCTGCCCGTGGATCTCGGCCTTACGCAGGTCGACGTCCGCGTCTCCGAAGAGGACCGCGAGGGACGCGAACCGCGGCAGGCGCCAGCGTCCGCGCCGTTCGACGCTCCCGAAGGCGACCCCGGTGAAGTGCTTCGGCCGCCGTCTTCCCCGCGCTGCGGTGTCGTCTGTTTCGGTAGGCATATCCCTGGTGAGCGCCTCGAGCTCCGCCCGCGTGCGCGCCTCGTAGACCGTGTCCAGGCGTTGCGCGAACTCGTCGAGCGTCAACCGGCCCGCGACCACATGGCTCTGCAGGTCGGCGACCGTCCGATCGCGCTCCTCGTCGGAAGCCCTCACCGCGGGTGTTCGTTCCGTCACGCCTGGAGTATCTCCAAGTCCACTCGCTTTTTCCGCCCGACTGTAAGAGACTTGCACGTCGAAGGACTGGCGTCGGCTCAAGGGAGGGCACAAATGGCTTTGCAACTCGGCGACACCGCACCGGACTTCGAGGCGGAGACGACAGAAGGCCCGATCCGCTTCCACGACTGGGTGGGCGACTCCTGGACGGTTCTCTTCTCGCACCCGCGCGACTTCACCCCCGTCTGCACGACGGAGCTCGGCTACATGGCCAAGATCAAGCCCGAATTCGATCGCCGCGGAGTGAAGATCATCGGACTGTCGGTCGACCCGGTCGACAACCACTCCAAGTGGTCGAATGACATCGCCGACACGCAGGGAGAGGCCCCGAACTACCCGATCATCGGCGACGCGGACTTCAAAGTCTCGAAGCTCTACGGAATGCTCCCGGCCGACACGTCGGGCGATCCCACGCAACGGACGCCGGCGGACAACCAGACGGTACGAAACGTCTTCGTCGTCGGCCCGGACAAGAAGATCAAGCTCGTGCTCGTCTACCCGATGACCACCGGGCGGAACTTCGACGAGGTCCTCCGCGTGATCGACTCCCTGCAGCTCACGGCCAAGCACAAGGTGGCGACTCCCGTGAACTGGAAGCAGGGCGAGGACGTGATCATCGCCGGCTCGGTCTCGGACGAGGAGGCCCGCGAGACCTATCCTGACGGCTGGCAGTCGCCGGCGCCCTATATCCGGATCGTCCCGCACCCGTAGCAGCGCGATGAGCACGCCGACGGTCACGCAGACCAAGTTCCTGCTCGACGAATCGCAGCTGCCACGGCGCTGGTACAACATCCGCGCCGACATGCCGACGGCACCGCAGCCCGTGCTCCATCCGGGCACGGGGCAGCCGGTCGGGCCGGATGATCTCGCTCCGCTCTTCCCGATGGCGCTGATCGGGCAGGAGGTCAGCGAGGACGCGGAAATCCCTATTCCGGACGAGGTCCTGGAGCTGTACAGCCTCTGGCGGCCGACGCCGCTCTATCGCGCGTACCGGCTCGAGCACGCGATCGGAACCCGGTCGCGCATCTTCTACAAGTACGAGGGCGTCAGCCCGCCCGGAAGCCACAAGCCGAACACGGCGGTCGCCCAGGCGTTCTACAACAAGCAGGAGGGGCGGACGCGCCTGTCGACCGAGACCGGCGCCGGCCAGTGGGGCAGCGCGCTCGCGTTCGCGTGCAAGCTCATCGGGCTCGAGTGCAAGGTCTACATGGTCAAGATCTCGTACGAGCAGAAGCCAAACCGGCGCTCGATGATCCACGCGTGGGGAGCGGAGATCGTTCCGAGCCCCTCACAGGACACGCAGTCGGGACGCGCGATCCTCGAGGAGCATCCCGACTCGCCGGGCAGCCTCGGCATCGCGATCTCCGAAGCGGTCGAGGATGCGGCAGGGCGCGGTGACACCGCGTACTCGCTCGGCAGCGTCCTCAACCACGTCCTGCTGCACCAGACCGTGATCGGACAGGAGGCGCTGGCGCAGATGGAGCTCGCAGGCGCGTTCCCGGACGTCGTCATCGGTTGCGTCGGCGGCGGCTCGAACTTCGCCGGCCTGGCCTTCCCGTTCGTGCGGGAGAAGATCGCCGGTCGCGACATCGACGTGCTCGCGTGCGAGCCCGCTGCCTGCCCGACACTGACGCGCGGACTTTTCGCGTACGACTTCGGTGACACCGGCAAGCTCACGCCGCTGGTCGCGATGCACACGCTTGGACACGACTTCGTGCCCGCACCGATTCATGCCGGTGGCCTTCGCTACCACGGCGTTGCGCCCCTGATCTCGCGACTCGTCCTCGACGGACTGATCCGCGCCGAGGCCTACCTCCAGAACGACGTCTTTGCGTCCGCCGTCCAGTTCGCGGGCAGCGAGGGAATCCTCCCGGCGCCTGAGGCGGCGCACGCGATTCACGGGACGATCCAGGTTGCGAAGGCGGCGGACGAGGCCGGCGAGGAGCGAACGATCCTCTTCAACCTCTCGGGGCACGGCCATTTCGACATGGCGGCCTACGACAGCTACTTCGCCGGAAAGCTGGACGACGTCGCGCTCGACGAGGCCGAGATGCAGCGCGCCCTGCAGGCGATCGAGGGACTGCCGACGCCGGCGCCGGCCTGAAGCACTCGTCAGTCGATCAGCTTGCGCATCATCGCGTGGATCGCGACACGCCAGGTGAGCAGCCCGAAGCCGATCAGGAAAGCCACGCGTGCCAGGTCGTCCCACCCGCCGGTGCCAAACGCGGCGTCCCGGACGAGCTGGACGCACTGGTGGAGCGGATTGAGGTTGCCGAGGATCTGCGCCCATCTCGGTAGCTGACTCAGCGGGAAGAACGTCCCCGCGACGAGGAAGAGTGGCGTCAGCACGGCGCTGACGATGTAGCTGAAGTTCTCGATCGACTTCGCAAAGCCGGCGACCGCGATGCCGAAGCAGGCCCAGCCGAAGCCGGAGAGGAACGCGATCCCCGGCACGGTCAGCATTCCCCAGGTCGGATCGAGGCCGAAGAAGATCGCGACGATCATCGGCACGCAGCCGTAGACCCCGGCGCGGGTCGAGATCCACAGCGCCTCGGCGGTCACGAGCTCCTCGGTGTCGACCGGCGCCGCGAGGATCGCGTCGTACGTGTGCTGGAACTGGTACTTGACGAACGTGCCGAACATCGCCGGGAACGCGCTCGAGAACAGCACCGCGGTCGCAACCGTCCCGGTCCCGACGAACTCGACGTAGGGGAAGCCGCCGATGGTGCTGACCAGCGAGCCGAAGCCGAACCCGAAGGCGAGCAGGTAGATCGTCGGCTCGACCGTGGAGGAGAACGTGGCCGAGCGCCAGTACGACGAGAAGTTGATCACCTCGCGGATGAGCACCCCGGTGAGCGCCGGCCGTTCGAGGCGTCCGAGTCGCGATGCTCGCTGTGTCGTTGCGACCGCCATCAGGAGATCTCCTCACCGGTGAGGAGAACGAACACGTCCTCGAGGTTGGCGGGCCGCCGCTCACCCTCTGGCGCGCGACCGTCGGCGCTCTCGATCCCGAGGACGGAGATGCTCGTCCCCGTGCGGCGGGTGCGAAAGCCTGCGGCCTGCGCGTCCGCCTCAGCCTCGGCGAGCGCCGCCGGCGGGCCGTACACCTCGATCGCCTCGCGCCCGGCGTACTCCGCCACGAGATCCGACGGTGGCCCCGACGCGACTGCTCGGCCGTGGGACATGATCAGCACCGTGTCAGCGAGGCGCTGCGCCTCCTCGATGTAGTGGGTCGACATCAGGATCGTCGTGCCCTCGCCTCGCAGCGCGTCGATGAGCGCCCACAGCTCCTGGCGAACCTGCGGATCGAGACCGACGGTCGGCTCATCGAGCAGCAGCAGCTGCGGACGGTGGACGAGCGCGCGGGCGATCAGCAGGCGCCGCCGCATGCCGCCGGAGAGCTTGTCGACGCGCGTGTCGCGGCGGTCACCCAGGTTCGCGATCTCCAGCGCCCGCTGGATCGCGCCGTGCCGCTCGGCGCGCCCGATCCGGTAGAGATGCGCGAACACGCGGAGGTTCTGCTCCACGGTGAGCGTGACGTCGAGGTTGTCGAGCTGCGGCGAGACGCCGCAGCGGGCGCGGGCCTGCTTCGATTCCTCCGGCAGGCGAAAGCCGAGCACTTCGAGCTCGCCCTCGTCGGCGATTGCCTGCGCGGTGAGGAGCCGCATCGTCGTCGACTTGCCGGCTCCGTTCGGGCCGAGCAGTCCGACGCAGGTGCCCTGCGGGACGTCGAGGTCGAGCCCGTTCACCGCGGTGATGGGCCCGTACCGCTTGACGACGCCACGGAGCCGGATGGCCAGCTGCCTGTCCATGCCGGTCAGGATGCCAGTAGTCGTAACCTGCGCAGCGTGGCGAAGCACATCGTTCTCCTCCGAGGCATCAACATCGGCTCGCGCAATCGCATCGCGATGCCCAGGCTTCGCGACGTCTTGACGGATGCAGGATTCGCGGACGTGCAGACCTACGTTCAGAGCGGCAACGTCGTGCTCTCCAGCAAGCAGTCCGCCGAACAGGTCGCGCGCACCTGCGAGCAGCTGATCGCAGAGGAGCTCGGGCTCGAAATCCCGGTGGTGACCAGAACACGTGCGCAGCTCGCGAGGGTCGTCGAGCGGAACCCACTTGGCAAGGTGGCCCATGATCCGAAGCGCTACCAGGTCAGCTTCATGAACGGGAAGCTTCCCGCGGAGGTCATTCGGAAGCTCGAGGCCGCAGCGCTCCCATCCGAGGAGTTCGTGGTCGACGGGCGGGAGGTCTACGCCTGGCATCCGAAGGGCGTCGCGCGCTCGAAGCTCTGGACGCTGCTGGCCGGCAAGGGCCTCGGTGTCACCGCGACGGCGCGAAACTGGACGACCGTTACGAGCCTGCTCTCGCTCGCCGACGAGTAGGGAGCGCTAGGACCAGGGCAGGGAGCTCCAGCTCGTGGGTCGTCCCGGCGACCAGTGCGGAAACGGCGTGTACGCCTCCGCAGCCGAGCTCGTCGCCGCAGCCGCCCCTGCGCCGTGACTGCGCGCGAGCTCCGAGTCGGGATAGACGATGGTCTTGTTCTGCGTGCGTGCACCGACCATGAGGAGCACGCACGGACCCGTTCCTGAACCGACGAAGACATGCTCGGTGCCCGGCGGGCAGTGCACGAAGTCCCAGGCGCGCAGCGGCCGCTCCTTGCCTTGGACGAGCAGCAGGCACTCGCCCGTCAGAACCAGGAAGTCCTCGTGATTCGATTCGGCGTGGTAGAGCCCGCTCGGCCGGCCCGGCTCGGGGACGGCCAACGTGACGCCAAGGTCGGTGAACCTCTGCGGCAGGAGCTCCGGCCGGCTGCGAACGACCGGGACGTCTGCCTCGAAGACGCAACGCGCTCCGAAGGCCTCGTTCGTCAGCCACGCGGCCTCGCTGGCGTTGACCACGAACCAGCCGCCGGTCGCGGGCGTTAGACCCGAATCGACTGCTTCGAGGCGGGCTTCTT
>JBKOWS010000103.1:0-11005 GCA_046724565.1 Actinomycetota bacterium | reverse complement strand
GTCGGCGTCGCGTAGTAGAGATCGCCGTAGCGCAATGCGTAGACCGTATGAACGAGCGCCCACGACAACGCCACAACGCTGATCGCGAGCAGGATCAGCAGCACCTTGTCAGTTCCGTGATGACGGCCCGCGGAGAGGATGGTGAGACCGACCGGTACGAGGCTGCAGACGCTTGCGCTCACCACGATGATGTCGGCGACCCTCTGGGAGACATCCTCGGCGCGCGCGTGTGCAGCGGTTTCCGCCGGATCCCAACGCCCGACCCGGAGCCAGATCGACGACACGCTGGCAAGGGCAGCCGCCCCCCACGCGGCGGCGATGGCGACGCCGACGGGCGCGTCTGCCGACACGGCAGCCGCTAGCACGACCGTGAACGTCACGCCGGCGACGATGAGACGGCGCATGCCTGCACCCTGCCGGATCGTCGGATCGGCCATCGCCACACGAAGGATGCTCGCCACGGCGGACGAGCACCGCTCGGGCTCAGTCGCCCTCGCGCCCCGGCTCGCCGGCCAGTTCGGTGACACTTTCCGCGACGATGATGCGCGCGGCCGCCTCGACGAGTGCGAGGTGCGAGAACGCCTGCGGGAAGTTGCCGAGGTGCCGGCTGGTTTCGACGTCGAGCTCCTCCGCGTAGAGGCCGAGCGGTGACGCGGCCTTCACGAGGCGCTCCATCAGCGCTCTTCCCCGCTGTGTCTCGCCGATCAGCGCCAACGACGACACGAGCCAGAAGGAGCAGATGAGAAAGGTGCCCTCCTTGCCCGACAGTCCATCGTCCGTTTCTTCCGTGCGGTAGCGCAGCACAAATCCGTGCTCGCTCAGCTCGTCCGCGATTGCCAACACCGTCGCGCGGAGCCTCGCATCGTCGGGCGGCAGGAACCCGAAGATGGCGGCGAGGAGCGTCGACGCGTCGAGGGCGTCGGTGTCGTAGTGCTGGCGGAGCACACCGCGCTCGCTGACCCCATGCTCGAGGATGTCCGACTTGATCTCCGTCGCGGTCTTTGCCCAAGTGGCCGCGAGCGTCGCTTCTCCCGCGATGTTTGCGAGCCGCGCTGCGCGGTCGAGGGCCACCCAGCACATGAGCTTCGACGACACGTAGTGCCGCGGCTTGCCGCGAGCCTCCCAGATGCCCTGATCCGGTTGACGCCACACTGCTGTGGCGCGCTCGGCCTGCGCCAGCACGAGCGGCCACAGGCGCCGCGGAATGCGCTGGCTGCGCCGGCTGTGCAGCAGGACCGCGTCGAGTGCAGCGCCGTAGACGTCGTTCTGCCGCTGGTCGAAGGCGCCGTTACCCAGGCGGACAGGCTGCGCGCCGCCGTAACCGGCGAGATCTTCGCGGATCGTCTCGGTCAGATCGCGGCGACCGTCGATCCCATACATGACCTGCAGACCGCCATCTTCATTGCGGTCGAGGTCGGCCATGAATTGCATGAATTCGTCGGCCTCCCAGTCGAGCAGCAGATAGTGCAACGCCCGCAGCAGGAACGTCGAGTCGCGAACCCAGGTGTAGCGGTAGTCCCAATTCCGCTCCCCGCCTGGTGTTTCGGGGAGCGAGGTCGTCAGCGCCGCGACCGCCGCCCCTGTCGGCATGTAGGTGAGGCCCTTGATCGTCAGAGCCGACCGCTCGATCAGCGGCCCCAGGTCGTGGTCGGGGATCGCCGCTTGCGCTAGCCAGTTGCGCCAGAACTTCGTCGTCGCCTCGAGCTGCTCGGATGCCTCCTCGACTGTCGTCGGCAGGTGGGACTGGTCGCTCCAGCCGAGCGCGCAGTAGGCCGTCTCGCCGGCGCGCAGGATGTGCCGGGCGCGAACCCGGCCACCCTCGATCCCGACGAGCAGGTCGGTTTGCAGCTCGACTGCCTGTCCATCCCCCTCCGCCCGTGCATGGTGGCGATCTGCGTCCAGCGTCCACTCCGCCGGAACGCGGCCGTAATCGAATACGGGCTCGCACACCAGGTCGATCTCGACCGTGCCTTCGATGCACGTGGCCGTGCGCACGAGTGCGTGGTCGGCGTCCTCGTCGGCGGGCGGACGCGTGTGGGGTGTGACCGTATCTTCCTCACGGCGTGGTCCCATCGTGAGCGCGTCACGCACGACCACCCAGCCCGTGGCCGTCTTCCACGTGGTGATGAGCGAGTTCGTTCCCGGCTCGTAGATCCGGGCACGCGGAACGTTGATCCCGAACGGTCCGAAGCGGAAGCCGCCAGCCCCGCGGTCGAGCAACTCACCGAACATGCTCGGCGAGTCGAAGCGCGGAACGCACAGCCAGTCGACCGTGCCGTCCGGTGCCACGAGCGCGCCGGTGTGGCAGTTGGAAAGGAAGCCGTAGTCGGCGATGGGCGTGAACGGCGACGGTGCCGATCCACTCTGTGCGAACGCCGCGTTCTGCCGCATGACAGCCTCGGCACGCGCGCCCTCAGACGATCTCGTCGAGCTCATCTCATCATCTCCTCGTCGGGAGACGTCGAGCCGGCGATCTCATCCCCGGCTCGACGTCCGTATCCCGTGCAGGCCGCGGCCTCGTGTCAATGAGACGGCTGCGGCGTTGTCTTCTGCGGCGTCGTCTTGGGCCCGAACTTCTGCTTCGCTTTCCGCTCGAGGATTTCCTTGCCGCCGATTGCGACCACGAGCTCACTCACTCCGGTAACGAGCGCGAAGGCGGCGATCAGCGCGAGCACCGCGAGTGCACCCGCGCCCGGCTTCGTGAAGATCACGATTCCGAACAGGATCGCCACGAGCCCGTTCAGGATCATCAGCGCCGTGTCGCGACCGTCGAGCGGGAGCCGCAGCGACGCGATGATGGCGAGGGTTCCCAACAGGACCGCGTAGGCGCCGATGACGTACAGCAGTGCGAGCGCGGAAATGCTGGGCCACGCGAGGACGACGACGCCCACAACGATCCCGAGCAGCCCCGACAGAACGAGCGAACCGCGCTCGTCCTTCGTGCGCGAGCTGAACGCCCCTGCGAACGCGGTGATGCCCGTCGCAAGCGTGAAGATTCCGAACACGATCGTGAGCGCGTAGACGCTGATCTCGGGCCACGCGAGGATGAGGACGCCGAAAACGACCGACGCCAGCCCCTGGAGGCCGATCGCCCATCGCCACTTCTTTACCTGCGTCCCTCCGAGCTTTGCGAACCGGTCGGATGCCGATTCCATCTTCCTACCTCCTGGATTGAGGATTGCTTTGCAGCACAAACGGTGCGTGACGCGGCTGCCACGTCGCTGCCACGGAAAGCCCCTGTCATCTTCCGGGCGACACCTCGGGCGGTCCCCTCGATCAGCTCGACCGACGGCCGCCAGCCCGCGCTGCCTCGGCGCTGCCGCACGGTCAAGACGCTCCGGCGCCGGCCGGAACGCCGTCTACCCGCTGCGAGGCGAAGGGTCGGCGTCGGCACCCTTCGGCGCCTCCGCTTCGAGCTCGCGCTTGAGCTGCCGCATCTCCTCGAGTCGCGCCTTGCTCACGGTGGGGTAGCGCGGGTCGAGCTCGATCAGCGTGTGCGCGATCACCGCGGCAACACCGATGCGGGCGAACCATTTGCGGTCGGCGGGGATCACGTACCACGGAGCCCACCGGGTGCTCGTGTGCGAGAGCATCTCCGAGAAAGCCGTCTGGTAGTCGTCCCAGCGCTCGCGCTCGTGCACGTCGGCCGCAGAGAACTTCCAGTTGTGGTCTGGTAGATCGATGCGGCGAAGCAACCGGAGGCGCTGCTCTTCGTTCGACAGGTTGAGGAAGAGCTTGACGACCCGGATGCCGTTGTCCGTGAGGCGGCGCTCCCAATCGTTGATCTGCCGGTAACGGCGCTCCCAGATGCCGGGGCCGCGTGCGCTCTTAGGCAGGCTTTGGCGCTTGAGCAGTTCCTTGTGCACGCGGACGACGAGCACCTCTTCGTAGTGAGAGCGGTTGAAGATGCCGATCATGCCCCGCGCCGGAAGCCGCTGGTCGTAGCGCCAGAGGAAATCGTGCTCTAGCTCCTCGCCCGAAGGCACCTTGAAGCTGTGCACCATGACGCCCTGCGGGTTGAAAGCGCTCATGACGTGCTTGATCGCGCCGTCTTTGCCGGCGGCATCGAGGGCCTGGAGAACGACGAGCACACCGTATGTGCGCTGAGCGTAGAGCCGCGACTGGAACTCCGCGAGCTCCTCCAAACCACTGCGCAGGAGCTCCTTACCGTCTTGCTTGTTGGTCACTCCGCCCTTGAAAGCGGGGTTGAAGTCCTTCTTGAGCCTCACTTTCGAGCCGGGCTCGACCTGGAACGGCGCGACGAACGCAGCGACCTGCCGATGGGACGCTCGGCCGCTCATCGCTCTCGCCATCGCGCCGCCTCCGGTCGCATCAGGCGTGCGCCAGCGGTGCCGACTTCGAGGCCGAGACGATGCGCAGCAGCACGAGCGGCGCACCCGTAGCCCAAGCCTGCGGGCTGCAAGTATCACTGTTGGTGCTCACGTGCCGGCATGCTGCCTCATCGTCGGCTGCGCCGCATCGGTCCGATGGCCGAAAGGATGCCGAAAGGACGCAAGCCGTCGGAGCCACGGCCGCCCTCGTCCGAATCTGCGCCTTTTCGGCGGCAGTTCGTCATTCCCGCCGATGCGACCTCGAGGCGGCGCACCGAGAATGGAGGGCGAAAGGAGGGACATCATGTCCGACGACGAACTGCAGGTCCGCGTCTTCGAGGAGCTCCTGTCCGACCCGAAGCTGGCCACGACATCGATCGCAGTGGCCGCGGACAGTGGGGTCGTCACCCTGCGCGGCACTGCCGGGACGCTCCGGCAAAAGATCGAGGCACAGCGCGCGGCCGAGCGCGTCTATGGAGTCAAGAAGGTCAAGAACGAGCTCGAAGTCCAGTTGATCGCGGGCAACCGGAAGGACGATGCTGAGCTACGCGCCGACGTCCTTCAGGCGCTCATGCTCGACAGCCTGGTTCCTTCGACGGTCGATGCGCGGGTCCGCGACGGCGTAGTCACGCTGACCGGAATCGCCGATTATCAGTTCCAACGCGAGGAAGCAGAGCGGGTCGTGATCAACATGGTCGGCGTGGTCAACCTGACCGACCAGATCAAGATCGCGCATCCCACGCCTGACGCCGACGATGTCAAACGTACGATCACCGAGTCGTTCGAGCGCAACGCCACGATCGACGCGGGACGCGTGCGGGTCTCGACCTCGAACGACACGGTGATCCTCGAAGGGCTCGTCAGCTCCTGGGCGGAGCACGATGCGGCGGTCGCGGCGGCGTGGTCCGCGTCCGGCGTGAAGCACGTCGACGATCGCATCGAGGTCACTTACTGAGCAGTCACGAGGCCGCCGGCTCGCGACTGATGATCGTGCCGGCCTCACCGCGCAACAGTGCGGCCGTGTCGGCGATGGAGCCAATTGCGGCGAAGCCGCCGGTCCGCTCCACGAACGAGCAGGCCGCGCGCACCTTCGGGCCCATCGAGCCGGCGGCGAACTCGCCGGCGCGGAGAGCATCAGGCGTTGCCCTCCGGATCGGACGCTGATCCGGCGTGCCCCAGTCGGCGTAGACGGCATCGACGTCGGTGACGATCAAGAGTGCGTCAGCATGCAGATCTTCGGCGAGCAGCGCGCTCGCCAGATCCTTGTCGATCACAGCCTCGACCCCGACGAGCCGCCGCCCGGCAGGTGCAGGATCGTCCGTGTACATGACCGGGATGCCGCCCCCGCCGGCGCAGATGACGACCGCGCTCCGCGCGAGCAGCCACTCGATCGTCTCGGTGCCGAAGATCCGCTGCGGCGCCGGCGATGCGACGACACGACGGAAGCTGTCGCCGTCGGGCTTGAACACCCAGCCTTTCTCGTTGGCGAGCCGGACCGCGTCGGCTTCGCTGTAGACCGGGCCGATCGGCTTCGATGGATCCTGGAACGCGGCGTCCGCGCCGTCGACCTCGATCAGCGTCAGCAGGGTGGCGATGCGCTTCTCAAATGGAAGCTCGTTACCGAGCTCCTGCTGGATCAGATACCCGATCATGCCGTCGGTCTCCGCGCCGAGGAGATCGAGCGGATAGGGGTCGACCTCGGTGTACGCGGATGCCTGCAGTGCGAGCAGCCCGACCTGTGGGCCATTGCCGTGGGAGACCACGAGCTGGTGCTCGAGCGCAACGGGCGCGATCCTCTGACACGCCAGGCGCGTGTTCGCGCGTTGGTTGTCGGCCGTCAGCGCCTGCCCGCGCCGGAGCAGCGCGTTCCCGCCCAGCGCCACCACGACCCGCACGGTTCAGGTCCCGACGGTCGCGACCATGACGGCCTTGATCGTGTGCAGGCGGTTCTCCGCCTCGTCGAACACGAGCGACGCCGGCGACTCGAAGACCTCCTCGGTCACCTCGAGCGCCTCGAGCCCGAACTTCGCGAAGATCTCCTTGCCGACCTGCGTGTCCGTGTTGTGGAAGGCCGGCAGGCAGTGCATGAACTTGACATCGGGGTTGTCCGTCGCCGCGAGCACCTCGGCGTTCACCTGATACGGCTTCAGCAGCTTGATTCGTTCCGCCCACACCTCGTCGGCTTCGCCCATCGAGACCCAGACGTCGGTGAGCAGCACGTCGCAACCGCGAACGGCCTCGCTCACGTCCTCCGTGATCGTGATCTTCGCGCCCGTGTCGCTCGCGATCGAACGCGCGAGGTCGACGATCTCGTCGCGCGGCCATAACGACCTGGGACTGGCGACGCGAACATCCATCCCAAGCTTGGCGCCCCCCGTCAGATACGAGTCCGCCATATTGAACCGGGCATCGCCGAGGTAGCAGAAGACGATCTCGCCGAGCGGCTTGGGGACGTGCTCGCGGAACGTGAGGAAGTCGGCGAGGATCTGGGTGGGGTGCCACTCATCGGTCAGGCCGTTGTAGACCGGGACGCCGGACCAGCGCGCGAGCTCCTCCGCAGTCTCCTGAGCGAAACCGCGATACTCGATCGCGTCGTACATGCGGCCGAGGACGCGCGCGGTGTCTTTCACGGTCTCCTTGTGTCCCATGTGCGACCCCGAAGGGCCGATGAAGGTGACGTGCGCGCCCTGGTCGTATGCGGCGACCTCGAACGCGCAGCGCGTCCTCGTCGAGTCCTTCTCGAAGATGAGCGCGATTTCCTTGCCGACGAGCTTCTGCTCTTCACGCCCCGCTGCCTTGGCCGCTTTGAGCTCGGCGGCGAGGTCGATGAGATACGTGATCTCATCCGGGCTCAAGTCGGCGAGGTTCAACAGGTGCTTGCCGTGCAGTTCGGTGGCGGTGATCATGGTCGCGCTCCCTTCGTATCCGTTACTCATCGCGTTTCCCGCTGTCGTCGTCCGCTGCGGGCGGAGAAACGCGAATCTCGTTCGCGACGTCATGAACACCGAGGAGGTTCCCCACGCCGAGTTCGGCGAGCTCTCGCTCGTACGTCGACTCGACCACGCCGCGGAGGGTGACGTGACCATCCGCAACCTCGGCTTCGATCGTCGCGGGGATCTCGGGATTCCAGTTTCGCCGCCGCGCGATCTGCTCGGCGATCTCCGCGTCTGTGAACTTGCCCGGGAGACGGAGTTGGACCGCCACGTCGTCTGCGACGGCTTGTACCCCGTCAACGCGCTCTGCAGCTCGTACGGCCGCGACCTTGTCGGCGTCCGACGGCACGTAGCCGCTGAGGGTTACGGCACCGTCCTTGGCGGCAACGCCGATGTGCGTCGCGTCGACCTCTGGATCCAGGTCGAGCTCGGCAGCGACAGCAAGCCGGAGGATCTCGTCGTAGATCGTCGTCTTCACAAGTTCGCAGCTCCTAATTGATCACGAGGTCGTTTTCGACTTTCGCCACGCCCGGCGCCGACTCGGCCACGCGTTGCGCGGTGCGCCGCTCAGCCAGGGAGCCGACGCTGCCTTCGAGGCGAACGATGTCGTCGCTCTTCGTGACCGAGATCGAGCTCGCGTCGACGTCCGCCATTCGTCCGATCGCTTCGTGGATCCGCTCCTCGATGTCGCCGGCATCGGCCTCGACGACACCGGGCTCGACCTCGATCAGGTTCGACACGGCGCGGACGCCGTGGAGGTGTCCCACCGCGCGCGCGGCCTCGTCACGCTGGTGGCTCCACGCGACCGATCCGCGCAACGTCACCTGCCCGTTCCTGACCTCTGCTTTGACCGAGTCGGGCATCCCCGTGTTCCACTGCCGTTCGTGCGCGATCTCGGCCGCGATCTCCGAATCCTTCCGCTGGATCGCGTCTGACAGTACGACCTCGATGTCGTCGGCGACCGCCTTCACGCCTCGGACGCGCGCTGCCGCCCGAACGGCGGCTTGCCTCTGCGAGTACGCCGTGACGCGGCCTCTCAACGAGACCGCACCGTCCTTCACGGCTACGTGGATCTCGGAATCGTCAACGCTCGGGTCCCAGTCGAGCTCCGCGAGAACGGAGTCGCGCAGATCACCATCGCGCACCACGGCCTTCAAGCTCCTCATCGCCGCTTCTCCTTTCGGCCTGACGTCGTCCGTCGAAGCGATCTCGTCGCGGTCTTCGAAAGCGCTGCCACGGCGGCTCAGGCGTCGGGAAGCGCGTCGCGCTCGATCGGACACGACATGCACCGCGGCCCTCCTCGCCCGCGGCCGAGCTCGAAGCCTTCGATCGTGATGACCTCGACTCCGGCGTGTCGCAGCCGCGTGTTCGTCTCGACGTTTCGCTCGTATGCGAGAACCACCCCCGGCGCAACCGCGAGCACGTTGTTGCCGTCGTCCCATTGCTCGCGCTCGGCCTCGTAGAGGTCGCCTCCTGTCTCGAACAGTCGTATCTTCGGGACGTCGAGCACGTGCGCGATCGTCGCGAAGAGCTCGTCCTCGCGTGCGACCCTGACCCCCTCGGAGCCCGGCGTGAGGAGGTACGCGGTGAGGACGTCCTTCAGCTCCGGATAGACCGTAAAGGCATCGCGATCGACCATCGTCATGACGGTGTCGAGGTGCATCATCGAGCGCTGCGGCGGGAGGGGGACAGCGATGACGTGACGAGCGGCACCGGCGGCGAACAGCCGCTCCGCGAGCGCCTCGACGGCCGCCGGGCGTGTGCGCTCGCCCATCCCGATCATGACCGCCCCGTTCCCGATGACAAGGATGTCGCCGCCTTCCATTGCCGCCCGCAACGCGAGGCCGTCACTCCAAACCTCGTGCTCGGCTTCGGCGAACAGCGGGTGGTGACGGTAGATCGCGTCGAGGTGACGCGCTTCACGGCGGCGCGCTTCCTTCGCCATCGCGTGAATCGAGACGCCGCCGTAGATCCAGGCCGACGTGTCGCGCGTGAAGATGTGGTTCGGCAGTGGTGCGAGGGCAAAGTCACCGGGCACCGCTACCTGCGCGGCGAGGCCGCTGGACCGGAACGGCAGATCGTCCCATGCAATCCCGCCGATCAGCCAGCCGGCGATCTCCTCCGGAGTCAGGTCGTCCAGCCACTCCTTCGCAGGCTCGCTCAGGTGCGGACGGACCAATGCAGTTTCGAACGTTTTGCTGATCAGGTCCGTGCGCACGTCCGCGTCCGTGAGGACATGAGCGAGAAGCTCCTGGAGATACAGGACCTCGACGCCGGCTTCGCCGAGCGCATCGGCGAACGCGTCGTGCTCCTGGCGCGCCCGCTTCACCCAGAGCACGTCGTCGAAGAGCAGCTGGTCCTTGTTCGCCGGCGTCAAGCGCTTGAGCTCGAGACCCGGACGGTGCAGCAGCACCCGGCGGAGCGTTCCCACCTCGGAGCCGACATAGAGCCTCGGTGCCGCCTTCGTTTTACGGTCAGGGAGGTTGTTCTTGGATTCGAGGACGCTCATCGTTTCGTTTTCTCCTTCGAGTCTTCGTTGCTTAGCGGGCTGCGGCCGATCCAGCCGCCGCAGCTTCTCCGTCCGCCCTGCGAAGCTCCGCAGGGGCAGCGCTTGGCGCGTCGCGCGATGCGCGCCACCTCACGTAGATGAACACGGGGAACCCGGCGAGCAGCAGCATGGTGCCCTCGGTGACCGGCTTGAAGCCGGCGCCCCAGATCGCCCACGCCGAGTAGGCGAGTGCCAACGTTGCGATTATCGTGCTGCGTACGAAGTTGACGCCCGAAAACGCTGCGCGGTCGACGACGAACAGGTACACCTCGGCAGCCGCCGAGAAGGCATACGGAATCAGTGCCGTCAGCGTGGCCAGAACGATGATCTCGGTGAAGAGGTCGACGACGCCGCCTTTCTGCTCGAAGTTGAGAGCCAGCAGCAATGTGATCAGCACGGACGAAGCGACGATGCCGAACACGGGCGTTTGCCGCTTCTCGTCGACCTGCGCGAACTGTTTCGGGAAAAGCCCGTCGACGGCGGCGGCGTACGGAACGCGTCCTTGCAAGAGGATCCACCCGTTCAGGACGCCGGCGATCGAGACCATCGCGACGATGGCGATGAACTTTCCGCCGCCCGTGCCGCCGAAGATCACGTTGGCCCCGTCCGCGAACGGGCTCGTCGACTTCGCGAGCACCGGTGTCGCGATCATGCCGAACAATGCGATGGACGAGACGAGATACATCACCGTCGCCGCTCCGGTGCCGAGGATGGTCGCCCGCGGAATCGTCGTCTCCGGGTCCTTGACCTCGTCTGCCGGGACGGTGGCCGATTCGAGGCCGATGAACGCCCACAGCGTCAGCAACGCCGCACTGGTGATGCCCCAGTCGAAGTGAGGGGTGAGCGTGAAAGGCGTGAAGTTGTCGCTGTGCATGTAGAAGAGGCCGACGACCCCGATGAGCAGGAGCGGGACGAACTTGATCACCGTGGTCACCGTCTGCACCCGCGCCGCCTGACGCACGCCCGCGACATTCACCGCCGTCATCAGCCAGACGAGCCCGATCGCGAGCAGCGTCGCGACCCAGTATGTCGACGCGCCACTCCAGAACACGGCGAGGTACCCGGCGAATGCAATCGCGATGGCCGCGTTGCCGACCCACGCATTGATCCAGTAGCTCCACGCCGTCCAGAAGCCCATCAAGTCCCCGAACGCACGCCGCACGTAGACGTACGGGCCGCCGGTCCTCGGGTAC
>JBKOWS010000131.1:0-6712 GCA_046724565.1 Actinomycetota bacterium | reverse complement strand
TAGGCCGACTCTTCGATGCGGGCGGCCTCGTCGTCCGTGACGCCCTCGGCGCTCGTGACGAGCGTCGGCTTCAGGTGCTTCTCGATCGTCTCCTTCGTGATCACGCACTTGGAGACGTCGCGCCGCGACGGGAGCTCGAACATGACGTCGAGCAGTGCGGTCTCGATGATCGAGCGCAGGCCGCGCGCGCCGGTCTCGCGCTCGAGCGCCTTGTCCGCGATCTCCCAGAGCGCGTCCTCGGTGAACACGAGCTCGATGTTGTCGTAGCCGAAGAAACGCTGGTACTGCTTGACGAGTGCGTTCTTCGGCTCCATGAGAATCTGCACGAGGTCCTCGCGCTGCAGCTGATGCACGGCCGAGATGACGGGCAGGCGGCCGATGAACTCCGGAATGAGCCCGAAGTTGAGCAAGTCCTCGGGCATCACCTTCGCGAGCAGCTCGGACGATTCGATCGAGCTCTTCGAGCGCACCTGGGCACCAAAGCCGACGGCGCTCTTCCCGATCCGTTTGCCGATGATCTTGTCGAGCCCCGCGAACGCCCCGCCGCAGATGAACAGGATGTTCGTGGTGTCGATCGAGAGGAACTCCTGGTGCGGATGCTTGCGTCCGCCCTGCGGCGGCACGGAGGCAACCGTCCCCTCGAGAATCTTGAGCAGTGCCTGCTGCACACCCTCGCCCGACACGTCGCGCGTGATCGACGGGTTGTCAGCCTTGCGCGCGATCTTGTCGACCTCGTCGATGTAGATGATCCCGGTCTCGGCCTTTTTGATGTCGAAGTCGGCGGCCTGGATCAGCTTGAGGAGGATGTTTTCTACGTCCTCGCCGACGTAGCCGGCTTCGGTCAGGGCCGTCGCGTCGGCGATTGCGAACGGGACGTTGAGAATGCGCGCCAGCGTCTGCGCGAGCAGCGTCTTTCCGCACCCCGTCGGGCCGAGCAGAAGGATGTTCGACTTCTGCAGCTCGACGTCGCCTTCCTCCGACCCCATCTGCACGCGCTTGTAGTGGTTGTAGACCGCGACGGCGAGCGTGCGCTTCGCCTCCTCCTGCGAGACGACGTAGTCGTTCAGCACGGAGTAGATGTCCTTCGGTCGCGGGAGGCTGTCGAGGTCGAGCTGGGCCGGAGCGGTCAGCTCCTCGTCGATGATCTCGTTACAGAGATCGATGCACTCGTCGCAGATGTAGACGCCGGGCCCGGCGATCAGCTTCTTGACCTGACGCTGGCTCTTTCCGCAAAAGCTGCAGAGGAGCTGCTCGTTTCCGTCGGATGCTCGGGCCACGTCTCTCCTTTTAGACGGTCAGCGCCCCGGCGTCTACCGATGAGCGATGACGTTATCGATGATGCCGTACTCCTGCGCTTCTTGCGAGGTCATGAAGTAATCCCGTTCCATGTCCTTGGCCACCTGCTCGGTCGGCTTCCCCGTGTGCTCCGCGATGATCTCCTCCAGGCGCCGCTTGAGATTGATGGTCTCACGGGCCTGGATCTCGATATCGGTCGCTTGCCCCTGGAAGCCGCCCGAGACCTGATGGATGAGAATCTTGGCGTTCGGCAGGGCAACCCGCTTTCCTTTCGTCCCCCCGGCAAGGATGATCGCGCCCATGGACATGGCGATGCCGATGCAGGTCGTCTGGATATCCGGCTTGATGTACTGCATCGTGTCGTAGATGGCGAGGCCTGAGTAGACCTGGCCTCCGGGAGAGTTGATGTAGATCTGGATGTCCTTCTCCGGATCCTCGGACTCCAGATGGATCAGCTGGGCGACGACCAGGTTCGCGATCTGATCGTCGATCGGGGTACCGAGGAAAATGATCCGCTCGTTGAGCAGACGCGAGTAGATGTCGAACGACCGCTCGCCTCGCGAGGTCTGCTCGATCACCATTGGGATCAACGGGCTCATATCGGTTCTACGACCTTCCTTTGGTTCGACTGGTCATTTCAGACGGTCACATGCGCGAAGCCGATGCGACCTGAAGGGTGACATCGCAAGCGACGTCACCGCTAGGCGGGCTCCTTGCTGCCGGGGGTCCACAGTTTCGGCTTATCCGTCGGATTTTCCTTGTCCGGGGTCCAGATTGCCTCACGAGCCGCAGCCTGCTCCGGCGGAACCCGCTCGACCTCCGCAGCGATCCGGTCGAGGGCCCGAGCGAGCCGCATGCTTTCGCGCTCTGTCTCGTAGGCACCCGCCGCGCGCGCCTGCTCGATGACCCTGTCGGCCTCGTCGAAGCGGTCACGGAAGGCCTGGTCGACCTCATCGTCTGACACCTGGATTCCGAGCTGGTCGGCAGCGGCCTCGAGCACCAGCTCGCCTGCAACCGATGCGGCAGCCTGCTCGCGCAGCCGTGTGATGAGCTCCTCCGGCGAGTCCCCGGAGAGCTGCAGGTACGCGTCCAGCGAACCGCCGCTCCGTTGAAGGACCCCGTCGAGCTCCCGGAGAAGAGTTCTCGTCCGCGCCTCGACCAACGGGCCCGAGACCTCAACCTTGGACGCCTCGACCAGCCGCTCGAGGGCGGCTCGCCGGAGGGCTTCCTCCGCTTCCGCCTCGACCTGCTCGCGGATGCGGTCCTCCACGTCGGCGCGCAGCTCGGCCAGCGTGTCGAACTCGGAGGCCGAGCGCGCCAGCTCGTCGTCGAGCTCGGGCAGAACCTTCTCCTTGATCTCCTTGACGGTGGCCTCGACACGGATGGCCTCGCCCTCCCCGGCTCGATCGAGCTGGATCTCTTTTGTCTCGCCGGCGCTCATACCGATCAGGTGCTCCTCGAGCTCGGGAACGAGCCGTCCCGAGCCGAGCTCGACGACGTAGTCGCGCTGCGCGCCGTCGCTCCCCTCGAGGTCGAGGACCACCGTGTCTCCGGCCTGGGCAGGACGTCCCTCGACCGGTGCCAGCTCGGCGACCGTGGAGCGCAGGACACTGAGCTCGTGGTCGACCAGGTCGTCCGGCACCTCGGACTCCTCGTAGGGGACCTGGAGCTTGGTCCAGTCCGTTACGTCCGGCTTCGGCAGGACGGAGACGGTCGCGGTGAAGCGCCAGTCCTCGTTCTCCGAGGAAGGCAGCTCGTAGTCGAGCTCCGGCTGCTCCACGGGGCGGATGCGCTCACGCGCGGCGGCGTTCCAGAACCAGCCCGAGATGTGACTCTCGATCGCTTCGCTGAAGAGCCGCTCCTTGCCGATCCGGGAGACGAGCACCGGCGTCGGGACCTTTCCCTTGCGAAAGCCGGGAATCTTGACGCTCGAGGACAGATCGGAGGCGGCATGCTCGACGGCGTGATGGACGTCCGCACTCGGAACGTCAACCGTGAGCCGGACCTTGTTGTCCGGCAGCTCCTCGACCAGCGTCGTCACCAAGCCATTAGACCAAACGTCTCCAGGGCTGAGGAGCGAATGCCGAGCCAGGCCTGGGCTGGCGTAGCCTGGGGCCGTGGAGCTGTACGTGATCTCGCGGCACGCGGAGTCGGCCCTGAACTTCGAGAACCGGATCAACGGGGATCCGTCAGTGCCCGTCGCGCTCACGGACAAGGGTCGCGACGAGGCGAAGCTCCTCGGACAGCAGCTCAAGCACATCCCGATCGAGACGTGCATCCATACGCGCTTCACGCGTACGTACGACACCGCCGCGATCGCCCTCGAGGGCCGCTCCGTGCCCTTCGAGGTCGAGCCACTCCTCGACGACGTCGACGTCGGCGAGCTCGAGGGCCAGACGCTCGAGGACTACCGCGCCTGGAAGCGCGTGCACACACGAAGCGATCCCTTTCCGGGAGGCGAATCGCTCGACGACGCTGCCCGGCGCTACGCACTGGCGTTTCGGAGACTGTTGGAGCGTCCCGAGGCCTCAATCCTCGTCGTCGCCCACGAGATTCCGCTCCGCTACGCGATCAACGCGGCCGACGGCTCCGACAGCCTGGACGGGCCGGCTCATCAGCTGGCCAATGCGACCGCGTACCTCTTCGATCGCGATGCCCTCGGGAAGGCGAGCGAGGGGATCGACCGCCTGACGTAGTATCGCCCCGACAAGGAGTCGCGACGGCAGACAGGGGGCGCAGATGAACCTGATTGAGCGAATCGACGAGGCGCGTAGGTGTTGCAACGTCCTCGAGCATCCGTTCTATGCGAGCTGGGAGCGGGGAGAGTTGTCCCGCGACGCGCTGTCCTTCTATGCGGGGGAGTACCGGCATGCGGTGGTTTCGCTGGCCGACGCCGCTGGAGCCGGCGGCGATCCCGCGCACGCAGCGGAGGAGACGGCTCACATCGGGCTCTGGGACGCCTTCGCGGCTGAGCTCGACGCCCCGCTCGACCGCGAGCCGACCCCGGAGACCGCGGCATGTGCCGACTCCTGGCGAGCCGAGGATGCGCTCGAGGCCCGAGCGGTGCTCTACGCCGTCGAATCGGCCCAACCGGAGATCGCCCGCACGAAGCTCGCCGGCCTCGTCGATCACTACGGCTTCACCCCCGGCTCGAAGAGCACCGCGTACTTCGAGCTGCACGCCGAGCGAGACGTGGAGCACGCCGAGGCTTCGGCGGCGGTCTTGCGCGACGCGCGCCCGGAGGACGAAGACCGGCTCGCCGCCGCAGCCACCGCGGCACTCGAAGGCAATTGGAAGCTCCTCGACGGAGTGGCGAGCCGGATATAGAGCGCACCGCTGGGCCGGCTCTCCTGCCATTTCGACCTACCATTCGCGTCACGCGGGCGTGGCGGAATTGGCAAACGCGCCGGGTTTAGGTCCCGGTGGGGCTAACGCTCCTTAGAGGTTCGAGTCCTCTCGCCCGCATTACGGTCCTCGAGCTAGGAGGGCTCGGCGAAACATCGGCTTTGCCGTCGACGTTCCCGCAAACCCTCCTAGACGTTTGGGCCCCAAGAGGCGTACGATCGGGGCGCGCCAGGAACGCGAACGCCCATGAAACGCCTAGGACTCACCGCGGCCTTTCTCATCGCGGCGACGGCAGCCGCGGCGGCGGCGAACACCCGTAGCACGGCCAGCCCAAGCGCCGCACGTTGCGGGGGTTCACAGTGGCGGCTCATGACGCTCAGCGACGCGGGCCGTGCCTCGGTGCGCCTCGTGCCGGCGTCGACGACGATCGCAGCGATCGCCAAGCGGCCGCCTCCCGGTCGGGCGCCGGTTACCCGGCGCACGCCGTTCCAGCGTCAGACGTGGGAGGTCGTCGCCCAGCTCACGACCTTCAAGCTCGAACGAGGCGGCATTCGTCTGGTGTTGTTCGATTCGAACTCGTACATGAATGCCGTGATCCCCACTCCGACCTGTGCTTCCCGAAGCCGGGTGCGCCGTCAGATCGAGCGGGCGTGGAAGCAGTTCAACGCGGACTGCGCCCGTGCAAAGACCGATTGGCAGCCGCTGGGTGCGATCGTGTACGTCCAGGGAGTGGGCTTCTGGGGCCCACACCAGCAAGGCTCGCGGGGAGCCGCCCCCAACGGGGCGGAGCTACACCCCGTGACCGGGCTGCGGATCGTCTCCGGCTGCTAACGAGCGATCGGCCACCACGGCCTCGTCCCGGGTCGCCGCCGGCAGGCGGATCCAGAAGGTCGAGCCAACAGCTTCTACGCTGTCGAAGCCGACCTCGCCGCCGTGCGCCTCGATGATCTGTCGAGCGAGGACAAGGCCTAGTCCGGTTCCCGCGATCCCACGCTCGCGCCCGACATCACCTCGGAAGAACTTCGTGAAGATCCGGTCCTGGTGTTCCTGGGGGATGCCGAGGCCCTGGTCTCGCACCCAGACCGTCACTTCGTCCCCGATCCGCCCCGCCCCCACTTCCACCTCACCGCCTTCGGGCGAGTACTTGATGCCGTTCGAGAGCAGATTCCCGATCACCTGGGCGAGCCGGTCCCGGTCGCCCTTGATGTAGAGAGGCTCGCCGGCCGCCTCGAAACTGAGGGCGTGCTGCTCACTCTGGGCCGAATAGAGAGTCACCTGAGCGGCGAGGAGGTCGTTGACGTCGACCACTTCCTGCCGAAGCTCGATGGCTTCCTGCTCGACGCGCTGAAGGTCCAGGAGATCGTTCAAGAGCGCAGCCAGCCGGTGCGCCTCGGTCCGAATCACCTCGAGGTAGCGACGACGCTCGTCCGGCGGCAGGTCGCGATCGAGCATCAGCGCGGAGAAGCCGAGCACGCTCGCCAGCGGAGTCCTCAGCTCGTGTGACACGTTGCTCACCAGCTCGCCCTTGACCCGCTCGCTCTCGGCGAGCGTTCGGTTTCGTTCCTCCAGGTCGGCGAGGGTCCGCTCGAGTGAGGCGGCCATCGTGTTGAACGTCCGCTCGAGCTCGCCGACCTCTCCTGGCCCGGTGGTCCGCAGTCTCTCGGAGAAGTCGCCGCCCGCGATGCGTGCCGCCGCCCTGGCCGTCAGCCGCACGGGCCTCGCCACTGCGCGGTTGAGGTAGGCGGCGCCGAGCAAGATCAGCAGCAAAGACGCACCGAGGCCGATGCCCCCGACCCACAACGCGTGTTGCGCGGTCGTCTTGGCGCGCGCCTGACGCTTATTGCTCAGGGCCGTCTCGGTATTCAGGAACTCGACGAAGCGCGCTCGGATCCCCTCGACCTCGGCGCGTCCACGATTCGATGTCGCGACAGTTGGGGCGGCCTGCGGATTCCGTTCGATGAAGCCGACCAGTGGGCGTGAGTAGGTCGAGAGGTATGAGTGGATTGCCGACCGAAGCGCGAGAGCCCGCAGATGCTGTGTCGGGTTGTCCTTGGTCAGGGTAAGCAACATC
>JBKOWS010000164.1:0-7238 GCA_046724565.1 Actinomycetota bacterium | reverse complement strand
GCGGCGCCAGATGTTCATCGGGTGCTCATGACGCTGGGTTGGCGCTAGCACCTTCGCTTCGACCTCGCGTACATCGGCAGCCAGCGCCTCGCCGAGACCACCCTTGCTGTCCGGCTCGATCTCCGCGCTCGTCGCCGGCTCGAGATACTCGCCCAGCTGCACGACCTGCTCGCGCGTGAGCGACAGCCGCACCACACCTTCGCTAATCCCGGCGACTTGCTCTGCCGGCACATACCGCGGCTTTCCGAACGAACTCGTGGCGATCGCCAGCCCATCAAAGATGTCCTCGGTGTCGTCCCCGATAACCTCGTCGACCTCGCCCACCTCGCTGCCATCGGCGGCAACCACCTTCCAGCCAGCCCGGATCATGAACCAGGAAACAGGATCGGCCACCTCGACAGTCTTACCGCTGGTGCGCAGCAGCGTCGGGTCGAACCTGGGGTCAACTCAGGCGTGCCCAACAACGGCCTAACAGAAAAGGGAGCGTGTGGCGTCTCCGCCAAATCGCGACGCCGGTTACTCCGGAGCAGCCTTCGCCGCAAACCGTACTTCCGTAAGGTGCCGGAGGGCAGGTCACTGTAGGTGGGGAACACCAAGCCGCCGCCCCGGGTCCTCACTCAGCGACGGCTTGCAGTTCGCGAAGCGTTGCGAGCCGCTTGAGTGAGTCGCGTTCGATCTGCCGAATTCGCTCGCGGGAGAGCCCGAGGCGAAGCCCGACGTCGTCGAGCGTCTTGGCTTCGACGCCGCCGAGCCCGTAGCGGAGGGCGAGCACTTGGCGGTCGCGATCGGGCAGCATCGCCAGCGCCTGCGAGAGCGCCTGTCTGCGGAGCGAGAGGTCGGCCGTCTCCTCGGGCGGTGGGTCGTCGCCGGCGACGAAGTCGCCGAGGAGCGCGTCCTCCTGCTCGGCGACGGGCTGGTCGAGGCTCGCGCTCGCCCGTGCGGCCGCGCGTACCTCGTACGCCTGCTGGAGCGGCAGGTTGGCCTCCTCGGCGATCTCCTCTAGCGCCGGCACGCGCCCGAGTTGCGTGGAGAGTGTCCGCTCCGCCCGCGTCATCTTCTGCAACCGCTCGACAATGTGGACTGGCAGCCGGATCGTGCGCGCCTGGTCGGCGAGCCCCCTCGCGGCCGCCTGCCGGATCCACCAGGTCGCGTACGTGGAGAACTTGTAGCCGAGGCGCCAGTCGAACTTCTCGACCGCGCGGATCAGGCCGAGCGTCCCCTCCTGAATCAGGTCGAGGAAGGGCAGGCCCTGGTGACGGTAGTGCTTCGCGATCGAAACGACCAGACGCAGGTTCGACTCGATCATCTGCTGCCTCGCACCCAAGTCGCCGCGCTCGAGCCGCTTCGCGAGCTCGACCTCCTGGGCGGCGGTGAGGAGCGGACGCCGGCCGACCTCACGCAGGAACAGCTCGAGCGGGTCGCTCGTCGACTCGTACGAACTCTGAAGCGGTCGAGGCGACGGTTCGTGCTCGCGCTCGGGGTCCTGGACGCCTCTAGCGGACGCGTCACCGATCGTCTGGTCCGAGGACACCTCTTGCTTCCCTTTCTCGCTGCTAGCACTCGCGCGTCGTGACGCCGCGGGAGATCCCGAACGTCTTGAGGGCAGAAGTCGCTCAAAGAGGACAGGAAGCCAGCGCCCGTCTCAGCTGCGGCGTTGCTAATCGTCTTCTCGCTGCTGAGATCCAACCTACCGTGGCCTGGAGGCACGTGCGCAAAAGGAGCGGAACGTGGCACGGAAATGTCGCAAACTGGGCAACCCCACCGTCCGCACTGCTTCGCCACCGCCTGGGAATCGAGTCGTCTCCTTAGCCGGCACCTCGCCAACGCGGAAGTCCTCCTGGTGCGTTCGTGGTGCGCTAAGCGGGAGCTAGAACCTGTGGGTGAAGGCTCGGCGTCGGCTGCGTCGGCTGGTTCCCGCCGCGGAGCTGATCCGCCGCCGTGCGGCCGGCGAGCCAGTGCGGGAGCTTGCAGCTGACTACCGCGTCGCGCGCACGACGGGTCGGGCGCTATTTCGCGCGGCCGCAGGTGAAGAGGACGACAAGATCGCCGAAAGGCAGGTCTACGCGCCAATGGCAGTTGCGGCCTTTTCGAACTGGTCTTCGCGCACGTAGATGAGGTAGCCGAACGCGCCTCGTCCGTCGCTCACGCCCGATGAGGCGAAGATGTCGATGCCCGCCTTGACGAGCCGCTCATGCACGTTCGCGAGCGCCCCCAACTCGTCGTCCCCCTGGACGAGGAAGGCGTGGTACGGGCCATCCAACGGCAGGCCAGCCGCGCTTGCCTGGGCGACAAGCTTGCGGGTGTCCCCAGGAACGAGTGTGAACTGTGCCAGGGCCGGCCCGCTCGGCACGGCAGTAAACGCGAGCAGGTCGATCCCGAGCTCGGCGAGTTGGGATAGGAAGCGGTAGGCCGCGCCCAGCTCGTCGCGAACATTCGCGTAGTAGTACTCAACACTGCGAATCGTGAAAGTCACTGTTCCTCGCTACACGGATCCTTGACGGTGACGCCTTGGAGCGACCTGTTCGGATCGCGGATGTTGCCGAACCGGTGTCCTTCGGGATGCGCAGAGTGCTCGTCGAAGAGCAGTGATCCCTTGTGCACGGCGATTCGCTGCTTGGTGCACAGCTCGCCGGCGAGGAACCAGGCCCACTCGTCCCGGTTCGGCTGATCGGCTCGAGCCCGACGACGTCCTCGTAGAACCGCGCCGAGCGGGGTATGTCGGCGACGATGAGCACGATCTCGGCGATGCCGGTGGAAAAGCGGCTCATCTGACCACCACGTTCTGTACTGCGTCGTCGATCGCCTGAAGCGTGGCGTCGTCGAGTTCGATCCCGGACGCGGCCGCGTTCTCCTCGACCTGCTCCGGACGCGAAGCGCCGATGATCCCAGAGACGACATTGTCCTCCCGCAGCACCCAGGCGAGTGCGAGCTGCGCCATCGTTATCCCGACCCCTTCTGCAATCGGCTCGAGCCGCTGCACCGCTTCGAGCACGTCGTCGTCTCTGAAGCGGTCCATCGACCAGCCCATCTGCGGGGACGCGGCGCGCGTGCCGCGCTCCGGCGGCTCGCCGGGCTTGTACTTGCCGGTGAGCGCGCCCTGCGCGAGCGGTGACCAGACGATCTGCGAGATGCCGTTCTCCTTGCAGAGCGGGATCACCTCGGCTTCGGGGATGCGATACAGGATCGAGTACTGCGGCTGCGAGGAAACGAACTTCTCCAGTCTTCGCACCTCTGCGATCTCGAGCGACGCCTTGATCTGGTCGGCCGTCCACTCGCTGAAGCCGAGGTAGCGCGCCTTGCCCTGGCGCACGACTTCGGTCAGTGCCTCCATCGTCTCCTCGAGCGGTGTATCGCGGTCGTAGCGGTGACACTGGTAGAGGTCGACATAGTCGGTTCGAAGGCGTGCGAGCGACGCGTCGATCTGTTTGAAGATCTGTTGGCGGGAGAGGCCGCGGTCGCCGTTGATCGGGAAGTAGAGCTTGGTCGCGAGGACGTAGGAATCGCGCGGCCGGTCTGCCAGCACCTCGCCGAGGAACTCCTCGGCGCCGCCGCGCGCATAGACGTTCGCGGTGTCGACGAAGTTGATCCCGACTTCGAAGGCCTTGCGAACGCACGCCTCGGCCTGGGCATCCGACACGCCGCCGCCGTAGGTCAGCCAGGACCCGAGGCTGATCTCGGAAACGTCGAGGTCGCTCGAGCCGAGCCGGCGGTACCGCATCAACCTGTGTCTAGCAGCGCTGGACCAAGCTGCGCCCGCCCTGTCCCCGTGGACATGTCCTGGGGTCAGACCCAAAGACATGGCTGGAACAGGCAAAAAGTGCTGGAAAGAGCACCTTATTGTCTCACTGGACGACAGCCGATGCTGCGCCGGATGTGTGACGAGTTGTCCGACCTTTCCGGCTGCTCGGCAGAATCGAGGCGATGAAGCGCACTCTTCGTGAGCCGAGTGTTCCCGCCGCGGTCGTCGACGTCGGCTGGGTCAACGGGCTCGCGGCTATCCGCTCGCTCGGCCGGGCGGGGATCCGCGTGCTCGCCGTCGACCACCGTCCGAGCGCGCTCGGCTTTCGTTCGCGGTACGCCGAAACGTTCCTGTCTCCCGACCCGCACGAGGACGAGGGCCGCTTCGTCGCGTTCGTGCGCGCGCTGGGCGAGGTCGTCGTCTTTCCCACGCACGACGAGCAGCTGAACCTGATCTCGCGCCACCTCGGCGACCTCGACGTGCTCGCACCGTTCCCCGGCTGGGACGTTCTGGAGCGCGTGCAGAGCAAGCGCGTGCAACTCGAAACGGCCCACGCCGCGGAAGTCGACGTCCCGCGCACCGCCTATCCGTCCACGGCACACGAAGCGCGTGCGGCGGCCGGGGAGATCGGATTTCCCGTGCTGGTCAAGCCCGAGCATCCGATCGGCTTCAAGCAGCGCTTCCGCCGCCAGGCGTTCCGCTGCGAGAGCGCCGACGAGGTCGAGCACGCCTACGAGCGCGCCTCGGAGTTCGCGCCGATGGTGCAGGAGCTCGTTCCCGGCGGCGACGACACGCTCTACACCGTCGGCAGCTACGTCACCCGTGAGGGAAACCCGCTCGGCGTCTTCTCCGGTCGGAAGTTGAGGCAGACCCCACCGGGGATCGGCACCTGCCGGATCGGCGAGGCGGTCTGGGTGCAGGAAGCGGTCGATGCGGCGCTGCGGTTGCTCCGTGAGTTCGGCTTCTTCGGCCTCTCGCAGGTGGAGTTCAAGCGTGATCCGCGCGACGGCGGCTTCAAGCTGATGGAGATCAACCCGCGCCTCTGGCAATGGCACGGCCTCGCCGCCGCGTGCGGGGTCGACCTGCCGCGCCTCGCCTACGCCGATCTCACGGGCGAGTCGCCGGCCCAGGCGACCATGAACGGGCAAGGCAAACGCTGGGCGATCACGCTGCTCCCGGGCGAGCGCCCTACGCCGCAGCGGCCTCCCTACGCTGACGCCGTCTTCGCCGCCGACGACCTCAAGCCGGCCGCGGTCCACCTCGCCCGGGTCGTTCGGAGCGCGCTGCGGTGATCCCGGACCGGATCGAGCGCCGTGCACGCTGGGTGCTCGACTCGATCGGCGCTACCGACCTCGGGTTCGGCGACGATGTTCCGTTTCGCCCTGAGGCGTGGGAGCAGGTCGAGCGCGGCGAGCGTCCGCAGGGTGACGACCTGGCTGACGCGTTCTTCCATCTCGCGCGTGTGGAGGAGCGGAGCGGCCCCCGTGACGAGCACGGGCGTTTCCGCGCCGAGTGGTCGTGCCTCGATCCACTCGATCCGCCGCTCGAGCGGCTGCGGCGGAAGCTCGGAATCGACGACGGTGGCTTCACGGTCGCGCTGACGCACGACGTCGATTCCCCGTGGCGCTGGACACGCGTAGGAACGCGCGGCTCCGCAGCTCGACTGAAGCAGAGCGTGCTTCGAGGCCGGCTCGGGCCCGCGTTGCGCGAGGCGACCGCGCTCGCCGCGATGCCGGTGCATCGCGTCCGCGGCACGGATCCAAACTGGCGCTTCGAGGAGATCGTCGCCGAGGAGCGGAGGCGCGGCGCAACCGGTTCGACCTTCTTCGTCCTCGCCGCTCACCACGATCCGCACGACGGAGCCGCGCCAGAGACGTACGACGCACTGCGACCCAAGGTCGTGGAGACCATCCTCGCGAGCGGCGCCGAGGTTGGGCTGCACGGGAGCTACACAGCAGCGGACGATCCGGCGCGGCTGGCGGCAGAGCGCACCGCGCTCGAGGCGCTGGCCGGGCGGGTCGCGGGTCACCGCTACCACTACCTCCGCGGCGACCCACACCGAAACATCGCGCGGCTCCCGTTCCTGTACGACACGACACTCGGCTTCCCCGATGCGGTGGGTTTCAGGGCCGGCCTCGCGCGCCCGTTCCATCCCTGGGACTTCGAGCGGGAGCAGCCGGCCGATGTGCTCGAGGTTCCGCTCGCGGCAATGGACGCGACACTCGCGGAGGAGCGCTACCTCGGTCTCGCCGCGAAACGAGCAGAGCCGCAACTGCTGCGTCTCCTCGACTGGGCTGCTGCCAACGGAGGTGCCTTCGCCGTCCTCTGGCATCCCGACCGTTTCGACCCGCTCACCTCCGGTGGCTGGGACCGCCTCTACTCGAGGGTGCTGGACGCCGTGGTCGAACGCGGCGGCAGTTGCGTTTCCGTCGCCGAGCTCGTCTCGTCCCACTCGACCTGATCGAAGTAGCGCAGTGCGCGTCGAGTCGGCCGGACCTGCGCGCCGAGTTGCGCCAGCTCCTCGCGGGAGATCTCTCCGAGTGCGCTCTTGATCCCGAGGTAGGGCAGGTTCAGATCCTCCTGGTAGACGACTGTCGAGATGCGCGGGTTGATCTCGATCACGTAGTCGCCAACGAGTTGGATGTTGAAGAAGTGCTCGATGCCGAACTCGGCGACGATCCGCTGGGCCACCTCGAGCAGCCAGTGGTCGTTCAGCGTCTCGAAGTACATCGCGAGGCCCGCGCGCATCGACTCCCGCGTCTTCGCGTATCCAAGCAGGATCTGGCCCGAGCGCGCGATGCCGTCGATCGTTCGCTCCCGTCCTTGCGCGAGCTCCATCACGAGCAGGTCGGGCCCACCTTCGTCCGGCAACACCTCGAGCACGTCCTTGAGGCGAAGGGCCAGGTTTCCCGGACGGTCCTCGATGAGCTGTTTCACACGGTCGACCGTCGCGTCGAGCACGCGAAAGCCGCGCGAGCCTGAGCTCGAGACCGGCTTGAAGCAGACCGGGCGCTCCGGATAACCGAGCTCCTCGGCGGCCAGAGCGAGGGCACGACCGCCCGCGACCTTCCGCCAGGCCGGCGCCGGCACACCGAGCCGCTGGAGGAGCGTATAGCTCTCGGCCTTGTCGTTCGCGCGGCGAATGGTCTGCGGCGGGGAGACGAGCACCGTCGTTCCGACGAAGCGCTCCCTCGCCTCTGCGAGCGCCTGCAGGTCGAACGAGGACTGCGGCAGGACGGCGTCGACGTTCTCCCGCCGGACGATGTTGAGGACGGCGTCCGGAAAGGCCGGGTCGCTTCCGGGCGGCACGACGAAGAAGCGGTCGCAAAAGTGCCGCCCGATCGCCTGCGGCGACATGTCCGTTCCGACAATGCGGACGCCGCGCTCCCCGTTCATCCGGAGCGCCCGCAGAAGGGCCGCCGTCCCGGGAGCGCCCGCGGCGGTGATGAGGACCGTGATTTCACGCATCCGAAGCGGCGATGCTACTGAGCTATCTGGA
>JBKOWS010000117.1:0-10571 GCA_046724565.1 Actinomycetota bacterium | reverse complement strand
CTGAACAGAAGCTCACCCACGACGCCGTGTCCCCCGTGGGGCAACCACCCGGTACCCCCACGCCCCCTCCACCGGTCCGCGCTTCGCGTGGACGGGCCGCTGCGCGGCCGGCCAGAAAAGGAGCTCAGCCAACGGCCACCGCCTTCCGCTCCTCTTTCGTTTCCTGCTTCGCGCGCGCGAGCTCGGCCAGCTCGGCGAGCTCTCGCTCGAGTCGCTGCAGCTTCAGCGAGATGATCACAACGTACGCGAGCACGACCGCGAAGATGACGAGGTAGGCAGCGGCGACGTACTTCTCCTCGGTCGTCATCGCAGCGCCTCCCTCAGCTCGCGAAGCCGAACGTCGATGCGCTTTCCTGCGAGCTCGACGTGATAGAGCGTCGCAGCGAGGACGAGCATCGCCGCCCACGCGACGCAGAACGTGAAGAACTGCGACCCGGCCATCTGCGGTCCGTGGCGATCGAAGGCAACCGGGTGGATGAAGCGCTGCGACAGCCGGATCGCCAGGATGCTGACCGGCACGAGCGCAACGCCGAACAGCGCATAGACCGCGCTCAGGTTCATGCGGCGCGGGCCTGGCGGGACCGAGAAGCGCAACATGAAGTACGCGGCGTAGAACAGGAAGAGGACGAGGAAGAGGACGAGCTGGTCCTCGTGCCACTCCCACCAGTGTCCCCAGCGGTAGCGCGCCCAGATCGAGCCGGTGAGCAGGGTGAGCGCGCCGAAGATCACGCCCTGGTGGATTGCGACGTAGCTCTCGAGGTCGGCGTCCTCGTCGCGTTTCCAGAGCACGCGCAGCGCCTTCCAGCCGCCCCAGGCGAAGCATGCGTAGGCGGTCAGGGCGATCCCGACGTGGAAGTAGAAGATCTTCTGGTTCAGGCCGTCGGCGTCGAGGGGTGCGTAGAAGAAGACGAGCCCGATGGCGGCTGCGGTCAGGGCGAAGGCCAGTCCGGCGAGCGCCGGCAGACGGTTATTCCGTAACCACGTACTCAAAGGAAGCCCAGGAAATGATCGCAAAGAGCGCGTCGTAGAGGACGAGGAGGCCGACGTAGCGCCCGGGCTGATCGGTCACGCTTGCGCCCACGCCGCCGACGACGATCGGAATCGCGAGCGGCAGGAAGAGCAGCGGGAGGAGCAGCTCGCGGGCGCGGCTGGCTGCCGCCATGGCGGAGAGCAGCGTGCCCACCGCTGCGATCCCGAGATCGGCCAGGACGATGCCGGCGACCATCGCCCCGCCAACCGGGCGGAAAAAGAGGGCGAAGGCGGGAACCGCGACGACCTCCGCGAGGCCGAGGAAGACCAGGACCGAGATCGCCTTGCCGAACCAGATGGCGCTCCGGTCGCTCGGCGCCAGCACGAGTCCGTCGATCACGCCTTGTTCTCGCTCGGCCGCGAACGCCCGGGCGAGGCCGAGGAGGGAGGTGAAGACGATCGCAACCCAGAGCAGCCCCGCCGCCGCGAGGTCCGAAGGGTCGCCGGGCAGCACGAAGTGGAAGATCACGAGCGTCGACAGGACGAAGAGCAGCATCGCAGGCAGCGTGTCCCGGGCGCGCAGCTCGAGCAGGAGGTCTTTGCGCGCAAGCGTTCCGACATCGGACAGGTACGTCATGCGAGCGCGAGCATCGAAGACGCAAACCTCTCTACGCGCGCCGGGTCGTGCGTCGCCAGTGCAACCGCGACGCGGCCCTGTCCCTCCTGTAGCTCACGGTCGAGCAGCACTGCGCCCGCGTCGTCGAGCCCGCTGTACGGCTCGTCCAGGATGAGCAAATCCGGTTCGTGGAGAAGCGCACGGCAGAGCGCGAGCCGTTGCAGCATCCCGCGCGAGTACGACCCGGCCTGCTCGTGGCGCACCTCCCAGAGCCCGAACCGCTCGAGCAGCATTCCGATCCGCTCACGTCGTTCGGGAACGCGATAGAGCCGACCGTAGAGCTCGAGGTTCTCGAGCCCGGTCAGCTCTCGGTAGACGAGCGGCTCGTGCGCGATGTATCCGACGCGCCCGCGGTCGACCTCCACGTCGAGCTCGCCTGCACTCGGAACGGCCAGACCGGCGCACATCCGCAGCAGGGTCGTCTTGCCGGACCCATTCGGCCCGGTGACGACCAGAAACCCGTCGCGAGCCAGGTCGAACTCCACGCCACGAAGGACGCGCTTCTCGCCATACCGCTTCTCCAACCCCCGCGCCCGGATCACAGCGCAACTGTAGTCGGGAAAGGCTCCGGTTACTCGTCCACCGGGGACCCGTCACGTGGAGCCAAGTCGGGGGGCTGTCCCCAGACGTGGCTCGCACGGACGTGTCGAAACTGGCTCTTCTGGACCTGGAGTTCGTGCCGGGAATGTGACGATCGGTTCACAGCTCGCTGGGAGGGACCTGGCCTCGCAGCCTCCCCGTCATAGCTTCCGCGCAGTGGCACGGATTCCACGCTCCGTTTTCCCCGACGGCTTGTTCCACGTCGGAGCGCGGGGCGTGGCGAAGATGGCCATCTATCGCGACGACCAGGATCGCCTCACCTTCCTGCGGCTGCCCGTCGTGGCGATCGCACGGTTCGACTGGACGTGCCACGCGTTTTGCCTGATGGGCAACCACTACCACCTGGTGCTCGAGGCGACCCGGGAGAACCTCTCAGACGGGATCCAGATCCTGAACGGGTTCTACGCGCAGGGCTTCAACGAGAAATACAGGCGCTGGGGCCACGTCTTTGGCGACCGCTTCTGGAGCAGGTCACTTCGCGAAGACGATCTCGAGCGCACGTGCATCTACGTGACGGAGAACCCGGTGCGCGCGGGGCTCTGCAAGCGTGCGTCCGACTGGCCATGGAGCGCATGCCGCTACGAGCTGGACTAGCTACGTCGCCGCTTCGGCGAGCACGAAGCCGAAGAACACGACGCTCATCACGCCGTTCACCGTGAAGAACGCGGCGTCCAACCTCCTCAGGTCGCCGGGTCGCACGAGCGAATGCTCGTAGGCGAGCAGCATTGCAACGGCGCCAACCCCGAGCCAGTACCACCACCCCAGGTGCAGCCCGAGCCCGACCGCGGCAAGCAGCAACACGGTCCCGGCGTGCAGGATGCGCGCGCCCCAGAACGCCCCCTTTACGCCGAATCGAACGGCGACGGAATGCAGGCCCTGCTCGACGTCGAAGTCGCGGTCGAACAACGAGTAGAACAGGTCGAATCCCGCTACCCACAGCGCCACGGCGGCGCCGAGCGCCCAGGCCTCCCACGGCAGCCGTCCGGTGATCGCCACCCACGCGCCCACCGGAGCGAGACCGTCGACGACGCCGAGCCAGATGTGGCTCAACCAGGTGAAGCGCTTCAGGTACGGGTAGACGACGAAGCCGACGATCGGGATCGGCCAGAGCCAGCGCACGATCGGGTCGAGCTGGAGGCACGCGGCGAGGTAGAGGCCGAACGCCAGCACGCAGAAGGCGACGACCTGCAGACGCGAGAGCCTCCCGGCCGGCAGCTCGCGGTCGGCGGTGCGCGGGTTGCGCGAGTCGATCTCCGCGTCGATGAGCCGGTTCAGACCCATCGCCAGGGACCGCCCTCCGAACATCGCGAGCGTGATCCAAACGATGTCGTGCGCACTCGGAACGTCGTTCACGCACAGCAACGCGCCGATGTAGGCGAAGGGGAGCGCGAAGACCGTGTGCTCGATCTTCACGAGCGAGGCGAAGCGCCGCGGCAAGGCGACGGTCGTGCTCACGTCGCCAGGTGCTCGGATCGCTCGCCGCCGATCAACTCGACCGCGTGCCGGAGGGCGGGCTTGATCAGAGCAAAGCCGTCGCGGCATCCGCCCGGCGAGCCGGGGAGGTTGACGATCAGCGTCCGCCCGCGGACTCCTGCGACACCGCGGCCGAGCAGTCCGTGCGGCGTCCTCTTGATCGCGTCTGCGCGTAAGGCCTCGGCGATGCCGGGGACGGAACGGTCGAGAACCGACTCGGTCGCCTCCGGCGTGAAGTCGCGGGGCGAGACGCCGGTCCCACCCGTCGTCAGGATCACACGGGCGTCCTGCGCGAGCTCACGCAGCGCCGCAGCGATCTTCGGCCGCTCGTCCGGGACGACTCGGTGCTCGACGTCGAACTCCTCTGCCTCCAGCAGCTCGACGAGCAGCGCGCCGCTCTCGTCCTCGCGTTCCCCCGCGGAGACGCCGTCCGACACCGTGATGACCGCCGCTCTCAGAGCTGCTCCTTCGTCTTCTCGACGAGGGTCACTTCGGACACCGACATCTCCGAATCGACCGCCTTTGCCATGTCGTAGACGGTCAGCGCGGCAACCGACACGGCGGTCAGCGCCTCCATCTCCACGCCCGTCTGCGCCGTCGTCTCCACGACTCCGGTGATCGCGACGCTGTCGTACTCGACCGCCAGCGAGACGTCGATGTGGGACAGCGGCAGCGGATGGCACAGCGGGATCAGCTCGCTCGTCCGCTTCGCGGCCATGATGCCGGCCACCTGCGCGGTGAGGAGTGCATCACCCTTCGGCAGTTCCGTCAGACGGCGCGCGGTCTCAGGGGCCATCCGCAGGGTCGCACGCGCGACCGCTCGCCGGCGCGAGAGCGGCTTGCCGCCGACGTCGACCATGCGCACGTCGCCCGCCTGGCTGACGTGGCTCAGCTCGTCGCTCATACCGCGATCGATCCTAACGACGCGCAGGCAGAGAAACTCGATCCAGAGCGGCCAGCTGCAACTCGATCCATGCGCCGATGTCGTGCTCGCGGACGTGCGCTCGTATCGCATCGAGCCATCGTCGGCGGTCGGGCTCCGGCAGCGTCAACGCCTGCTCGAGGGCCGCCGCCTGGCCGGCGACGTCGAAGGGGTTCACCGACACCGCCCAGTCGGCCAGCTCCGAGTGCGCACCGGCGTTTTCAGATAAGACAACGACTCCTTCGCGCTCGTTCACGAGAGGAGCTTCCTTCGCGACGAGATTCATCCCATCGAAGATCGCATTCACGAGCAGGACGTCGAACTGCTTGTAGGCGGCGATAGCCCTCGGGAAGTTGTCGTCGACGTGCAGATCGATGGGCGCCCAGGCCTCGGTGCGAAACCGCCCGTTGACACGCTGGGCCTCTCGCTTGATCACGTCGAGGTACTCCGCGTATTCGGGCACCTCCTGCCGCGAGGGATTGAGCAACGCCAGCATGCCGACGCGCCCGTATACATCCGGATGCGTCTCGAGGTACAGCTCGAACGCGCGAAAGCCGCGGACGATGTTCTTCGACGGGTCGGTGCGGTCGACCCGCACGATGAGCTTCTCCGGGCGCTGCGAGACGATCGCGCGCTCCGCAGCGAGCACGGGCTCACTGCGCGCGAGCTCCTCGAATTCGGTCACGTCGACGGAGATCGGCGCGACGACGGTCTTCGGCGTCACGTCCTCGCCGAGGAACTCGCGGGCGCTGTAGACGAAATTTCGTCGCCACCGGTCGGTCTGGAATCCGATCACGTCGTTTGCGAAGAGTCCCTCATGAATCGCTCGGCGCACTCGCTCGGGGCAGACTCCCCAGTAGTCGGGCTGGGGCCACGGCACGTGCACGAAGTGCATGAGGGTCGCGTCGGGGCACTGCTCCCGGACGTCACGGGGCGCAAGGTACAGGTGGTAGTCGTGGAAGAACACGGCAGCGTCAGGCGTGGCCTCGAGCTCCGCGACGACAGCCCCCGCGAAGCCGGTGTTGACCTCGACGTAGCCCTCAGCCCAGGCGACGTCGAAGGCGTGATCGAGATTCGGGGCATACGGCAGATCCCAGAGACTGTGGTGGACGAACCACAACATCGGGTTCGCGACGACGTCGTAATACGACCGATACGCATCCCGATCATGGGCCACGAGGCGAAGGCGGTAGGGTGCTCCGTCCCGGCCTGTCTCGTCGATCGTCTCGCCCGCAACAAAGCGGTCCTCTTCGGTGATCGCGCTCGCGATCCAGGTCACGTCGTGATGCGAGACGAGCGGGCGGAGCGCGGTCACGAGCCCGCCGCCGCCTCGCTTCGCGATGCGCTCGCCGTCCTCGCCGCGCTCGTACTGGACCGGACCGCGGTTCGAGACGACGATCAGCTTTCGGCGCGGCGGCGCCGGCTCAGACTGCTGCGACAACCGGAACTTCCGCCCCGGAGGTGTCGTTGCCGAGCAGCTGGTTCATGAGCACGAGCCAGTCGCGCAGAAGACGCGGCGTGAGGAAATGACGTCGCACGAACTCCTTGCCTCTCAACGCGCGCTGGCGTGCCTCCTGAGGGTCCCCCAGAATCTGGATGCATGCCTTCGCGCATTCGGTGGCCGAATCGACGAGCCAACCGGTCTCGCCGTCCTGGATCTGCACGACGATGCCGCCGACGCGACCGGCGACCGTCGGCCGCGTCTTCCAGAGCGCCTCGGTGACCGTCAGCCCGAACCCTTCCTTGATCGACTTCTGGATCACCGCGGCCGAGTGCACCTGAAAGGCATTGACCTCGACCGAGCCCACGTTGTTCAGGTTGGAGAGGATGTAGATGTCGGGATCGCCGGCGGCATAGGCGACGGTTTGGTTGTAGTAGTCCCAGCCCTCGGGGTCATCGTGCGCCATCGAGCCGACGAGTGCGAGCTGCACGTCCGGATAGCGCTCCTTGACGAGCCGGTACGCGTCGATCACGCCGAGCGGGTCCTTCCAGGGATCGAAGCGCGACACCTGCGTCAGCAGAGGGCGCTCGACGTCGATACCGAACTGGTCGACGATGTAGGCGGCGTCCTCCGCCGACAGGGCCATGTTCTTCGGCGCCAGCGGATCGATCGCAGGCGGCCAGATGTAGGCCGGGGGCAGCCCCTCCGCCTTCGGGACGTACTCACGTAGGTGGAAGATCGCGGCGTCGTAGCGCCGGATCGACGGAAGGATGAAGTCGAAGACCTCCTGGTTCGGCGTCGAGAAGTCGATGTGCCCCCGCCAGATCCAGCACGCGCGCGAGTCCGGGAAGTGGTCGATCATCCCGGCCGGCTGCGGGTCGTGGACGATCACGAAGTCGTAGTCGTCCTCGAACTCCTGCGCGTTCAACTCCTGGTAGCGCCTGAAAATGTCGCGCTGCTCCTCGGTCAGGCCTTGCGGGTTCCCCTGAAGCGCGTTGTGGATCGTCTTCGTGACGTTCCAGAACTCCTCCGCCCCCTTGATGATCCGCCACTCGGTCTCGAGGCCCGCGTCCTGCATCAGTGGGATCAGCGTGTAGTTGATCTCCGCGACGCCGCCGCCGAATGCGGTGGCCGAAAGGTGCGCCACGCGTTTGCCGACGAGTGGCTCGGCGAGGCGCCGGATCTCGTCCATCAACCCTCGCGTGGCGATGGTCGCGTAGTCGGCGAGCGACTTGTGTCCGGCATTGACGAGTTGGAGCATGGTCGGGGCGCGCTCGTTCCAGCGACGGTCGCGCAGCATACAGGCCGCGGTCGCTAACCCAACTCTTTCTCGAACCGCAGTCGGGATCCTTTTCCGTCCGGCTGCGTCCCGATCTCGACCTCGTCGGCGATCGCGCGGATGATCGCGATCCCGAGCCCTCCTTCCGAGAGGCCATCCGGCTCCTCCCGCGAGGACATCGGATCGAAGCCCTCGCCGTCGTCCGAGACCTCGATCACGAGCCGATCGGGCAGCAACTCGTAGGAGATCTCGACGACGCCGGCGTTGTTGTCACCGTAGGCGTGACGGACTGAATTCGACGCCGCTTCCGTGAGCGCCAGCTTCAGGTCGGCGACGAGCTCGTCCGAGAGAGCACGTAACCGCGCGATGCCCGTGAGGGCGAGACGGCAGAGGGTGATGTACTCCGCCCGCGCCGGAATCCGCAGCCGGACCACCATTCCGTCCCCGTTTCGACTCGGGCTCATTGCGCGGGCGGCAACCATGGCCAGGTGGGTTTACCCAGAAAAAGCGAAGCTAAACTCCTTGAACCTGCCGAGAATTGTGGCGCGACTACGCTTCTGAGGCCTTATGCCCCGCCACGACCGGCTCTAACCGCTCGAGGCCTGGCGCTTGGACAGCGTCACGGGAATCGTCTTCCGGACGCCGTCCCGGACCACCGTGAAGGCCGCCACTTCCTTCGGCTCGAGGGTGAACGAGACGAGCCGGACGACGTCGTCCGCTCCACGAACCGGTGTGCCGTTGATCGCGACGATGACGTCGCCACCGCTCGCGAGGCCGTTGATCCCGAGGACGTTGACGTCCTTCGTGCCCCCCCGCAGGCCCGCTTTGTCAGCGGGGCTGCCGCCGTTGACGTCAACGATCAGGGCACCGCGGCGGACGTGGTAGCCGAGCGCCCGCGCCAAGGATGGAGTCATGTTCTCGGTCGTGATCCCAACGTAGGCGTAGTCCACCCGCCCCTTGGCGATCAGCTGCGCAACCGACCGCTTCGCAGCGTCGATCGGAATCGCAAAGCCGATGCCGAGGTCGTTGCCCGTGCCGGAGCCGCTTTGGATCTGCGCGTTGATCCCGATCACCCGGCCGCGGGCGTCGAACAGCGGCCCGCCGGAGTTTCCGTGCGTGATCGGTGCATCGGTCTGGATCGCGTCCACGACCTTGTAGTGCTGAACGGTCAGGGCCCTGATGGAACGGTGGATCGCCGAGACGACGCCGACGCTCAGCGTGTTTTCGTTGCCGAGCGGGCTGCCGATCGCGGCCACGGACTGGCCCACGACGACGGACGATGATTCGCCGAGCGGAACCGGCGAGAGGGCGTGGGCGTTCGGATCGACGCGCAGCAGACCGACGTCGTCGTAGAGGTCCCACCCCACGACCTTCGCCTCGACCCGGTTGCCGTCCGCGAATTCGAGGAAGAGGTGCTCGGCCGGCCGCACCGTCGCCGCCTCCCCGGCGTTGGTGATGACGTGCGAGTTCGTCAGCACGTAGCCCGTGCGGGAGATGACGAAGCCGGACCCCTGCGAGATCTCGGTCGACTCCGAGGCCGGATCGCCGAAGTAGGCGAAGATCGTGACCACGCCGGGTGAGCGGCTGGCGAAGATCTTCTCGGGCTGGAAGCGGTTGCCGGCGAGCGCCGGCACCTTGGAGGTGGCGGCGGCCGGAAGGGAAGACGGCGCGGCCGGCTGAGCGCGCACAACGACCGTGTTCGTCTTCGCGCCCTGGTCCAACCAGCCGGCGGCCTTTCCGATTCCCAGGGCAGCACCGCCGCCCAGCAGGGCGGCGGCCACCGTCAGCGCGGCAAGAGCCGGAGCCCGCATCGGCTCACTCTAGCGATGGCTCTGGGAGGCGCTCGTTTTCCCGTGAAATCGGCGGCTGGGCTGGAGCCGCTGGCAGGACGAGCGAGAAGAGCGTCCGCCCGGGCGAGGGCTCGAGCTTGACAGAGCCGCCCATCAGCCCGGCCAGTTCGCGCGCGATCGCGAGGCCGAGCCCGCTCCCGGAGGCCACGGCGCCCTCGAGCCGATAGAAGCGGTCGAAGATCTGATCCGAGTGCTCTGGCGGAATGCCCGGACCCTCGTCCTCGACCGTCAGAAGCGCAGAGCCGTTGCGCCGCGCCGCCGCCAGCCGTACGGGCGTCCCGGCGGGCGTGTGAATCAAGGCGTTCTCGACGAGGATGCGGCCGATCTGCAGGACGCGCTCCTCGTCGCCGAGCGCGGTGACCTCCACCTCGCTGCCGTTCACCGCGAGGTCGTGCTCGGTCGACAGGGCGACCGCATGGAATTCCTCCGCCAGGGTCTCGGCAAGGGAGCTCAGATCGATCGGCTCGTTCTCCACCGTGAGCCGGCCGGCATCGAGCCGGGAGAGATCGAGCAGCTCGGTGGCGAGCTTCGTCAACCGCTCGACCTGCTCGCGCATCGTGGCCATGAACTCGGCCTGCGTCTTCGGGTCGAGGTCCTCGTCGTCCATCAGCTCGAGGAACCCCGCCAGCGAGAAGAGCGGCGTCCGCAGCTCGTGTGAGGCGTTGGCGATGAACTCGCGGCGCGCGCGCTCGAGCTGCGCGAGACGCCGGCGCATCCGCTCGAAGGCCGCCGCGAGCTGTCCGAGCTCGTCGCGTCCGCGGTCGACGACCGGTTCCCCGAAGTCTCCGCCGGCGATGTGGTCGGCGGCGCGTTCGAGCCTACGAATGCGGCGTGCGAAGATCGACGCTGCCATGTACCCCACGAGGAGGGAGAAACCGAGCGCGATCAGCCCGGCAACGACCAGCCGGCTCCGGACGAAGGAGATGCTGCTCAGCGAGTCCTGGAGGGAAGACCGCAGGAGCACCACCGGCCCGGCGGCCAGGGGGTACGCGGCCTCTGCGTAGCGCTCGCCTTTCGAGGTCACCGTGCCGCTGGTCGGCTTGAACTGGGTGAAGGCACGGAGGGCAAGGGGGTCGTTCTCGACGTCGGCCGAGCTGACCGTGTTCGAGTCCGCGCGCACGACGATCGTCGGCGGGTTGTAGGTGAGCTCCGTGAAGTACACGACCCGCGCGTCGGTGCTGGCCTGGGCCGCCTGGATCGTGTCGTCGAGGGCATAGCTAGGCGCATTCGAGAGCTCCACGGCGACGGAAGGCGCAGCCTCGCGCAGCTGGGCGAGCTTGGCGTTCGTCAGCTTCCGTTCAAGGGACGGAACGACGATCAGGTTGACGAGGACGAGCGCCGCGGCGACCACGACGGCCAGC
>JBKOWS010000135.1:0-4508 GCA_046724565.1 Actinomycetota bacterium | reverse complement strand
GTCCGTGAGGCGCTTGACTCGTGCACCGCCGTCCGAGATAGTCACGCCGTCCGTGACAACGATGTCATCTCGTCCGTGACGGCGCTACAACCACCCCTACTCGAAGTGCGGAACGTCGAAAAGCACTTCGGGCGTGTCGTCGCATTGCGCGAGGCGAACTTCACGCTCCGGCCGAACGAGGTCCACGCGATCATCGGCGACAACGGGGCCGGCAAGTCGACCCTGATCAAGATCATCTCCGGCGTCTACCACGCCGATGCCGGCGAGATCGCGATCGACGGCCGGCCGGTCACCATCGCAAACCCGCGCGAGGCGCGCGCGTTCGGCATCGAGACCGTTTACCAGGATCTCGCGCTCGCGAACCACCTCGACGCCGCGGGCAACCTCTTCCTGGGCCGCGAGCAGTTGCTTCCCCCGCCCCTGTCCTGGTTCGGATTCCTGGATAAGAAGTCGATGCGCCGCCGTGCCCAGGAGGAGATGCGCCGGCTGAAGATCGGCATCCAGTCCGTCGATCAGCCTGTTCTCACCCTCTCCGGCGGACAGCGGCAGGCAGTCGCCGTCGCGCGCGCGATCGCGTGGGGCACGCGAATCGTGATCATGGACGAGCCGACGGCCGCGCTCGGCGTGCGCGAGTCGTCGATGGTGCTGGAGCTCATAAAGGAGGTTCGCAGCCAGGGACTCGCCGTGATCATGGTCAGCCACAACCTTCCCGAGGTCTTCGCGGTTGCCGATCGGATCACGGTGCTCCGCCTCGGCAGGACGATCGTGAGCCTCGACAAGGGTGAGACCAGTCTCGAAGACGTCGTCGGGATGATGACCGGCGCACTGGTGGTCGCCGCGTAGGCGGTTGTCGTGGCGCACGCAGCTGGGCGCACGAATGGCACGAAGCCGCGTCCCACGATGAGCGACGTCGCCGCTGCCGCGGGGGTGAGCCTCAAGACGGTCTCCCGGGTCGTGAATGAAGAGCCGGGTGTCCGCCGCGAGACCGCCGAGATCGTTCACCGGACGATTGCGCAGCTGGGCTTCCGCCGCAACGACCTGGCGCGAGCGCTCCGCCACGGCCGGCGCTCGGGTCTGTGCGGCCTCGTGATCGAAGACGTCTCCAACCCCTTCTACTCCGCGATCGCGCGCGGCGTGGAGGAGGTTACGCGCAGGCGCGGCATGCTCACGATCGCCGCCAGCTCAGATGAGGACGGCGAGCGCGAGCGGGACCTCGTCCGCCTGTTTTGCGAGCGGCGAGTCGACGGCCTGCTGATCGTGCCCGCGAGTGACGACCACCGGTACATGTTGCCCGAGCTCCGCTCAGGGACGCACGTCGTTTTCATCGACCGACCTCCGGGAAAGATCGACGTAGACGTCGTCCTGCTCGACAACGTGGGTGGGGCGCGAATTGCAGTCGAGCACCTGATCGCGCAGGGGCACCGGCGGATCGCCTTTGTCGGCAACGCGTCCGGCACTTTCACCACGGGGGAGCGTCTGCACGGTTACAGAACGACGCTCGCGCGAGCAGGTCTGCCGTCCGACCCGTCACTCATCCGGCTCGGCGTTCACGACGCAGCGGCTGCAGGGAGGGCTATCTGCGAGCTGCTGGCGCTCCCGGAGCCGCCGACGGCTCTTTTCGCCGGCAACAACCGCATCACGGTGGGCTTGCTGCGCGTGCTCGGCCACAGCGGGCTCCGCTTCGCGCTCGTCGGCTTCGACGATCTCGAACTCGGTGAGCTGCTCGCGTCACCGGTGACGGTCGTCGCGTACGACGCAGCTGATCTCGGCCGAAGGGCCGCCGAGTTGCTCGTACAGCGGTTCGCCGGCGACGACAGCCCTCCGCGGCGCCTCGTCCTCCCAACGGCGCTGATCGTGCGCGGCTCGGGTGAGGTGCCGCCGTGAACCCAGTCAAGCTCCAACCGAACCAGCTCCACCATTTCTACCGCGGCGGCGACGCGATCGCGAGCTTTCGCGGCATTCCGTCGACCGACGACCACGCTCCGGAAGACTGGGTCGGGTCGACCGCGACGATGTTCGGAGCGGACAGAGCTGGCCTGAGCGTGCTCCCGGATGGGCGCCTGCTCCGAGACGCGATCGCGGCCGATCCGGTCGCGTACCTCGGTCCGGCGCACACGACACAGCACGGCACCGACTGCGCGCTGCTCGTGAAGTTGCTCGACGCCGGCGAGCGGCTGCCTGTCCACTTCCATCCGGACCAGGGATTCGCCCGAAGCCACCTGGGCCTCGCTCACGGCAAGACGGAGGCCTGGCTGATCCTCGAGACGCACGGGCGCCCAGTGGCGTGGCTCGGCTTTCGCGAAGACGTCGATCTCGACGTTCTCGCGGGCTGGGTCGACCGTCAGGATCGCGCGACCATGCTCGCGGCACTCAACGAGCTGACCATCGGTCCAGGGGACTGTTTCTTCGTCCCGGCTGGACTCCCGCACGCGATCGGCGAGGGCGTCTTCCTCGTCGAGCTCCAAGAGCCGTCCGACCTCTCGGTGCTGCTCGAATGGACGGGATTCGAGGTTGACGGCAGGCGCGACGGCCACCTCGGGCTCGGCTTCGACGTCGCGCTCCAGAATGCGCGTCGGACCGCCGTGCAAGGCGACGAGCTCGCGGAGCTGAAAAGGCAGACGAGGTTTGCTACCGAATCGCGGCCAGGAGCGCGCACAATCCTCCCTTCTGCCGCAGACTCATTCTTCAGGGCGGAGCGCCTCCACCCGGCCCCGGCGGTGTCGCTCGAGCCAGCGTTCTCGATCCTCGTTGTAGTCGACGGTGACGGCAGGCTTGACACAGAGGGCGGGACCGCGACGCTCTCGAGGGGCGAGTCGCTGCTTGTCCCACATGCGGCAGGCCCGGGTGAGCTGACAGGCCCGGTCGACGTGATCAGGTGCCTCCCGCCCACTTCGAATCGAGATCCGAAGCCGTGACATCGAAGGCCGAGTTGGAGAAGGTGGAGTCCGAGGTCGCGCCGCACCTCGGAGAACGCACCTGGCGCGATCAGGCGAGGGAAGCACTCGGACGCTCCTGGCTCCTCTTCTTCCTCATAGGGCTGATCGCGTACTTCTGGCTTTCGACCCCTTCGGGCACGTTCCTTACCTGGACGAACCTCGAGCAGATTGCGCTCAACACGTCCGAGGTGATCCTGCTCGCGATCGGTGAGACATTCGTCATCGTCACCGCAGGGATAGACCTCTCGATCGGCGGGATCCTGTTCTTCAGCGCCGTCGCGGGTGGCGAGGTGATGATTCATCTCGCGGGGACGAGTGAGCAGACGATCAACGGCCGATACCCGCACTCGGGCCTCGCGATCCCTGTGGGAATCGCCGTCTGCATCCTCGCCGGGACGACGTGGGGACTGATCAACGGCACGCTCATAACGAAGCTGCGCCTGCCGCCGTTCATCGTCACGCTCGGCACGTTCGGAATGACCTTTGGCTTCGGTGACCTGATCAGCGGTGGCTCCTACCTCCCCTCTCCGGTTCCGCCGGCCCTGTCGAGCCACTTCGGAAGCGGGAAGATCCTCGGGCTCGCCGCGCCGATCTACGTCGCGCTCTTCTTCCTCATTGTCGCGCATCTCCTCCTCCACCACACGCGCTTCGGCCGCTACACCGCGGCGATCGGGTCGAATGAAGAAGGCACACGGCGTACAGGCATTGCAGTCGACCGGCACCTCATCAAGGTTTACGGACTCGCCGGGTTCCTCGCCGGCGTCGCCGCCGTCCTCGACTTGGCGATCTTCACGAACACGACGTCGGTCTCGCACCAGACGGACAACCTCGGTGCGATCGGCGCGGTCGTCATCGGCGGGACGAGTCTCTTCGGCGGTGTGGGCACGGTTCTCGGTAGCGCAGTCGGCGCGTTCGTTCCGACCGTTCTCCAAAACGGCCTCGTCATCAAAGCAGTACAACCCTTCTGGCAGGAGGTCGTGGTCGGCGCAGCGATCATCCTGGCCGTCTACGTTGACCAGGTTCGCCGCCGGCGGGCAAATCGGTAAACACGACAAAGGAGGTGCGAGCAGCTCACTTCGTCCGACACAAGGCAGACCACAACGTCGCTCAGTCGACGGGAAGGAGCTATCGATGTCACGCCGCATGATCGCGGTGCTCATTGCGTTCACGCTTGCTGCCGCGGCGCTCGCTTCAACGGCAGCGTTCGGCAGCGGCGAATCGCAGCAGGCACCGCAGGCACAGAAGAAGACCTACACCTTCTACCTCGTCGCCGGGATCGCCTCCGACGCCTTCTATCTGACGATGAAGAAAGGCGCGCAGGCGGCTGCGAAGAAACTCGGCAACGTAAAGGTCGTGTTCACCGGCTCACCGGCGGCGTTCTCGCCGAACACGCAGATCCCGTTTCTGAATGGGGCGATCGCGCGCAAGCCGGACGCGATCCTGATAGCGCCAACCGACAAGACGGCGCTGATCGCCCCGATCCAACGGGCGATCAACGCCGGCATCCCGGTGGCGACGGTGGACACTTTCATCACGAAGCCGATTGCTTTCACGAACGTCTCGACCAACAAT
>JBKOWS010000095.1:0-17194 GCA_046724565.1 Actinomycetota bacterium | reverse complement strand
ATAGATACGGGCGCGACTGAGGACGCCGCCTCGGGGCGAGCAGCGCAGCCTGACGGCACAGCCGATGTTTCGCCAAGCCCTGCTAGTTCCGGCGCCGCCCCAGTACGTCCGCTAGCGATCGCGTGTTGACGACGTCGGCCGCGGTTGTCCAGCCGCGACGGGCGGTGTGCACCGCGAGCCTCATGTTCCCTAGCCCGCGAACCGAGTGAGCATCGGTCGACACGACAATTGAGACTCCCGCCTCGATCGCTAGCCGGATCTCGGGACCCGAGAGATCGAGGCGGTCGGGCAGGCCGTTCGTCTCGAGGGCGACACCCGTCTCGAGCGCGACCTCGAAGGCGCGCTCGAGGTCGAGCGCGTTCGGCGGGCGGTGGTTGATCATCCGGCCCTTCGGGTGGCTGAGCGCGCGAACCGCAGGATGGCGCATCGCTTCCGTCACCTTCCTCGTCAGTTCGTCGCGCTGCTGTCGCTGTCCGGCGTGCAGGCTGAGCTGGACCCAGTCGAGCTCAGCGAGGATGTCGTCCGGGAGATCGAGGCTGCCGTCGGCGCGGATGTCGACCTCGCTGCCTCGGAGGACGCGAAACGGCCGGAGCTCGTCGTTCACGGCGGCGATCTCCTCGGCCTGCCGGCGTAAGTCGTCGGCGTCGAGGCCCGGCACGACGCGCACGTTCGGCGTGTGATCGCAGATCGCGAGGTACTCGTAGCCGAGGTCGCGCGCTGCCGTCGCCATCTCGAGCACGGATGCCTTGCCATCGGACCAGGTCGTGTGCACGTGCAGGTCGCCGCGGATGTCGGCGCGCGTGAGCAACGGCGGCGGCTCGCCGCGAAACGGCTCCTCGCGCAGCTCGGGCGGGCAGAACGGAATACCGAGTCGCGCGTAGAAGGACGCCTCGTCCGCGGCGAGCGGCAGCTCGCCGAGCGCCTCGACGTATGCGCGAGTTCCCGTTGCACGCACGAGCTCGGTGCCGAACCCGACAGGATCTGCGGCGACGAGCTCGACGGGGACGCCCTCGACAGTCACGCCGACTGCACGCCTCGCGTCGCGCTCGAGGACGGAGACGATCGCAGGCAGGGATTCGAACGCATCGAGCACGGGCTCTGGATCCGCCGCGGAGGCGACGACGGCGAGATCGAAGTTCACGTCGGCCCAGCGGCGCGGATCTCCCGCCGGCTCGCCCCCGACTCCTTCCGCGATCTCCTCGACCAGCGCGCGCGCTCGGTTCAACAACATGCCTCTGCGTTGCGGGCTGCCTTCTCGTGCGAGTGCATCGAGCATTCGCCGCTCCGTCTGGGGTCCGATGCCCGGCACCGACTTCAGCCGTCCTTCGCGGGCGGCCGCGCGAAACTCCTCCGCAGTCGCCACGCCGAGCGCGCGCCCGACCTCGACCATTCGCTTCGGGCTTACTCCCAGATAGCGTCCGAGCCCGACGAGCTCGGGCTGCACCTCGCGCTCGAGCTCCTCCAGCTCGGCGATGTGTCCCGTCTCGATCAGCTCACGCAGGCGGTTAGCGATGCCGGGCCCGATCCCCCGTAGCTCTTGCACTCTCCCGGCTGCGACGAGGTCCGCGATCGGCGCCTTCGTCTCGCGGATGGTCTCCGCCGCTCGGCGGTATGCACGTGACGTGTAGTAGCCCGAGCCCGACAGATCGAGCAACCGGGCGAGGGCTTCTAGCCGTTGGGCGATGGCTGCGTTGTCGAGGTGGGTCGCCATGGTCGGGTTAGTCTTGCTCCGTGACTGCGTACGTCATTCCATACCGCATCGGGGGCAAGACGCGTCTCGGCGATCCGAAGCTCGCGCTCGCCATGCTCTCCGACGTCACCGATGCCGTGAACGAGGTCGCCGGGGAAACCTTCCTAGTCGACGGACCGGGCGGCCAGGGTAAGGCTGTGGCCGGCGTGCTCGCAGAGCTGCGCGGGCCGGTGACGATCGTGAATGCCGATTTGCCGTGTGTCACGAGCACGGAGCTCGAGCAGCTGACGGCATCCGCGCCGGCGATCGTCGCTGCGCGCGACGGGACCACAAACGCCATTGCACTGCGCGACGCGGTCGACTTCGAGCCGCTGTACGGCCCCGGGAGCGCGAGACGGTTCGCGCGTCAACTCGGTGCCACGCGGCTGGCGCTGCCGGGCATGCGCGATGACATCGACACGTGGGCGGATCTCGAGCGCGTGCGCGATCGTGTCGGCAGGAACACCCGTCGATATCTCAACCGACTGGCACGCATGTGAGGATCGCAGTCCTTACGGGCGGCGTCGGCGGTGCGAGGTTTCTGCGCGGTGTCGTGGACGCAGTCGATCCGGCCGAGGTCACCGCGATCGTGAACGTCGGCGACGATCTCGAGGTCCTCGGACTTGCGGTCTCTCCTGATCTCGACAGCGTGCTCTACGCACTCGCAGGCGTGTCGGACGAGGACCGGGGCTGGGGGAGAGCCGACGAGACGTGGAACGCGCTCGAGACCGTCGAAGCGCTCGGCGGCGAAGCGTGGTTCAGGCTCGGCGACCGGGATCTCGGAGTGCATCTCGTCCGGACGCAGGCCAGGCAAGCGGGCCAGCCCCTGTCTGCGGTGACCGCTCGCCTCGCCGCTGCGCTCGGCGTCGAATCGACGCTTCTCCCGGCGAGTGACGAGCCCGTGCGCACCTGGCTCGATACTCCGAACGGCAGCTTTTCGTTTCAGGAGTGGTTCGTCGCACGCAGACACCGCGATCCGGTCGACCGGGTTCGCTTCGAGGGAGCTGCTTCCGCGCGCCCGGCACCGGGCGTGCTCGAGGCGGTGCACGAGGCCGAGCTCATCCTGATCGCGCCGAGCAACCCGTTCGTCTCGATCGGCCCGATCCTCGCCGTCGAGCGCATTCGCTCGGTGCTGGAGCGGCGGCGGGTCCCTTGTGTTGCAGTGAGTCCGCTGATCGCCGGCCGCGCAGTGAAGGGACCGGCCGCGGAGATGCTGCAGCGGCTTCAGGGCGGGACCACCGCTTCGCACGTGGCTCAGTGCTATCCAGGGCTGATCGATGTGCTCGTCGTCGACGAAGCTGATTCGGCCGACGCGGATGCCGTCTCGGCGCTTGGCGTTCGTCCGATCGTCGCGCGCACGTTGATGCGCGACGCGACCGCGCGCCGCCGCCTGGCGGAGGCCGCGCTCGACGCGGTCGCACTCGCATGAAGGTCGCGATCGTCGGCGGCACGGGCGCGTTTGGACGCGCCCTTGCGCAGCGTCTCAAGGAGGTCGGCGAGGACGACGTCGTCATCGGGTCGCGCGACGAACAGCGGGCCGAAAGGACCGCGCAGGAGCTCGGCGTCTCCGGCGGGCTCAACGAGAAGATCGTCGGCGACGCCGATCTCGTCATCCTCGCCGTCAAGTCGAACGCGACCCTGCAGACGGCGACGGATCTCGCAGCTGCGATCGGGACGACGCCCGTCCTCAGCGTGGCCAGCGACCTTCGCCTCAACGACGAAGGCGTTCTGCCGGGGCGACACCAGGGCTCGCTGGCCGAGGAGATCGCCCGCGTCCTGCGCGCGCCGGTCGCTTCGGGCCTGCAGTCTTTTGCGGCGGCGAACCTGCGCGATGGCGATCCCGGTGACGCGCTCGTGTGCGGTCGCGACGATCGCGCCAAGGAGCTCGCGCTCGAGCTCGCCGGCCGGATCGCAAACCGCGCCGTCGACGTCGGACCGTTGGAGAACTCACGCGCGCTCGAGGGCATGACCGCTGTGATCCTCAACGTGAACAAGCGCTACCACGCGCACGCCGGCATCAAGCTCACGGGTCTGCCCTGAGCGGCGAACTGCGCATCATTCCCGTCGTCGGGTTGCCCGAGATCCAGCGGGGCGATGATCTAGCCGCACTCATCGGAGGAGCCGTCGAGCTCGAGTACGGCGACGTCGTCGTGATCGCGCAGAAGGCGGTCTCGAAGTCAGAAGGACGGGTCGTTCACCTTGCCGACGTGGAACCGTCGGAGCAGGCGCGCGAGATTGCCGGCGACGAGGATGCGCGGCGGATCGAAGTCATCCTGCGCGAGGCCGCGCGAGTCGTTCGCGTGCGGCCGCCGCTCGTGATTGCGGAGACGACCCACGGCTTCATCTGCGCGTCGGCCGGCGTCGACTCGTCGAATGCTCCGGCGTCGGGAACGCTCGTGCTCCTGCCGGAGGACCCCGATGCGTCCGCAGAACGCATCCGTGAGCGGCTGCGCCAGCTGACCTCACGCGAGGTCGCGGTCCTCGTCTCCGATTCATTTGGACGGCCCTGGCGGCAGGGCACGACGGACGTGGCGATCGGAGCCGCCGGCCTCCAGGTCCTCCTCGACCTTCGCGGCCGCCGCGATCGCGTGGGCTACGAGCTGCACTACACGATGATCGCGATCGCCGACGAGATCGCGGGCGCCGCCGAGCTGGCGATGGGCAAGACCGGCGGCATTCCCGCGGCGGTCGTCCGTGGCCTCGACGTGGCCGGTAAAGGAAGCGCGCGCGATCTCGTCATACCCGAGGAACGGGACCTGTTCCGGTGAGCGGACGCATCGGAGTGCTGCGGCGAGCGGACGTCGACCCGGATCCGCTGAGGCAGTTTCGTCGGTGGTACGAGGATGCGAAAGGCGCCGGAGTCCGCGCGCCGGAGGCGATGGCGCTGGCGACGTCGACGCGTGAAGGCGCCCCGTCCGCGCGAATGGTCTTGCTCAAGGGAGCCGATGAGGGCGGCTTCTCGTTCTACACGGGCTACGTCAGCAGGAAGGCGGCCGAGCTCAATGCGAATCCGCAGGCCGCGCTGCTTTTCTACTGGGATCCGCTCGGACGCCAGGTACGGATCGAGGGAACGGTCGAGCGAGTGCCCGAAGAAGAGTCCGACGTCTACTTTGCGACGAGACCGCGCGGGGCACAGCTGGCCGCGACCGCGTCGCGGCAGAGCTCGGTTCTGCACGGTCGGGAGGAGCTCGACGAGCGCGTGATCGAGCTCGTCCGCGACAACGCAGGACGTGAGGTGCCCCGTCCGGAGCACTGGGGGGGCTACAGGCTCATACCCGACACGTACGAGTTCTGGCAGCATCGCGAGGATCGCCTCCACGACCGCCTCCGCTATCGGCGCGACGACGGCGTCTGGACGATCGAGCGTCTCTCGCCTTAGCGGTCCGTCCCGGGCGTACGCGATCCCGCCGGGAATGCGCGGGCCACGGCGGCGCTACGGGTACGGACGTCGAGCTTCTCGAGGACGTGCTCGATGTGTTTTCGGATGGTGTGCGGCGAGACCACCAGGATCGAGGCGATTTCCCTCGTCGTCTTGCCGTCAGCGATCCAGCCGAGGATCTCGGTCTCCCGTTTGGTCAGCGGGGGCTGTCCCAGCGACCTCTGCTGACGTCTCGCAGATGCGGCTGCGAGCATGTTGATGAAGGTCGGCGTCAACAGCTCGAGCAGCGAGCGCTCCCGCTCGGTGAAATCGCGCCTGCTGCGCTCGATGTAGAGCTGGCGCCCCTGTCCCTGAGGAGCTGGCAGCCAGACGCGGAGGCTGTCGTCGATTCCCAGCGGCTTCCAGACTTCGTGGTAGAAGGCGAGCTTGCGCATCTGCCGGTGAGTGAGGAAGTCCGACAGCTTCAGCGCGCGGTTCTCGCGGCGTCCCCGCCCGTTCCGCAAGGGATCCTCGTGGCAAAGTGGCTGGGCTGCCTCTTGCACGTCGGGCGGAATCGGATCTTCAGGGAGCTCGACTCGTTCGAGGACGCGATGAGGAAAATCACTGACCAGCTCGTCGTGATAGCCAACGATCGCATCGGCCGGAATCAATTGAGTGAGGCGCTCGAGAACCTCTCGCGAGAACGGATCGGGGCCCGTCAGCGACGCGGCTTCATAGGCAAACTCGAGCGCCGAACGGATGTCGCGCTCCCTCAGCGCGTTCATCGCTTCACGATACGTCAGTGACTGGTGTCCGCCAAGAGGTACGCGGCAAATGACGAGCCGCGCCGTGTGAGCGGGGTAGGGACCACACGCACGGCGCGACCCGGTGGTGTCATCTCGACCACGGAGGTCGTCCAGCGGTGAGCGCCGATGGAACCCCGCAGCGGCCCGGCGCTTGCGCGGGCGCGCGTGAATACGACACGGGCAAAGTCAGCGAGTGGCAGCTGCGTGCAGTCCCGCGTGAAACAGCTCGCGGGCGCCTCCGCGATCCATTCGGCCGAAGCGGTTTCCAGCGACGACGCAATTACCGTGGTTGCGAATGACGCCCCTCTTGAACGATTTCGGAGCTCCACCTCCACGACTCGTCGCCGCAGGCTGAGTCGGGCGGACATCAGGTCGCCGGGACTGACTGCGATGGGAATGTCGACCGGAGCGGCCGGAACGAGCTGGTACCAGGCCGAATGTGACGGCAGCGCCAGGTCCGAGCAGTCCGCGGACGTCCCGACTTGCTCCAGCGCGCGCGAGTCCTCTTCCGCGCCCCCGATACCTACCCAGAATGCGGCCGAGCTGCCGGGACGGTTGCAGACAATGCGCGGTTGCGTCCAGCTACCTCTGACCTCGGTGAATGCGCGTCCGCTTGCGTGGACGACGTAGCCGGCCCAGCTCTGGCCCGTCGTCTTCGAAACGGTGTGCTCGCTCATCACGCGTGCAGTCGCCGTCGGGACGGACAGCAGTAGGGCGGCAACGGCGGCGCCGAGGCTCCTTCGTTCGGTCGTGAGGTTCCTTTCGTTTTGTCAGGAACCTCGCGCCGGCGAGGGCGCGTGCCAATACGTCAGCTGACGTATTTTGGGTTTTCGCCCTGGCGGTCCCGCCGCATCAGTACATGCAGCGGGTTCTCGTCATTCGGATCGCGTAGCTCGCGCACCGCCGCGAAGCCTGCCTTTTCGAACGCTCGGATCGATGCGAGGTTGCCCACCGCAGGATCGGCGATGCAGGCGCTCGTCGTGGATCTGGCAAAGACGACGTCATTCACGAACCTGTCGAGGACCTGCGAGCCGAGGCCACGTCCGGTCTGGGCTTCGTTGGCGAGAAAGAGATCCACACCTGCGACTCCTTCTCCGACATCGACGAGTGCCGCGTACTGCGGAAAGTCGGAGGCGAGATAGGTCTGGATGAAACCCGCTGCTTCGCCGTCGACCTCGATCAGGTACAGCTCCGTCGGCTCCACACCGCGAATCGCTGGCAGGTAGTGCTCTGCGACCTGGTCGTACGTCTCGTGCTTGTCCCACCACCGTCTGATGTGCTCGCGCAGCAGCCACTCGTGGAGCAGCGGCAGATCGGCCTCCTTCAGGCGCCGAAAGCGGATTTTCATGTAAAGAAGCCGGCCAGCTCGTCTGCTTCGGCCTTCGACAGCGGCGACTCCGCAGCCCGAACCGCCGGGTCGAGGTGCTCGGGCCGACGCGGGCCGATTACGACTGCCGTGACGGCCGGCTGGGCGAGGATCCACGCGATCGCGAGCGTCGACGGGTCGGTCCCCCGGCGCTCGGCGATCTCCATGAACCGGTCGAGCGCATCGAAGGTGCGCGCGGTTTGCAGGTGTTCGTACGGGCCGGGACGGAGCGCCATGCGTGAGCCCGCCGGCGCAACCCGATCACGTTTGTATTTCCCCGTGAGCCAGCCGCCCGCGAGCGGGCTGAACGGTGTATAGGCGATGCCGAACTCGACGCACAGTTCGAGCACTTCAGCTTCGTCGGTGCGTTCGAGGAGCGAGTACGAGTTCTGCACCACAGCGGGCTCGCCGACCGCCAGGACGGAGCGCAGCTGATCAGCGTCGAAGTTGCTAACGCCCCAGGCATTGACCAGTCCGACCTCGACAAGGCCTGTGAACGTCGCGACCGTTTCCTCGATCGGCGTCTCCGGATCGAACTCATGGGCGAGATAGAGGTCGACCTGGTCAACACCGAGCCGGTCCAGGCTCGACTCCATCTGGCGGGTGACACGTGAGCGAGACAGGCCGTGGTCTTGTCCTCGCTCCATCGGGTTGAACGTCTTGGTCGTCAGCTGCGGCCGATGGCCACGACTCGACATCCAGTTGCCGATCATCGTCTCGCTGCGGCCGCCGCCGTACGCGTCGGCGGTGTCGAACATCGTGATCCCGAGCGACCAGGCCGCGTCCATGATCCGGAACGCTTCCGCCTCGCTCTCGCCGTGGCCGAAGAATGCGGGCGCCGAGCCGATGCCGCCGAAGTTGCCGCAGCCGAGGATGATGCGGGAGACCTCGACAGTGCCGAGGCGACGGCGCTCCATCGTTCGATCTTACGAGCGCCGGTCCCCCAGATGTCTGCGTAGGGCGCGCAGCCGTGTGTCCCATTCCGCACCAACACTTGCAATCCAGTCCATCGCCTCGCCCAGGGGCTCCGGAGTGAGCTCGTAACGCGTCTCGCGCCCCTCGCGCCGGCTCTCGACGAGGCCGGCCTCGTTCAGCGCGGCGAGGTGCTTCGCCACGGCTTGCCGTGTCACCGGGAGCTCATTCGCGAGCTCCGTCGCCGTCGCGGTCTCGCGCTCGGCGAGCGCCTCCAGCACGTAGCGGCGGTTAGGGTCGGCGAGCGCGTCGAAGACGCGCCCGGTCGTGTCGTTCACGCGTCAAGGCTCCGACTTGGCGGCGCCGCATAGAGACCGCGCGGGCTTTGCCCGTGTGGCCGGCTCACACCGGCCATTAGATCGCTGCGGCTGTCACGAGACTGCGATTTTGGGCGAAAGCCATTGCGTGCAGCTCGAGCGCGGTCGAGAACTCCGGAGTCGACTCGCGGACGACGAGGCGCGTGCCGGCCTCGATCTCCTCGAGCGTGAACTCGACCTCGCCCTCCTCGTCCCAGTCGAGGACGAGCCGCTCGTTCGGCTCGGCGACGGTCACGGTGGCCCTCCGTTCCTCACCGTCACCCCAGCGGAAGACTCCTTCGCCGCCCTCGCGTGGGTCCAGCTCGACGTCGTTGGCGAACCATTCCTCCAGCTGATCTGGATCGGTCAGGGCTTCCCAGACCTCGTCGGGGGCTACCGGGAACACGATCTCGCGGGTGACTTCCATCGCTCCTCCAATCCGCAACCGCGAGGTTGCGTATACTAGACGCAACCAACAGGTTGCACATTAGCAGGAGGTTTCGGATTGCCTTTGATCCCGATGGTGGTCGAGCAGGACGGCCGCTACGAACGCTCCTTCGACATCTACTCGCGCCTGCTCCGCGAGCGGATCGTCTTTCTCGGCCAGCCGGTCGAGGATGACATAGCCAACGTCATCACCGCGCAGTTGTTGTTCCTCGAGGCGGAGGACCCCGACCAGGAGATCTCGCTCTACATCAACTCGCCCGGCGGCTCGGCGTACGCCGGAATGGCGATCTACGACGCGATGCAGTACGTCAAGCCGGACGTCCGCACAATCTGCACCGGCATGGGGATGTCGGCCGCGGCGATGATCCTGTGCGGAGGCGCGAGCGGCAAGCGCTTCGTCCTGCCGAACGCGAAGGTGATGATCCACCAGGGCTCGGGTGGATTTCGCGGTTCACCGGCCGACATCCAGATCGCGGCGAAAGAGATCCTCGAGATGACCGAGCGGATGGCGGAGATCGTCGCGCGCCATTCCGGCCAGCCCGTCGAGCAGGTGATGAAGGACATCGACCGCGACCACTTCATGACGCCGGCGGAGGCGGTCGCATACGGCATCGTCGACGAGGTCATCGAACCGGTCGACGTGCGCTTCGCGGGGGCACGCTGATGGAAACGGGCAAGCTCCTTCGGCTACACGACGGCGTGCGGGCCGTCGGCTGGCGAGTCTGGACGGTGCAGGAGCGGCCGGAAGGGGTGCGTCTAGGCTCCGTCATCCACGAGGGCGTCTGGACGCCGGGCCGACGCAGGCACGCCCTGTGTTCGCTCGGCGAGCATCACGTCGCACCTGGCACAGGCTGCAACTGCGGCTTCCACGCGGTGCGTGACCCGGTCGACGCCTTCACCTATCTGCATGGACGGAACGACCCCCGAACGATCGGCCGCATTCTCGGCGAGGTGGTGCTCTCCGGGCACGTCGCCGAGACGGAGCGAGGCTGGCGGGGTTCCGAGTCGTATCCGCTGCGACTGTACGTCCGCGACCCGGAGCTCGCGGGCGTGCTGGCGAGCTACGGCGTGGCCGTACTCTCCCCAGGGTGTCGATCCGCGACTGCGACGAGTTCGGACACGGGTTCGGCTGGATCGTCGACGAATTCATGGAGCGCTGCTCGCACGCGCTCGTCGCGGACGGCCGCGTCTGGCTGATCGACGCGCTCGACCGGGAGGGGCTGGACGAGCGGGTTCACGCCGCCGGCGAACCGGCCGGAGTCATCCAGTTGCTCGATCGCCACAATCGCGACTGCGCGACACTCGCCCGGCGCTTCGGCATTCCGTATCACTTCGTGCCGAAGGCCTGCATCGGGCCGTTCGAGTTCGTCCCGATCAAGACGGGTCGCTTCTGGCAGGAGGTTGTGCTCTGGTGGCCCGAGCAGCGGGTGCTCGTCTGCGCGGACGCGCTCGGCACCTCGGCGTACTTCCGAGCCGGGCGGGAACGACTTGCCGTACATCCCGCGTTGCGCCTCCTGCCCCCGCGCAAGCAGCTTGCGGGAATCGATCCCGCCACGGTCCTCTGCGGTCACGGCACCGGGATCTTCGATGGGGCCGGCGCGGCGCTCCGCGAGGCGCTCAGCACATCGCGGCGGCGGATGCTCGGACAGGTTGGGAGCGCCGTACGCGCCTGGCGGGCTTCTCGACCCAACTAGCGACCAGGAAACCGACGCCGATCGCGAGCGCGCCGCCGAGTGCGTCGAAGAAGAAGTGGTTGCCCGTGCCGACGATGACCAGCAGCATCACGGCGGGATAGCTCCAGCCGATGACGCGCACGAGGCGTCGCTTGGCGAGGAGCGCGACCGTCACCCCGACGAGGAGTGCGTAGCCGAAGTGCAGGCTCGGTACGGCCGCGAACGGGTTGTAGAAGCTGCCGAGCACATCCGAGCTGAGATTGACCTTCGCGCTGTGGGAGACCGTGTCGACAAAGCCGAGCGCGGCCAGCCGCGGCGGCGCGACGGGATAGAGGATGTAGATCGAGAGCGCGACGCCGGTGGCGACGACGAGCGTGTTGCGGACGAGCGGGAAGCGCTCGCGATGGGAACGGTGCATCCAGATCAGGAAGCCCGCCGTGCCGAGAAAGTGGAGCGCGATGTAGGCGACGCCCAGCATCGTCGGAAGCGTCGGCACCAAGTGTGCGGCGCGCTGCACCGAGCGCTCGCCGAAAACGTGCAGGTGGCGCTCGAGGGCGACGATCTCGTCCGTGTGCCCGCGAGCCGCCGCCAGGGTGGCGTGGCCCTGGCCCCGGACGATCTCGTAGATGCCGTACAGGCCGACGAGGGTGGCGACCTCCACCAGACCACGGCGTGGGGCAGACGCCAGGCTCCGGAGGGAAGGGAGATGATGGAAGGCCGCCACGTTCATGCAAACGACGGTACGCCCGGAGCCCATCCTGGGCAGTGCGGGTAGCCCTACTCCGCCGTTCGGCTTCCCCGTCTCTTAGGACCGGCTTAGCCGTTTCTCAGAGGATTCTCAGGTCGGAGTGCTTTCCTGCTCAGCCATGACCGACGGCAAGCTCACGCGGCGCGGTTCCCTGCTCAGGCTCGGCGGCCTGGTAGCGGGTGCGATGGGCGTTGGCGGGCTCGAGAGCGGGCGCTCCGAGGGTGCCGGCCCGGCGGCCGTCGCATCGGGAGCCGTGACCTGCGTGCTGACGCCCGAGCAGACCGAGGGGCCGTACTACATCCCGAACGAGGCGGTGCGCCGCAACATCACTGAGGGCCGGCCGGGCACGCCGCTGCTCCTCCGCGCCTTCGTCGTGAACGCCTCGACGTGCAAGCCGATCAAGGGTGCCGCGGTCGACATCTGGCACGCGGACGCAAGCGGCATCTACTCGGGCTTTGGACAGGGCGCTTCCAGCAGAACCTTCATGCGCGGGATCCAGAGGACGAGCGCAAAGGGTCTCGCACTGTTCCGCACGGTCTATCCCGGTTGGTACCCGGGCCGCACCGTCCACATCCACGCCAAGGTGCATCTCGGCGGCAACGTCGTGCACACCGGCCAGCTCTACTTCCCCGACACGGTGACCGACGCCGTTTACCGCAGGATTCCTTACAGCAACAGGCCGAATCGAGACATCCGCAACTCGGGCGACGCCATCTTCCGCAACGGCGGCAGCAAGTCACTGCTCGCTGTCCGCAAGAACAAGTCAGGCGTCTACGTCGCGACGATCACGATGGGCGTCCACAGGTCTTAACACCCGGACGCTAGATTCGGCGCGTGGACGACCTCACGCGCCGCGAGTTGCTGGTACGCGCGGGGCGTCTTGCCCTGGCGGCCGGCGCCGTCCCGTTCGCGGGTCGGCTCGCGGACCTTGCGTCGGAGAGAAGCGCCGGGATCTTCGATGAGCTTGCCCGCGGGTTGCGCGGCGACCTCGTGCGCTCCGGTAGCGCCGGCTACAACCAGGCACGGCTCCTCTTCGACACCCGCTTCGACTCGATCAAGCCGCGCGCGGTTGTGTTTTGCGAGTCGCTCGCGGACGTTCAGCGCACGGTCCGCTGGGCTCGGCGCCACGCGGTCCGGATCGTTCCGCGGTCTGGCGGACACAGTTACGGCGGGTACTCGACCACCACCGGCGTGGTAGTCGACGTCTCCCGCCTGAACGGGATCACGCTCGACCGGCACGGTCATGCGGTGACCGGCGCGGGCGCGAGGCTGATCGACGTCTACGACCACCTCGCGCAGTTCGGCCGCACGGTTCCAGCGGGCTCGTGTCCGACCGTCGGCATCGCCGGCCTCGCACTCGGCGGGGGAGTGGGGTTCGCCTCACGGAAGTTCGGGCTGACCTGCGACAACCTGCTCGAGGCGGTAGTCGTTCTCGCCGACGGCACCGCCGTCGTCTGCAACGCGAGCAGCCACCCGGATCTCTACTGGGCGCTCCGCGGAGGCGGCGGCGGGAACTTCGGCATCGTCACCCGGCTCGTCTTCCGCACGCATCCCGTCGGCCAGGTCGCGACCTACGCGCTCGAGTGGCCCTGGACGGATGCGAAGGAAGTGGTGCAGGCCTGGCAACGGCTCGCACCGCACGCGCCCGATGCGTTCTTCTCCGTTCTGAACCTCAGTACCGCTGTCGGTGGACGTCCTCGGATCACGTCTGCCGGGCAGTTCCTCGGTACGGTCGATCAGCTGCGCGTAGTGCTCAAGCCGTTGGCGGAGACGGGCACCGCAACGCGCTATACGGTCTCGAGTCACAGCTACCTCGACGCGCAACGCATGTGGGCCGGGTGCTCGGGAACGACCATCGCCGAGTGCCACCTGCCGCCGCAGGGCCATCTCGGCCGCTCGACCTTCAAGGGCAAGTCGAGCTACGCCAACGAGCAGCTTTCCGCCGCCGGCATCGACACGATGATCCGGCAGATCGAAGCGCGCGTGAGCACGGGATCCGGCTCTGGGATCATCCTGCTGGACTCGTACGGCGGCGCCGTCAACCGCGTGAAGAAGAAGGCGACCGCCTTCGTGCATCGCGACGCACTGTTCTCGCTGCAGTACCTCGCGTACTGGGACTCGTCGGCTGGTGCCGCGCCGAACCTGCGCTGGCTGGCGTCCTTCTACGGAGCCATGCGCCCGTATGTCTCGCGGTTCGCCTATCAGAACTACATCGACCCCGACCTTGCAAACTGGCAGCAGGCTTACTACGGCGCCAATCTCGACCGTCTGATCGCGGTCAAGCGGCGTTACGACCCGCAGAACGTCTTCCGCTCGCGGCAGAGCATCCCGCTCAAGCGTCGCTGAGCGGGAGCTGAGCCGTGACGATCGTGCCCCGGCCCGGCGGGCTCACCACGAACAGAGTTCCGCCCGCCGCCTCAGCACGGTCGCGAAGGCCCAGAATCCCCGAGCCGTCCGCCGGATCTGCGCCGCCGCGCCCGTCGTCGATGACCTCGAAGCGCACCGTGTCGTCAGTGACGGAGATGGTGACTTTTACTTTCGAGGCCTCCGCGTGTTTGACGACGTTCGTCAGCGCCTCGGACACGATGTAGAACAGGGTCGCCTCGATGCCGTCCGGCATGCGCTGATCCGGAGCGGTGATGTCGACCGGGATCGGCAGGCGCCTCGCCACAGCTCCGATGGCTGCGGCCAGCCCCTGATCCGTCAGCGCCGCTGGATGCAGTCCGCGTGCGAGCTCGCGCAGCTCTTCGAGCGCGAGGTCGAGCTCTTCCGCGGCCGCCGCCAGGGACGCGGCTGCGGCTTCGGTCTGCTCCGTTTCGACCTGACGCCGGGCGAGCCGCAGAGTCAAGGCGAGCGCGACGAGTCGTTGCTGCGCGCCGTCGTGGAGGTTTCGCTCGAGCTTCCGGCGCTGCTCGTCTCCGGCCCTGACGATGCGCGCGCGCGAGGAGCGCAGGTCGTCGCGCGCCTGCGCACTCGCCACCGCCAGCGAGACGAGCTCGCAGAAGGCGGCGAGTCGGCCCTCACTCTCGGGCGGCAACAAATCGGCGCTCGCGATGGCGACGGCACCCCAGAGGATGCCGGCGACGACGATGGGCGCGGACACGGTGGACCGGTAGCCGATCCGCATCATCAGCTTCGGCATCTCCCCGGGGAGCGAAGAGTAGTCGTCGATCCGGGCCGGAGCGCCGGTGTAGAGCACCCGTCCGATCGTCATCGACTGGTCGACCGGGATGCGTTCGCCGAGGCTGAACGCCCCGATGTTGTCGCGGTCGTGTCGCCCGACCACGGTCGCCGTGTCGTCGCCCTCGTAGCGAAAGACGGCGGAGGCATTCACCTCGAGGATGCGCGCCGTCTCCTCCGAGACGGCCATGAAGACGCGCTCGGGGCTCACCTCGGAGGCCACGAGAGTTGCGACCCGACGCAGGGCCCGCTGTTCCTGTGCGAGCTGTCCAACCTCTGCGAGCTTCGCCTCGGGATGCCCCTCGAAAGCGTCGTCCACGTGGTTCTTTGCATGCTCGGTCAGATCGATGCCCGCGGTCACGAGGTACTGCGGCTCGCCGTGGTTGGCTTGCATGAGCCGGTTCGACCAGGCGACCAGGCGCCGGCTGCCATCCTTCGCCACCCAGTGGCCGACCTGCGGGCTCGACAGTCCGGTCGTCCAGATGTAGTCGAGGACTTGACCGAACGCCTCCGCTTCCTCGGGAGGGATAACGAGGTCGCGGGCATCACGGCCGAGCACTTCCTCGCGCGTGAAGCCGGTCGCGCGGACGCAGGAGTCGTTGAAGAAGAGGATCCGTCCCGTTCGGTCGAGGACGCAGATGAGCGACATCGTCGTCTCCGTCAGGACCCTGGCGAACTCCTCGCCGGCGAAGAACTCCGTTGTCTCAGGCATCGATGTCGAAGAGGGTGACCTCGTAGACCTCCAGCGCCTTCCGCGTCACTCCCACCGTTTCCGCTGTGAGCTCGCTGAGCCGGTTTCCCGCCTCGGCGCTGGCGTCGAGGGCCTCTTCGTCGGCCCACAGCGTGATCACGAGCGTCCTCTGGTCCTCAGGATTCGTGAGACGGATCAGGCCGCGAAAGCCGCTGCTGTCGCGAAGCCAGGGCAGCAACTGGTCGCGGACGATCTCCTGACCCCGCTCGTTCTGCTCGCGGGTCGTCGTCTCCAGGACGTGCATGCGCGCGAACACATAGTCCTTTTACACTGTGCCCGTGGGTTTTGTGCCACGGCTGGCAATCGCGTGGGGAATCAACCTCTTCGCCCTGTGGGCGGCCAATGCGCTCTGGGACGGCGTCAATATCCACGGCTGGTGGGCCTACCTCATTGGCTCGGCCGTGCTGGGGATCGCCAACGCGGTGCTGAAGCCGTTGCTCACGGTGGTGACGCTGCCCCTGATCATCATCACGCTCGGGCTCTTCTACCTGGTGATCAACATCGCTATGGTCGCGCTCGCCGAGTGGATCGCGCCGAACTTCTCCATCGACGGTTTCTGGAGCTACGTCGGCACGGTCGTGGTCGTCTGGGCCGTCAACTGGATCGGCGATCAGGTGCTTGGGGATCTCGAGCGTCGCGCTCGCCCGCGCCTGATCTAGATCCGAGAAGCCGCGCCAGGAGACCCGGGCGGCGAGGCTGGGTCTTCCGCCAGTCGTCGTAGGTCTTGAGCGTTCCGGCCTCGCGCGCCGCGCGCACGCATTCGAGATGAGCGTGCCGGCGTTTCTCGACATCGCCTTCGGGCGCGATGACCACGTGCTCGCTCATCGCGTGCAGCCTGCGGCCGCAAAACGGACACGTGTAGGTCGCCGGCCTCCGGCTGCGCGCTCGTCTCACCGCCCACCATTCGGCCATGTTCGATCCGAAACGCTAACGGCTCGGCCCAAACCCCTGCCGCTTGGGGCCTGGCACTGACTTAAACGGGCTCGCTCTGGGGAAACCTCCCGGTTCCCCCAGGCCCCTCCACTGGTCCGCTTCGCGGACGGGCGCTAGGCGCCCATACCATTGATGCGTGGAGTTCGATCAGTTCACGGTCGTGCTGCTGCTCACGCCGCCGGATGCGCCCGACTTGGACGACGATGCGGCCGACAGGCTGCAAGATGCACATCTGAGCTATCTCGCCTCATTGCACGAGAGGGGTCAGCTGCTCGCCGCCGGGCCGTTGCCGGGCGAGCCGCGGCGCCTGTTCCGAGGGATGAACATCTTCGGGACAGGACCGGAAGAGGCGCGGTCGCTCGCAGAGCAAGATCCCGCCGTTCGAGCGGGCCAGTTCGAGCTCGAGATCCTGCCCTGGCTCGTACCGGCCGGCGCGGCCAGGTTCGAGAGCGCACGCTTCCCGCGCTCGGCTGCAGAGGCTCAGTCCTAGGAGGGTTTGGCGGACCGTCGCTCGACGAGCGATGTTTCGCCAAGCCCTCCTACGCGTCGATCGGGACGTGTCCCGGCTCGGAGGCGACTCGCTCGAGCCAACTCACGACAGCCGGGTAGGGCGCAAGGTCGAACCCGCCTTCGGGTGCGACGTGCGTGTATGCGTAGAGGGCGAGATCCGCCAGCGTGAGCCGGTCGCCGACAAGGTACGCGCGGCCCCCTAAGTGCTCGTCCATCGCGGCGAGTGCGCGGTATCCAGCACTCTGCCGCTCGGGAAGGCGATCGGCGAACTCAGAAGCTCGGCCGGAGTACGCAAGCCAGAAGCGCGTCACCGCGATCGCGGGCTCGTGGTCGTACTGCTCGAAGAACATCCACTGCAACACCTGGGCCCGCTCGTACGCATCCTCCGGGACGAACCGCGTACCTTCGCCGAGGTACCAGAGGAT
>JBKOWS010000006.1:0-8575 GCA_046724565.1 Actinomycetota bacterium | reverse complement strand
TGATGCGCCTGCTGGATGGCCGAGGCGTTGACGATGAAGAGGACGATCGCGACGAAGATGATCGTCATGTCGAACGAGTTGAGAACGCGCGGCAAGATGCCGGGCGCGATTCGCTCGGAGATCATCACACGGTCGGCCGCCTGGGAAGCCATAACCCACCTCCAGGTCGATGCGATTGCCGCGAATTCTTGCGCTACAAGCCGGTGTTGCGCAAGGTCCCGAAGCGCAGAAGGTCGCCGACGCGGCGGGCTTTGCCCGACGCGTCCACTACGGCAACGGATCGAAACAAATTCGCTCGGAAGTATCATGGTCGCGAAGCGACCGGACTTCAGAGCGTTATGGGGGCGGGAGGATTCGAACCTCCGTAGGCTGAGCCGACGGGTTTACAGCCCGTTCCCTTTGGCCGCTCGGGCACACCCCCGGGGCACGGCATTGTAGCCGTGACACTTTCGAAAGCTTTCGCCTGCCGCACCGGGCTTTGCCCGGTGCGGCATCCGTTAGCGGTTCGCCAGAAAGTCATCCATGGCCGCGCGCAGCGCGGCCGGACTTTTTGGCGCGGAGGTCGTTCCCTTTGGCCGCTCCGGCACACCCCCTTGGGGCAGGGCATTGTAGCTTTGGGTCGTGGAGCGCTTTGACGTCGCGATCGTCGGTGCGGGCCCTGCCGGCTCGACGGCCGCCTACCGCCTCGCGCGCGCACGCGCGCGCGTCTTACTAATAGACAAGGCCCGGTTCCCGAGAGATAAGCCCTGCGGGGGCGGCCTGACCATGCGGGCCGTGCGCCAGCTGCCGTACCCCGTGGAGCCCGTGGTCGAGGACCGGATCACACGCGCGCGCTGCCGCCTTCGTTACGGCCCGACGATCGAGCGCGAGTCCAAGCAGGTGCTCTGCCTTATGACTCAGCGCCGTCGGCTCGACGCCTTCATGGTCGAGCGAGCCGTCGAGGCGGGCGTGAACTTCCGAGACGGCGTGCGCGCCGAGGTCGAGTCCGACACGCGCCTAAGTGTCGACGGCGAGACGATCGAAGTCGATGCCCTGATCGGAGCTGACGGCGCGAACGGGCTGACGGCCCGCACGCTCGGGCTCGGCGGCGCGATCGTCAACGGCGTTGCTCTAGAAGGCAACCTCTCTTACGACGAGCTTCCCGCCGGCGACTGGCGCGGCGCGCTGGTGCTCGAGTTGGCGACGGTCCCAGGCGGTTATGGCTGGATCTTCCCGAAGGGTGACCATGTGAACGTGGGGGTCGGCGGCTGGGGGGAGGAAGGGCCGAACCTGCGCCGGCATCTCCGCGTCCTGTGCGAACACCACGGGATCGAGCTCCGCCAGCTGACGGGCGTTCGCGGTCACCGTCTCCCGATGCGGCGGCCGGGGACCGTGCTTGCGCGGGGGCGCGCACTGCTGGTGGGGGATGCCGCCGGCGTCCTCGACCCCGTGTCCGGCGACGGCATCTACGAGGCGCTCATCACCGCTCGGCTCGCCGCCGAGCACGTCGTCGTCCTCCTCGAGGGCCGGACGGAGGGTCTCGAGGGTTACGCTGCGGCCGTCCACGAAGAGCTCGATCCGCTCGCCTCAGCGGGTTGGGGCGCAAAGAAGGCGCTCGATCGTTTCCCCCGGGCCGTCTTCGCGATCATGCGCCTCCAGGTCACCTGGCGGGTGCTGGAAAAGCTCATGCTTGGTGAGGTCGCCCATCCCGGTGAGGCCAGGGGCGCCGGCCGAACCGCCATGAAGCTCATCGAAGGACTGGCGAAGGCCGCCTAAAGACAGCCAGTCGACCTGCCGATGCAGGGGTGTCCGTCATGGAACTCAATCCCCTGCTCAGACGAGCCGTCGAGCTCGGCGCCAGCGATATCCATCTGAAGGTCGGCATCCCGCCGGTCCTGCGCCGCGACGGCGACCTCGGACCGCTCGAGGAGTACCCGACCCTTACCGATCGGGACCTGGAGACGGTCGTCGAGGTGATCGGAAAGCGCGCGCCTGAACGGCTCGAGGGTTTCAAGCAGACAGGCGACCTCGACATCGCGTACCAGGACGACGATCTGCCTCGCTTCCGAGTCAACGCCTTCCGGCAGCGTGGCCACGTCTCGATCGCGTTCCGCGTGATTCCGAAGAACGTCCCGACGTTCGAGGCGCTGCACATGCCTGAGGGCGTTCGTCGTCTCGCCGAGGAGCATCGCGGTCTCGTGCTCGTCACAGGCGCCACGGGATCGGGAAAGACGACGACGCTCGCGGCGATCATCGACCACATCAACCGGTCGCGACAGCAGCACATCGTCACGATCGAAGACCCGATCGAGATTCTCCACAGCGACCAGACGTGCATCGTGAACCAGCGCGAGGTCGGGCTCGACACGACGGACTTCGCGCAGGCCCTGCGCCGTGCACTGCGTCAGGACCCCGACGTGATCCTGATCGGGGAGCTCCGAGATGCCGAGACTGCGCAGACCGCCTTGCAGGCCGCCGAGTCGGGCCACCTCGTGCTCTCGACGATGCACACGGTGGACGCGGCCGAGACGGTCGGTCGGATGGTCGAGTTCTTCCCGGACGGGAAGCAGCAGATGATCCGTTCGATCACGGCCGGCGTGTTGCGCGGGATCATCAGCCAGCGCCTGCTGCCCAGAATCTCAGGGGGTCGCATCGCCGCGGTCGAGGTGATGGTGACCAACTCCCGCATCGCCGACCTCATCCGCGAGAACAAGCCCGAGTCGATCACGGATGCGATCGAAGAGGGCGCGTTCTTCGACATGCAGTCGTTCACCCAGGCGCTGCTCGACCTCGTCGTCTCGGACCAAGTCGATCAGGAGGTGGCTGCCAACGCGGCCACCAACCGGCACGACTTCCTCGTGGCACTCGAGCGGGCGCTGAAGCAGAAGACCGCCAACGTACGGGCCGAGGAGAAGCAGACGGAAGAAGAGAGGAAGGCGGCCGCGGAAGAGCACGAGCTGCCGGCCTTGCGACTCGCCCAACCGTAGACATGCGCCTCTTCGTCGTTGCGGCAGCGGGTCTTGCCCTGGTCGCGGGACCCGCGCGGGCTTCCGGCCCGCCCGTGCTCGGCTTCTCGGTGTACACCGCTCCCCGCACGACCCCGAACGTCTCGCTCCCGAGCGCGGCGGCGCCGAACGCACCGGGCTCGATCTCGATCCCGGTCTCGTTCACCACGGCTCCGGCAAATCAGCAGCAACTGCCCGTGTCGAGCCTCCACATCCTCTGGGTGCGTGCCGGTGCGACGTACGGCATCCCGTGGCAGGTGCTGGCGGCGATCAACAAGATCGAGTCGAACTTCGGCGGCAACATGGGCCCGAGCTCCGCCGGCGCGGTCGGCTGGATGCAGTTCATGCCGTCCACCTGGTTGCGCTGGGGAGTCGATGCCGACGGCGACGGGATCGCCGATCCGTGGAATGCGGCCGACGCGATCTTTTCGGCGGCGCGCTACCTCGCTGCGGCGGGCGGGCAGTCGGACATCTCTCGCTCCGTCTTCGCGTACAACCACGCCGACTGGTACGTCCGGGAGGTGCTCGACCTCGCCAACGTCTACGGCCAGGGTGGGTTGACACAGACGGTCGACCTTCAGCAAGTCCAGGCCAAGTTGGACGCCGCCCGACAGCAGGTCGTCCGCGCCAACGCGGCGCTGGTCAGCGCGCGGGCGCGCCAGCAGCAGTACGTCGCGGTTGCGGAGCAGCTTCACGCGCGGGTGGACGCGGCCGCGCTCCTGTCTGACCGGCTTGCGGCCGAGCGGCGGGCCGTTCTCTTCGACGCCCGCGTCGACGCGCTGCGCGATGCGACCGCAGCGGCGCGCAGCGTCCTCGAGAGAGCCCAGTCGGCTCTGCAGACCGCTAGCCAGAGCGCGCAGGCGCCGTCCTTTGCGGAGGGAGTCGGCACGCTGATGGGCGCCCCGTCCTACGACAGCCACTACGTCTTCCCGGTCGGCGGCGGTCCGCAGCTCGTCTCCGTCGCGCACACGCACCACGACTATCCGGCGGCCGACATCGCAGCGCCTGCAGGCTCACCTGTCTACGCGATCTCTAACGCGGTCGTGCTGAACGCCTGGCACGAGCCGGACCCGCGCTGCGGCATCGGGTTGACGATCCGCACCGAGGACGGACTGGTCTGGACGTACTGCCATCTCGCCTACGAGGAGCCCTCGGTCACGGACGGTGTCTCCCTCGCGGCGGGAAGCCAGGTCGGGCTCGTCGGCTCGACCGGGCACGCGACCGGTCCTCACCTACATCTCCAGCTCCAGCCGCCGACCGAATACCCGCAGAACCAGCCGTGGTTCCAGAGCTTCGCCGGCAAGGCGTTCCGCTGGCAGGACGCCCCGACGTCGCTCGAGCTGCCGGACGCCACACCCGCCTCCGCACGGGTCTTCTCGATCGTCCCTAGTTCGAGTGATGGGGTGATCGGCTTCACCCGTGGTGGGGCTTGAGTTCAAGCGATTTTCTGCCGACGCCACGTGTATGGCTCTGCGGATAGCCCAGCGCTTGCCGCGCCTTGTGATCGTGGGCGCGGTCCTGGTGCTTGCAAGCGCGACTCTTGCGGTTGGTGCGGCCAAGCGCCTGACCGCCGTGCCGAAAACTGCGCCTACGCCGGTGACCACGCCGACCCTCGTGGTGCCCGACGTAGCTGGGCAGGCGTTCGTGTTCGCCAAGGGCACGCTCGAGGACACCGGGTTCGCCTGGCGCGTGGTCGGCGGCGTCCATGGCTATGCCGCGAACAAGGTCGCGACGCAGTCTCCAGTGGCCGGCACGAAGGTCCGCGACACGGGCGCTCCGACGATCACGGTCACGCTCATGCGGACCGCCTACCCCGAGAAGGGGGAGCCGGAGGATGTCTCCCCGTACCTCGGGAGCGCGCTCGAGCCGATTGCACTCCCGAAGCCCGCAGCCGACGTGACGCCCGCTCCGCCGGCGCCCAAGGCAGCTGAGAAGAAGACCGCGGCGCCGAAGAGGGTGGCCGCGAAGGTCGACGCTCCGGCGAGCCGGCTGCCTGCCTTCGTCCTCCCGAACGCCCCGAAGGAGCCGCTGAGGGAGATGCCGCTCCCGCAGCGCGCCCGAGTTCTCGCAGCGTGGATCGCCGCACACCCGAAGCCGACCTCGGCCAGGGTCCGGCACTTCCTCTTCCAGCACGCGTGGATCGTCACCGGTGCCTCGTTCGGCTGGTGGCACGGAGCCGAGGCGCTCCGCGAGTTGATCGCGGCGGATCGGCTCGCGCAACGGCGCTGGGGCATCGGCAAGAAAAGCGAGCTCGTCGCCCGCAGAGCGCTCGCGGAGGTCGAAGCGAGGACGAAGTGAGACGACGACTGCGCAGCCGGCGCCTCAGGGGAGAGGCGGGTTACAACCTGATCGAGATGCTGACGGTGATGCTCATCATGAGCGTCGTCTTCGCGGGCATCACCAGCGTCTTCGTCGCGGGCTCGAAGGCCCAGAACGAACAGAACCGTCGCTTTCAGGCGCAAATGAACACGCGAATCGCTCTGGACAAGATCCGCAAGGACATCCACTGCGCGACCGACGTCACGCCCTTCGCCGCCAACTCGGTGACCCTCAAGCTTCCCTCCGGCTGCGGCGGTGACGTCAGCTGGTGCACGATCGCTGTCAGCGGTTACACGAACCGCTATGCGCTCTATCGGCAGAGCGGCACCACATGCTCCTCGAGCGGGATCAAGCTCGCCGACTACCTCACGACGGCCAACGTGTTTCCCGCCTTCGCGCACACCGCCGGCTGCGGATGTCTCGCCTCCCTCCAGCTCGACTTCCCGGTCAGCCTCACGGGCAACACGATCGGCCAGTACGAGCTCACGGACACCATCTACCTGCGAAACAGCACGAGGATCTGAGATGAACAGACTGCGGCAGCTCTTTGGGGAAGAGCGTGGATTTGCACTGGTGATCGCGCTCGGGGTGACGGTCGTGCTCAGCATGACCGTCGTGACCGTGATCGAGTCGGCGAGCTCGAATCAGCGCAACTCGACGATGAGCGGCGGCCGGCTCTCGGCCTACGACCTCGCGGAAGCAGGGGTCAACAACGCCATGTCAGTGCTACGACTCCCGACGAACAATGCGCTCGACAAGTACGTCTTCTGCACGGACACGGGCACGCTGCCAACGCTTCCCTGCAACCGCACAGACACCTATTCCAACGGAAAGGTCATTTGGTACGGGACGCTGTACCAGAACGCGGCAGCGGGCACCGCGTACTGGGATCTCTTCTCGACAGGCTACGTGCGGAACCCCTACGGCGGCGCCGACTACCAGAAGACGCTCCGCGCCACGATTCCCGTGGTCCCGGTCGCAACGCAGCCGCTGAACAACCCGTCGTGGAACTACATCTTCTCACGCAACCCAGGCAGCGGCGTGGCCTTCAGCGGCTGCGACATGACGCTCGGCAACAGCGTCAACGTCACCTCACCGCTGTACGTCATGGGCAACCTCTGCCTGCAGAACACGGCCAGGATCAGCAAAGGCCCGCTGATCGTCAAAGGCTCGCTGGATCAACAGGCGACCCAGAACCAGGTGGGTGCGGCAGGCGCCGACCTGAACGAGGCCCACATCGGCAAGGGCTGCCGTTACAAGAACCAGGTCTCACACAACCCATGCGTCTACGGCGCCGGGGGTACCACGCCCGTGCGTGACAACATCTGGGCCACCATTCTCGACTCGACGCCGCCGGCGGTCACGCCCCCGACCGTGCAGTGGAACGACTGGTACCTGAACGGCAGCCCGGGCCCGTACTACTCGTGCGCCGCACCGCAGGCAGGTGATCCGCCGAACCCTTCATTCGCGTTCGACAACCCGGTTGGCGTAGCGAGCGACACGGACGCGAACAAGCTGACGTACAAGAACGACAACCAGGGGATCGCGAACCTCACGCCCGGCAGTTCCTACATGTGCAAGACGGTCAACGGCGAGCTGTCGTGGGACTACCCGAACAAGACGCTGACTGTCAACGGGACGATCTTCATCGACGGCAGCGCCAAGATCGACCTCGGCGGCATTGTTCGCTACAAGGGAATGGCGACGATCTACACAACCGGTAGCGTGCTGATCAAGAACACATCGGTCTGCGGCTACAGCGCGGGACCCTCGTGCACGTTCTCCAGCTGGGACTCGACCAAGGATCTGCTCGGCTTCGTCTCGGACGGCAATGGCTCGAACGCGGCCGACAACCAGGTTTCTCCCGGCGACGGTGTGCAGTTCGTCAGCTCGTACTTCGAGGGAGCGGTGTACGCCACGAACATCGTCGACATCGGAACGACGGCGACGGTGGACGGGCCGCTCGACGGCTCGACGGTCATCCTCGGCCAGTCCTCAGCGTCGACGTTCAACGGCTTCACCTTCGTGCCCGTCGGAATGCCGGGGAACCCGACCGTCTACGCGCTCGCCCAGCTGCCGCAGGTAACGGGAGGCTAGTACCTCAACTCAGGGACGCGGGTTGCCGATAGGGGCACCGTGGACTTCGCGCTCGCAGTGGTCGTCTTCGCGCCCGGCCTCGCGCTCGGGAGCTTCCTGAACGTGGTCGCGGCCCGGGTGCCGCTACGCCGCTCGATCGTGCGCCCCCGCTCGGCCTGCATGTCGTGCGGCCAGGAGATTCGGGCGGTTGACAACATCCCGCTCCTGTCGTACGCGTTGCTGCGTGGCCGTTGCCGGAGTTGCCGCTCGCACATCCCGTTCGTCTACCCGGCGGTCGAGCTCGTCACGGCGCTGCTCCTCGCCGCGTGCGTTCTCGAGTTCGGCCTCAGCGCCAAGGCAGCGGTCGCCGCGTTCTTCTGCGCGGTGCTCGTCGCGGTCTCTGCCATCGATCTGGAACACCGGATCATCCCCAACCGGATCGTTCTCCCGGCGACAGCTGTTGTGCTCGTGGCGAGCACCGCGCGCGACCTCAGTCCCGAATGGACCATCGCGGCGTTCGGTGCATCGGGCTTCCTGTTCGCAGCCGCGCTCGCCTATCCGGCCGGAATGGGCATGGGAGACGTCAAGCTCGCCCTGCTCATGGGTGCCGCGCTCGGCAAGACGGTCTCCGTCGCGCTGATGGCCGGGATGCTGGCCGCGATGATCCCGGGGCTCGTCCTCATCGTTCGCCACGGCGCGAAGGCGCGCAAGATGGGGATCCCGTTCGGCCCGTTCCTCGCGCTCGGCTCAGTCGTCGCCCTCTTCTGGGGCCACGACATCCTCCACGCGTACTTTTCGACGTTGCACTAGCCTCCGCGACCGGCGCGAACTGCTGGGGTCAGACCCCTGCCGGGTCGGACCCCCGGGGTCTGACCCCGAAGGGGTCTGACCCCAGACTCGAGTCGGGCGGCGCGAGCTTTCGCGGCAGGTTCATCAGCAAGAGCGAAGCGCCGACGAGGACGAGCGCTTCGACTTCGAGCCAGTACCAACCGTAGGCGAGCGGGTCGAGAACGAGGCGCACGAGAGCGACGGCGAGCGGGGCGAGCCAGCACGCGTGGATGCTGCGCCGAAGCAAGATCGCTGTCGCGGCACCCGCCGACAGCGCGAGCACAGACTGCAGCATCCGTAGCGGCCAACCGAAGTGGGCGCCGGGCGCGACGAAGACGCTCAGCATCGTCCCGCTCGCGACGCGCCAT
>JBKOWS010000089.1:0-8977 GCA_046724565.1 Actinomycetota bacterium | reverse complement strand
CGGGAAGCGTCGCCAGTACGTATCGAGATAGCGCTCGTCGTCCCCCCAGATACCGCGCGTCATCCCGGGCCACGGCCGTTTGCAGACGAGCTCGCCGACCTCGCCGCGGATCGGGTTCCCGTCGGGCCCGAACACGTCCATGTCCTGGCCGAGCGCGGGGAAGCCGAGCGCCACCGCCTTGATGGGCTCCGTCACGCACGTGCTGAGGAAGCAGGCGCCGACCTCCGTCCCGCCTGAGCAGTTCACGATCGGCGTGCTTCCTCCGCCGACGTGCTCGAACAGCCACAGGTACGGATCGCGGTTCCAGGGCTCACCCGTCGTGCAGATCGCGTTGAGCGAGGACAGGTCCGTCTCGGGGTCGCCCTTCGGGATCAGCGCGCGCACGAGCGTCGGTGAGATGCCCAGCATCGTCACTCGCTCGGCTTCGACGAGCTTCCAGATGCGGTCGGCGGGATGGTCGGGCGCGCCCTCCGCGTAGACGACGGTTGCACCGCACGCCCCGCCTCCGACGACGGTCCACGGTCCCATGATCCAGCCCATGTCCGTCGCGAAGTGGATCCGGTCGCCCGGCTTGACGTTGGCCTGGTAGGCAACCTCGCGCGCGATCGACACGAGGAAGCCGGCCTGAACGTGCAGTGCGCCTTTCGGCCTGCCGGTAGTGCCCGACGTGTAGGCGAGGAGGTACGGATGCTCCGAGTCGACCTGCCTCGGCGGCAGATCGCCGGACGTGTCTTCGACGAGTTCATCCCAGAAGCGATCTCGACCGACCGTCATCGGCACGTCGTCAAGGCCCAGCCGTCGCCATACCACCGTGTGCGTCACCGCCGGCGCACTTTCGAGCGCCTCGTCGACGATCTGCTTCATCGGGACGACCTGTCCACGGCGTAGAGATCCGTCGGCCGAGATCACGGCCTTCGCCTTCGCGTCGGCGAGCCGAGCGGCGATAGCAGGCGGCGCGAAGCCGGAGAAGATTGGAACCTGGACGGCACCGAGGTGAGCGCAGGCGTGCGAGGCGATCGCTACCTGGGGCGACATCGGCAAGAAGATCCCCACGGCGTCGCCCTCGCCGATCCCGATCGAGCCAAGCCCCTCGGCCAGGGCGAAGACCTGATCCGAGAACTCGCGCCAGGTAAGCGAGAGCCGCGTGCCATCCTCGCCCTGCCAGACCGCCGCCTCTTCCTCGGCGAGTTCGCCGGCCGCCCAGCGGTGCACACAGTTCCAGGCGAGGTTGAGCTTCCCGCCCGTGAACCACGTCGCCCACTCCGGCCCTCGGTGGGTGTCGAGGACTTGCTGCCACGGTTCGGAGAACTCGAGCCCAAGGTCCTCCACGACCGCGGGCCAGAAGCGCTCCGGCTCCTCGATCGAGATGCGATGGAGGTCGTGATAGCGCTCGACCCCGAGACGGCGTGCGAGTCGCGTGAGGTTCGCGCTTTCGATCTCCTCATCGCTGGGACTCCAGATGAAGTCGGGCACGCGCGAAGCGTACGGGCTAGGTGGAGGCGGACGCATAGGGGGTGAGGCGTTCTCTAACCTCTTTGAAGATGCGCGCTCGACTCTTCGCCCCAGAGAACCGCAAGTGGTGGACGCTGGTCGCGGTCGCAGTCGGGCTGTTCATGATCATGCTCGACAACACCGTCGTGAATGTCGCGCTGCCGTCGATCCAAAAGGATCTCGGCATCAGCATCTCCGAGCTCGAGTGGGTTGTCAACGCGTATGCACTGACCTTCGGCGTGCTGCTGCTGACCGGGGGAAAGCTCGCGGACATGCTGGGCCGCCGCAGCATCTTCATCGCCGGGCTTGTCATCTTTACCGGCTCGTCCCTCTGGTGCGGGCTCGCCGGCAGTGCGGCGTCGTTGATCGCTGCGCGGACAGTCCAGGGCGTCGGGGCAGCGCTGATGAACCCGGCGACGCTCTCGATCATCACCGCGACGTTTCCTCCGCGTCAGCGTGGCACCGCAATCGGCATCTGGGCGGGAGTCTCTGCGCTCGCACTCGCGATCGGTCCATTGGTCGGGGGCCTCCTCACGCAGGACATTCACTGGAGCTGGATCTTCTTCGTCAACATCCCGGTCGGCGTTGCCGGTGTGATCGGAGCTCGCCTCTTTATCGACGAGACGAAAGACACCTCCAAGGAGCAGCGGCTCGACTTGCCCGGCCTGTTGAGCTCCGCGATCGGGCTGTTCGCCCTGACGTACGGCTTGATCGAGACCAACGATCACGCGTGGGGCTCGACCCGCGTCCTCGCGCTCTTCGCGATCGCGGTCGTCTCGCTCGCGATCTTCGTCTTGCTCGAGCTGCATCAGCGGCTCCCGATGCTCGACCTGACGCTGTTCCGCGACCCGACGTTCTCCGGAGCGAACACCGTGATGTTCCTCGTCGGGCTCGCGATGTTCGGAATCTTCTTCTACAACTCACTGTTCCTGCAGCGCGTGCTCGGCTACGGCGCGATCAAGACGGGCGCGACCTTCCTACCGATGACGTTGCTGATCATCTTCGTGGCCCCCGCGGCCGGGCGGATCGCGGACCGCGTCGGAGCGCGCTGGCTGATGGGCGGCGGCATGGTGCTGCTGGCCGGCTCGCTGCTGCTGTTCGCAACACTCGACCAGAGCTCCTCGTGGTGGAACATCCTGCCGGGCCTGCTTGTCGGTGGCTTCGGCATGGCCACGGTCATGGCCCCCACGACCGCGACCGCGATGTCCGCGGTTCCGGTCGACAAGGCCGGCGTCGGCTCGGCGGTGATCAACAGCATGCGGCAGGTCGGTGGCTCGCTCGGAATCGCGATCATGGGGGCGCTCGTCGCGACCGCCGTCAGCGTGACCCCGTTCAGCCCGAAGTACCCGGCGCAGTTCGTGACCGGCTACCACCGCGCGCTCGAAGTCGGCGCAGCGATCCTGATCGTCGGAGCAGTCATCGCGGTGGCGGCGATTCGAAACGTCGCCCGCGAGCCTCGCGGCGCCGCTGAACCCGTAGTCGAGGCCTGAAAAGAGGAAGACCCCCGGCTGCGGCTCCGGGGGTCGATTCCTGCTAGGCGACTCCGCCCTTGTTGGCGGTCTCCCGAGGACTTGGCTCTGCGGCCCAGCCACGCCCCGTTCGGTTTCCACCTGGTGAAGCGCCACCTGCAGCCGACCCTGGCGTCTGGCTCGGTTGCAAGATGGCCTCACTCTAGGGGGCCGAAAGAGACCTGTCAAGTAGCTCGGTCAAGTGATTTTGGGTAGGGTTGCTTGACCGGTTTCCAGCCAGAACATGCCCTTTTTGGGGGATGTCCGAAAAGACGGGTTGAAGTTTGGTGAAGCATGACGTCTACTACGCCGCACATGTCTGACTCGACCGCCATCCGGCAGAAGCAGCAGCGAGCGTCGGCCGCCCAGGCGAGACTCCGCCTCGGCGAACGTCTGCGCCAGCTGCGGGTGGCGGGCGGGATGACACAGACCGAGCTGGCGGGCGACCGCTTCTCGAAGGAGTACGTCAGCCAGATCGAGCGGGGCAAGACGAAGCCCACGGTCGAGACGATCAGGTGGCTTGCCGACCGGCTCGGCGTCGACGCGGGCTACCTGGCGAACGGTGTCTCGGCGGACGAGCGCGGGCGCGTCGACGCTGCTCTCGCCCGCACAGATGCTCTCCTCGAGGCTCGGCGGAACGACGAGGCGTTCGACGAGCTCGAGCGGATTCGCACGGCGGTGCTGGCGACAGGGCTCCCGGAGCTCGAGACTCGCGCACTATCTGCGGAGGCGACGGTCCGGATCCGAAGGGGAGAGGTGCGTAAAGCAATCGCGCTCCTCGAGCGCGCCCGGGAGCTGAGTGAGGGCTCGGGCTTCTCCGACATCGAGCGCGCCGACGTGCTCTTCCGACTCGGCGTCGCGCGCTACAAGTTGAACAGCATCCAGACCGCGATCGGTCTCTTCGACGAGGCCTTGAAGCTCGCCGAGCGCTCCGAGATCGGATCCGACCAGCTGAGCTCCAACGTCCTCGCCTGGCGGTCACGCTGCTACCGGCGGCGCCGTGACCTCGAGGCCGCCCGCGAAGACGTCGAGCGTGCGCTCGAGCTGGCCGAGAGCCTGAACGACAAGCGCACCGCGGCCGACGTCTATTTCCAGGCCTCGATCATCGCCGACCGTGAAGGGCACTGGGTCCTCGCCCGTTCGTACGCGGAGCGTGCGAAAGCCGCATACGAAGAACTCTCGGACCGGAGCAATCTCGGTCGCTTGCTGAACAACCTCGGGGGTCTCAACTTCCTGCTCGGTCATCCGGAAGAGGCCGTGGAGCTTCTGAAGGACGCGGTTCGAATCGCCCTCGAGGTCGGGGACGACGTGGAAGCCGCGTACGCTGTGAACGGCATCGCCCAGGTGCATCTCCGTACCGGCGACTCGGCGAAGGCAGAAGAGCACGCAAGGCACGCGCTCGAGCTGCTCGGCGACCGGGTCGACGAGCTTGGAGAGATCGGAAACGCGCAGATCGTCCTGGGTCGTGCGCTCATGGAACAGGATCGCCTTGACGAGGCCGAAGTTGCCCTCGCCGCGGGCGAACGTGCCTACGACCAGTTCTCCTCAGGCAGCCATCGTGCTTCGGCCTGGGTCGCTCAGGGCGACCTGGCCGCGCGCCGTGGGGACGACCGGACCGCCGCCCGGTTGTACCGCCAGGCTGCCGACGCTCTGCAAGACGTCCGCTTCTAGCTCCTTCCGAAAGGAGGTGACCAATGTCGAAAGCTCGTCTGACCTATTTCGTGATCTGCGCGATCCTCGTCGCGTCAGCTCTCCTCGCGCTGCTCCCCGCCGCCCTCACGCCGAACGGCATGCACGACGGCTCGGGCTTCTAGAGTGTCCGGGTGCGCGCTTTGCTCGCCGTCCTCGCGCTCGCTGCGCTGACGGCAGGCTGCGGCTCTTCGGGGAGCCGTTCGGAGCGAGGCGCGCCCAAGCCGGGATCGCTCGAGGCGCTCTGGCGCCAGTCGGGAGAAACCGTCGCGCTGATTCCAGGTACTTCCGACTACGCGGCCGGTGACGTTCGCGTCTCTTTCCTTGTCGTCGACAACCGAGGCCGCGTGGACTCGCCGCCGACTGCTCGGGTCTGGATTGCGCGGTCGCTGGCGTCGCGGCCGTTCGGCCGGACGACCGCGCGGCTCGAGCCGGTAGGGGTGCCGGGCGTCTCGGTGGGCGTCGACGTCAAGGCGCTCTATGTCGCACACGTGCGGATCCCGACCCCGGGGAGCTACTACATTCTGGCGCGGCCGAACGGACCGCGGCGGATCGGCGGGATTCACGACGTCGTCGCGCACGCCCACTCGGCTACGCCGGCGATCGGCGCGCGCGCGTATCCATCGCGGACGCCGACGCTCGCCAGTACGGGCGGGGACCTCGCCGAGCTCACGACCCGCGTTCCACCCGATCGTGCGCTGTTGCGCTACTCGGTCGCCGACTCGCTGGGTGCGCACGTGCCCTTCGTGGTCACCTTCGCAACGCCGCGCTATTGCTCGAGTCGTACGTGCGGGCCGGTGGTCGACGTCGTCGACCACGTCAGACGCCGTTTCGCGCGAGAGGGCCTTCGCTTCATCCACGTCGAGATCTATGCGAACAACGACCCGCGCAACGGCCGTAACCGCTGGGTCAAGGAATGGCACCTGCCGTCGGAGCCTTGGACGTTTGTCGTCGGACGAGACGGACGGATCAAGGCGAAGTTCGACGGGTCCGTCTCCGTTCGCGAGCTTGAGCAAGCAGTACGCGCCGACCTGCACTAGGCTTGCACTGCGTGTCTTCAGTAGGTGGAGATCCGGGTCTGGTGAGCGTGCGTGAGGTCGCGGACCAGCTGGGTGTCCACCCGGAGACGATCCGGCGCTTGATCCACGACGGACGCCTCGACGCGGTGCGCGTAGGACGCGTCTTGCGCGTGCATCGTGAGGCCGTCGATCGCTTTCTTGCGCGCCAGCGCGTGAAGCCCACGCGTTTCCAAGCCTGACGAGGCACAACGACCGAGGAGGAGGGCTTGGCGAAACATCGGCTGTGCCCATCCCTTCTAGTTGTCCAGGCTCGAGCCGCTGTGACATACTGGCGCCTATACTTCAAAAGGGAAAGTAATAGGAGGCGGAAATGGCTGAGAACGGCTATGCGAAGCCGGTCCTCGTGGATACGGACTGGCTCGCCCAGCATCTGAACGACCCCGGTGTCGTGGTCGCCGAGGTGGACGAGAACCCCGATCTCTACGACGAGGGTCACATTCGAGGCGCGGTCAAGCTCCACTGGCGGGACGACCTTCAGGATCCGGTCGAGCGCGATCTTGTCGAGAAGGATGAGTTCGAGCGTCTCCTGGGTAGTCGTGGCATTGGCAACGACACGACGCTCGTCGTCTACGGCGACAAGAACAACTGGTTCGCCGCCTATGCGTACTGGTATCTCAAGATCTACGGCCACGAGGACGTCCGCATCCTCGACGGCGGTCGCCAGAAGTGGATCGACGAGGCCCGCGAGCTGACTACAGATCCGCCCCAGGCGGAACCGACGTCGTACACCGCCCGAGAGCGCGACGAGTCGATCCGTGCGTATCGCGACGCGGTCCGCGAGACGATCGGGGCCGATGACCATGCCCTCGTCGACGTGCGGAGCCCGCAGGAGTTCGCCGGCGATCTGATTGCTCCGCCCGGCTATGAGCAGGAGGGCGCGCAGCGCGCCGGTCACATTCCCAGTGCGGCTTCGATCCCGTGGGCGTCGGCCGTCCGCGACGACGGCACCTTCAAGAGCGCGGACGAGCTGCGCGATCTCTACGGTGCGAAGGGCGTGACGGGCGACAAGGCGGTGACTGCGTACTGCCGCATTGGCGAGCGCAGCGCACACACGTGGTTCGTGCTCCGCGAGCTGCTCGGCTACGAGGATGTCCGCAACTACGACGGCTCCTGGACCGAGTGGGGAAACCTCGTCGACGTCCCGATCGAGAAGGGCGGCTAGCCGGAGTCGACGCGTTCGATCACGACGTGTGGAAGGCGCGCGAAGGGGCTGAGACGTAGCAGCGTCCGGACGACCTCGGCGCAGTCCCCGGGTCGGATCATTCGCTCTCGCGGTACGGGGGCCCACTCCGTCATCGGCGTGTCCACGAAACCGGGGCTGAGGACGGTTGCACGAACGCCGTGCTCCTCCTCGGCGCGATTGAGTGAGCTCGTGAAGCTGATCACGCCTGCCTTCGCCGCGCCGTAGACGGGAAGGCGCGCCGACGGGCTCGTGCCTGCGATCGAGGCGAGGTTCACGATCAGGCCGTGCGCCTCGCGCAGGAGCGGGAGAGCGGCGGCGGTGACGAGCATCGTGCCGCGCAGATTGACGTCGAGCTGGAGGTCGATGTGCTTCGTGTCGAGCTCGTCGACGAGGCCTCCGATCCCGACACCCGCGGAGTTGACGAGGACGTCGAGCCTGCCGTGCGCCTCGCGGTGCTCCTCGACGACGCGGCGGCAATCCTCCTCGTGCGCGACGTCTACCGTGACGGCGTGTGCTCGGAGGGCGTCGGCCGCAACCTCGACTTTCGCCCGAGTTCTGGATGCGAGCGTGAGCGCGAAGCCTTCTTCCCGCAACATGGTCGCGATCGCGAGCCCGATTCCCGACGAACCGCCGGTCACAAGTGCTGCCCTGTCCATGAGCCATCCTTGCAAGTAGGAAGGTGCGGCGGTTCCGGTGGAGAACTCTCGCGTGGGGGAACCGAAAGGCTCCTCCTCTCCCCTGAAAGCACGGGGGGACCGCCTGGTTCCCCCGTGTCTCCTCCGGATCCAGCGGGAATAGAAGGGGCCACCAGGTCGTAACAAAGGTGAACCGCCCGCACTCTGTAGACGAAAGCAGTAACGACCCGTACATTTCGCGGTTCAACTCTCGGGAGGGCTACCTTTGGACATCCGAAGCGGTCGCGTCAAGCTGACAGATCTCGCCTCCTGCGGAGGCTGCGCAGCCAAGTACTCGGCCGCACGACTCGAGCAGCTCCTCGCGGGCTTCCTGCCCGCGGAGGCGGAAAACCTCCTCGTCGGACTGGCTCCCGCCGACGATGCCGCCGTCTATCGGCTCGACGACGAGCGTGCGCTCATCTTCACGCTCGACTTCTTCCCACCCGTCGTGGACGATCCGGGTGACTACGGGGCCATCGCCGCGACGAACGCGCTCAACGACGTCTTCGCGATGGGCGGCGCGCCGCTGCTCGCACTCTCTATCGCCGCGTTCCCGGAGGAGCTGCCGATCGAGATGCTCGCGGAGATCTTTGCCGCGGCCGACGCACAGGTACGCGCAGCCGGCGGGCTGCTGGCCGGAGGTCACACGATTCGCGACGCGGAGCCGAAATACGGGCTCGCGGTCGTCGGCACCGTGCGTCCCGACGGCATCTGGCCGAAGAACGGCGCGCGTCCCGGTGACTCGATCTTCCTCACGAAGCCGCTCGGAACCGGGCTGATCATGACCGGCTACAAGCAGGGCCGCGCAGGCGACATGCAGCTCGAACGCGCGATCCGGTGGATGAGGACGCTGAACAAGGACGCGGCCGAAGTGCTGCGCGGCTTCGAGCCGAACGCGGTCACTGATGTCACCGGGTTCGGCCTCTTCGGTCACGCGCACGAGGTCGCTGAGCGGAGTGGTGTCGCGCTGCGCCTCGAGTCCGAGCGTTTTCCCGCGATCGACGGGGCGCTCGACATCGCGCGCGGAGGTGCGCGCACGAGCGGGGATCCCCGCAATCGCGACTTCGCCGCCGCCCACGTTACGAGCGACGGTCTTTCCGACACGCTCGCTGCGCTGGGCTACGACCCGCAGACCGCGGGCGGCCTGCTCGTCTCGCTACCGGCGGAGCGAGGCCCGGCGCTCGAGGCCGAGTTCGAAGCGCGCCGGCTCTTCCTGCGCAGGATCGGACGCGTGGAGGAGGGCGCCGGCGTCCACATAGCCTGAGACATCGCTTGCGATGTCGACTCAGGAGGCGTGGGCTGTGCCCACGCCTCCGTCTGCACCGCCGACCGAACCGCGTTGATCGATACTGA
>JBKOWS010000146.1:0-17949 GCA_046724565.1 Actinomycetota bacterium | reverse complement strand
GCGACGGGGATGTGCTCTGTGTTGAACGTCTGAACGGCGATCGACACAGGACGGGCAACGCCGATCGCGTACGCGACGTTTACCTCGCAACGATCCGCAAGCCCAGCCGCGACGATGTTCTTCGCCACATAGCGCGCTGCGTAGGCAGCCGAACGGTCGACCTTCGTCGGATCCTTTCCGGAGAACGCGCCGCCGCCGTGCCGGGCCGCGCCGCCGTACGTGTCCACGATGATCTTGCGTCCAGTCAGACCCGTGTCGCCCATCGGCCCGCCAAGCACGAACTTGCCGGTCGGGTTGACGAACACGAAGTCGCGATCGTTCATGAGCCGCTTCTCGTCGTACAGGTCGCCGGGCAGGATCGGATGCAGGACGCGCTCGACGATGTCCGGCTTGATCAGCTCCTCCGAGGAGATCCCGTCGGAGTGCTGCGTCGAGACGAGCACCCGCTCGATCTCGACGGGGCGCTGCCGTCCCTCGTCGTCGACCTCGTAGCGAATCGTCACCTGCGCTTTTCCGTCCGGACGCAGGTACGGGAGCTCACCGGCCTTGCGCACTTCGGCGAGCCGCCGGCAGATCTTGTGCGCGAGCATGATCGGCAGCGGCATCAGTTCCTTCGTCTCGTTCGACGCGTAGCCGAACATCATTCCCTGGTCGCCGGCGCCGATCCGGTCGAGCGGATCGTCGTCTCCCGGATCGTGCTGAACCTCGTACGAGGAGTCGACGCCCTGCGCGATGTCGGGCGACTGCTCGTCGATCGCAACCACCACGCCGCAAGTGGTCGCGTCGAAACCCCATTCCGAGTGCGTGTAGCCGATCTCGGAGATCCGCTCGCGGACGAGCTTGGGGATGTCGACGTAGATCTCGGTCGAGATCTCGCCCGCGACGACGACGAGACCGGTCGTGATCAGCGTCTCGCACGCCACCCGGCCGCCGGGATCCCCACGGAGCACGGCGTCCAGCACGGAGTCCGAGATCTGGTCGGCGACCTTGTCGGGGTGACCCTCGGTTACCGACTCCGAGGTGAACAGGAATTCTCGGGTGGCCATGAAGGCCACAGGCTACACAGAACGACGGCCTACTTGATCCGCAGGAAGAACGAGATCTCGAGCTCGTGCGAGCGCTTCACCGCGTACTCGACAGCCGAACGCAAGGGGACCAGGTTCCGCTTCACGGCGCCTGGGATAGGCGTGTGCGCCAGGCGTTCCACCGCAGGGACCGTGCTGTGGATGTCGACATAGAGAACTGTCTCCGGCCGGTCGGGGACGCCCGCGCTCGAGGCGGCCTCCTTGTAGCTGTCGCTGTCGGTCAAGGCTTTGCCGCCCTCCTTGGTGAACCGGATCCCTGAGGGGTAGTCGGTGATGACGAGCTTCCCGCCGACATTCGCGTACATCACGGCCGGATTGCCCGGACCGACCAGACGTGCCGGCACACCTGCGATCCGCATGCGACGCGGCCGCCCTCCGATCTCCTTGCGGAACCGGTCCAGCACGCGATCGAGGACTGCCGCCCCGTTGACACCCGTGCCCGGTGCGGCGAGGAACGTCACTTCCGGCAGCCGCCGGCCGGCCGGAGCGCGCACGTAGAGCGCGTTGTCTCCCTGCAGGATCGAGCCGACGTCGCGAAAGATGGGGGCGAACTGCGCGAACCCGGGTTGCTGCTGCAGCATTGGATTGTCCGCGAGCCCGCCAAACATTCCCTTCGATCCGTGAAAGGCGAGGTAGAGGAGTGCATCCTGTGGTACGAGCTTGCGGAGCGAGCCGACCGACGCTGACGAGCCGCTCGTCTTGAGTGCCTCGCCCGGGGTGCCGTGCACGATTGCGTCGAGACCAAGGCCGTCGGACTTCGCCCGCAGACGCACAAGCAGCCAGTCGAGCCTGCCGAGCTTGTCGATAAACGGCTTCTCTCCCGGACCGGCGGCCTTGTGAGCGACAGCCATCACCTTCGGCCCGTTGACGTAGGCGCGCACGATTCCCTCGCCGGCCTTGTCCATCGCCCTGGTGAACACGCCGTCTTCCGAGAGGGTGCGCGGCGCCGACTCGCTCGCCTGCCTGAACGCGTCAATCGCGGAGCGCTTGTCCGCCATGACCTCCCAGCCCCGGTACTCCTCGTAGAAGAGCTTGTCGCCGGGATCGCTGCCCGCGTTGCCGTTCTTGACGGCACGCTCGAACGCGCCCTTGTCCTTCGGCTGCATCAACCCGACCGCCTCACCGGGATGCTCGAGGTCGAGCATGACCACGTCGATCTCGGGCCCGAGCGCGGGCTCGAGGTCGCGGTCCCAGTCGAGACCCTCCTTGCGCATGCTCTGTTTGGCGGAGTCGATCGCCTTTTGCTTGTCCGGAAACTTTGCGGCGAGATCGTTGACCGTCTGCCACTGCGACGAGTCGGGATCGGTGTCGATCGAGACGTAGACCGGCGCGGTCGCGGGCACGAGGTACGCCGCACCGGTGCCAGGATTCGTCGTCCCGCCGCAACCGGCCAGGACGAGCGCAAAGACTGCCAGCAGACCCCCGAGCCTGCGTATCCTCCGGAGCTTTCCCGGACCCCGCCGGAAGAAACTCGTTACGCGTGTGTGGCGTGGACGACGATCCGCGAGGTGGAGCCCGTTCGGGCCCCGTAGGCGACGACCGTCCCCACCTTGTCGAGGTGTGAGCCCGACTTCTGCTGTTGCCCCTTTCCGAGCAGCGAGGAGAACGCCTGGATGAGCGGGGCAAGGCGCGGAACGTCTGCGTAGGACAGCCATGTGACGTCGTCGGGGACATCGGCCGCAGCGACAGCGTCCTTGAACGCTTTGTCGTCGACGAGAGATCCGGTCGAGCCCTGCTCGCCCGCGGCGTTCGTGAGCACGACCTTCGTGCCTTCCCGCTTCACGTGGAACGGCAGCGTCTTGCCGATGCTGGTCGCAAGTGCCTCGAGCGACTTCGCGGCGGCCGCAGGATTCTGCGGCCTGACCTCGAGGGTCACCACCGGCAGAAGCGTGGCGGGAAGGACGTACAGCACTCCTTCACCGCTGACGCCCTTCAGATTGGCTAGCAGCGGCAGCGCGCTGCGCAGCGCCGGCTGCGACTGGATGCGAGCTACTAGCTCGTTCACGTTCTTGAACGAGACGGCGAGGGCGGCCCCCGACGGAACGTCCCGCAGCAAGGTCGGCTTGTAGGCCGCCACCTTGCGGGCGCCAATCGCGTGCACGTCGAGCTTGACGTCGTCCTTCCCCGCGGCGACCCGGGCTGCGAGCCACTGAGGTTTGCCGACGAGCGAGCGAAGGTTCGCGTCGAGCCTCTGGACGACAGCGCCGTTTGCGTATGCGAACGCGAGCCCGCCGCCGAGCTGCGAGACGGCCTGCTTGAACTCCGCCGTGTCGGCAAGCGACATGCCGGTGCTTGCATCGCGAACGGCCTGGAAGTTCGCCGCGGAGTCCGCGACGACCGACCAACCGGCGATGTCCTGAACCGTGTAGTGGTCGCCGCCTTCATCGAACCGCGCTGCGAGAGAGCGCAGCTTGGCCTCGTCCTTCGACTTGACGATCGCCACCGCCTCGGGCTTCCCGCTCTCGACGCCGAGGACTGCAACATTCAGTTCGTCTCCGACAGCGGGCTCCACGTCGCGCTGGTAGTCGAGCTTCTTCGGCAGCTCGATCGGACCGAACAGATCCGTGACCGTTCGCCACTGGGCAGAGTCGAGGTTCGCGTCGGCGCTGACGAACGCGAGCGCGCTCGGCGGGACGAGGTCGGCGGCGTCGCCTCTGGTCTGACCCGTTGCTGCGGTACTACTGCCGCAACCTGCGGCCATGAGCAAGGAGCAGGCTGCCAGCGCGGCTGCGACGGCTACGCGCATCACCGCCGATGGTAGCCGTCACTCGGCCGTCGGCTCACGACCCATCAAACTCGCGAGGAGCCCCTGCAGGCTCTCCCCCTCTAGAACGCGGCAGACGCCTTCGGTGATCGGCAGCTCCACCCCGACGCGGTGGGACAGATCCCGCAGCACCGGGGCGGTGGTCAGGCCCTCGACGACCTGGCCGATCTGCGATATGGCCTCCTCCGCCGTCGCGCCCCGCGCGATCAGCTCGCCGGCCTTGCGGTTCCGTCCGTAGCCGGAGTAACAGGTCACGATGAGGTCGCCCATGCCGGCGAGGCCGGCGAAGGTCTCGGGCTCGGCGCCGCAGGCCTCACCGAGCCGCGCCATCTCCGCGAGCCCGCGCGTGATCAGGCTCGCCTTCGCGTTGTCGCCGAGCCCGAGCCCGTCGACGCCGCCGGCGGCGAGCGCGATCACGTTCTTCGCGGCGGCGCAAAGCTCTACCCCGACGAGGTCGTCGTTCACGTAGACGCGGAAGACCATCGAGTTGATCGCCTCCTGGAGGCGCTCCGCGAGCTCGCGGTCGGCGCTCGCGATCACGGTCGCCGACGGGAGCCCTTCGACGATCTCCTCGGCCATGTTCGGACCGGAGAGGACGGCGACCGGGCGTCCCGTGATCCGGGTCGACAGGCGCTCACCGGTTCCGGGATCGAGTCCCTTGCTGAGGATGAGAACCGGCGCCGCGCCGGGAAGCGACGCGCCCACGTCGGCCAGCGCGCGACTCGGCAGGGCGAGTGCGACGAGCTCGCTGCTGCCGATCGGTGCATCCTCGATCGTCGTCGCGGTCACGCCGCGGAGATCAGCGTTGGTCAGATAACGAGGGTTGTGGCCGGTCGCCGCAATCGCGCGTGCCTGCTCGGGATCGCGGCAGGCCAGCGTCACCTCGTGGCTGCGGTCTCGTAGGAGACAGGAGAAGCACGTCCCCCACGATCCCCCGCCGACGACGACCGCCTTCACAGGCGGCATCCTGACGCCCGGCCGGACCTAGCGCGGGACGAAGTCGATCGTCACCGGCACGCCTTCGAGGTCGAACCGGTCTCGGAGCTGGTTCTCTACCCAGTAGCCGTAGTCGCGCGTGATCAGCCCTGGGTCGTTGACCGAGAAGCGAAAGCGTGGCGGCCGGACAGAGACCTGCGTGCCGTACAACAGATTCAGGCGCTTGCCGTTGCGCGAAGGGGGCTGTCGCCCTTCGCGCAAGTCGGCCAGGAACCGGTTGAGCTCCGCGGTCGGAACGCGCGCTGTGTGCTTGTCGAACAACGCCTCGATCTGGTCGAGGAGCCGCTCGATGCCGCGACCGGTCTTCGACGAGACGGCGACGTGCGGCGGACGCTGGCGCAGACGCCGTTCGAGCTCCGGCCTGACGTCCTCGATCCCGACGGTGGTCACGTCCCACTTCGAGAGGACGACGACCGTCGAGTCCTGCGCCTTGCGCGCGATGTCGGCCACGGCGAGATCCTGCTCGACGATGCCCTCGGAGGTGTCGATGAGAACGAGCGCGACGTCGGCCCGTTCAGCAGCCTCGCGCGCGCGCAGCTCGGAGTAGTACTCGATGCCCTGCCGGTGCCGGCGCTTGCGGCGGATGCCGGCGGTGTCGACGAAGACGAATGTGCGGTCGCCGCGGCGAAACACGGTGTCGATCGCGTCACGCGTCGTGCCCGGCGTCTCCGACACGATCACGCGCTCCTGTCCGAGAATCGCGTTGAGAAGCGATGACTTGCCGACGTTCGGACGGCCGAGAATCGCGACACGAATCGCCTCTTCCGGAATCTCGGCCCGTCCCGTTCCAGGCAGCCGCTCGACGATCAGGTCGAGCAGGTCGCCGCTGCCCAGACCGTGCAGCGAGGACACCGGGATCGGCGCCCCGAGTCCGAGCCGGTGCAGGTCGAGCGCCAGGCTCTCCTGCGCTGGCTCGTCGATCTTGTTGGCGATCAGCAGCACGGGCTTCCGCGCGCGACGCAGGATGTCCGCCACCTCCTCGTCGCCGGGAGTGATCCCGGCGCGCGCGTCGACGACGAACAGAACGAGGTCCGCCTCGTCGATCGCCTCGCGCGCCTGCGCCGCGATCGAACGCGTCATCGGTGACGGGTCGGCGATGTCGACGCCGCCCGTGTCGATGATCAGGAACCGACGTCCGTTCCACTCGGCGACGAGCTCCTTGCGGTCCCGCGTGACACCCGAAGTCTCGTGCACGACCGCGGCGCGCGAGCCCGTCAGGCGGTTGACGAGCGTGGACTTCCCGACATTCGGAAAGCCGATGATCGCAACCGTGCCGAGCAGCGGCTCCTGCTCGGTTGCGCTCATGGGCCGCTGTCCGCCCATGACCGGGGGAAGGGGCAGGGGGCAACCGGGAGGTTTCCCCTCACCTCGTCGTCAACCCGCGCAGCGATCCCAGCGGCGCACGAGTTGACGCGTAACCCAAAGAAGGGAGCACGTGAGGGAAACATGGTTTCCCTCACGGGAGCGAGCCGCAGGCGAGCGACCATTAGGCCGGAGGGATCGCGACGCGCGGGCGGCCCTGCTCGTGCATCACGACGAGGAAGTCCCAGAGCCGTCTGAGCTCGCGCTGGATCTCCTCCGACGCCGCGCGGTAGCCCTTCGAGTTGCGCGGATGATGACTGACGTCGAAGGGCTCGCCGAAGGCGATCGAGACTGGATGGAAGTTCCCGAGCCGCCAATCCTCCGTGCCGTGAATTGCACCGCAGACGATCGGAATCCCTTCCTGTACGGCGATCATCGCCGCACCTGGGAGGACCGGCCCGGGCTCGCGCGCCTGGCGTGTGCCCTCCGGGAACATGCCGAGCGCGTCGCCGCGCCGGACGACCTCTCGCATCGCACGGACGGCTTCGCGATCGGACTCACCGCGCCGGATCGAGGAGGTCCCAAAGATACGGATGAACGGCCCGATGAGCTTGTTGTCGTGCGCCTCTTGCTTGGCGACGTAGTAGATCTGCCGCGGGGAAACGGAGCCGAACGCCCACGGATCGAGCCATGAGAAGTGGTTGAAGCAGAGCACGACCGGCCCGTTTGCCGGCACGCGATCGCGCCCGTAGACGCGCAGCGGCGCGAAGAGGCGGACGAGAACTCCGATGATCGGCTGCATGACGCGCCAGGCAAACTGCTCCTGGGTCATCGCTGGGAGGCTGCGAGCCGTTCCTGTACGAGCTGCACGATGCGCGTGACGACGTCGTCGACTTCGAGGTCGGTCGTGTCGATCCGCTCCGCATCGGGCGCGGGCCGCATGCGCACGGCGTCGCTCTCGTCCCGAAGGCGCAGGTCGGTCGCGAGCGCATCGCCGCCGATGTCGGGCCGTTCGGCCTGGCGGCGGCGCGTCCGCGTCCTCGCGTCGGCGTTGAGGTAGATCTTCACTTCGGCCTCCGGCGCGACGACGGTACCGATGTCGCGCCCTTCGATGACGACGTTGCCCTGCTGGCCAAGCTCGTGCTGGCGCTCACGCATCACCTCACGAACGGCGGGATGGCGCGCAACGACCGGGACCTGCCGGTCGATCCTGGACTCGCGGATGGACGACGTGACGTCCGTCCCTGCGATCCAGACTCGTCCGGCCTCGTCGAAGGTGACCGGGTTCGAGTGCGCGAGCTCCCCGAGCGGCTCGCCGTCGCCGAGCGGGAAGCCACGTTGCATCGCCAGCCAGGTCAGCGCCCGGTACATCGCACCCGTATCGAGGTAGCGGAAGCCGAGGCGCTCGGCGAGTCGCCGCGCGACCGTGCTCTTCCCCGCCCCAGCGGGGCCGTCGATGGCGACGATCATCGTTTGGAAACCGAGTTAAGGAGGTCGAAGAACCCGGGGAAGCTTATAGCGACCGCGTCGGCGCCCCCGACGTCCACGCCGTCGCGCGAAACGACCCCTGCGATAGCGGCGAGCACCGCGATGCGATGGTCGCCGTTCGACGGCATCCGTCCGCCGGTCGGCCGCGCCGGCACTCCTCTCACGTCGAAGCCATCGTCGCGTGCGCGGATGCGCACGCCCAGGGCCCGCAGGCCGTTTGTCACCGTTTCGATCCGGTCCGACTCCTTGAGGCGAAGCTCCCCCGCCCCGGTGAGGTGGGTGTCACCGCGCGCGCCGGCCGCGGCGAGCGCGAAGAGCGGCAGCTCGTCGACGAGCAGCGGGACTTCGTCGGGTGCCACATCGGTGGCGGTCAGTTCGGCGGAGCGGACCTCGAGATCTCCGATCAGCTCGCCGCCGACCTTCCGTCTGTTGAAGACGCTGATCCTCGCGCCCATGCGCTCGAGGACATCGAGCAAGCCCGTGCGACGCGGATTGAGCCCGACGTCGTGGATGGTCAGCTCCGATCCGGCGAGCAAGGTCGCCGCGACGATGAACGGCGCCGCGGCGGAGAAGTCGCCGGGGACGGTCACCTCGGGGAGACGCAGCCTGGTGGGTGGTTCGAGGGACACCGAGTTGGGACGGCGTCTCACGCGCGCACCGGCCGCCTCCAGCATCAGCTCCGTGTGGTCGCGCGTGGGTACCGGCTCGGAGACGGTCGTCGTCCCGCTCGCGTTCAGCCCGGCGAGGAGGATCGCCGACTTGACCTGAGCGCTAGCGACCGGCAGCGCGTAGTCGATCGCGTGAAGCGAGTCGGTTCCTTCGATGACGACCGGCGGGAGTCCGTTCGTCGTCTCGATGTGCGCGCCCATCCGCGTCAGCGGTTCTGCAACCCGGTCCATCGGCCGCGTGCACAGAGACTCGTCGCCGGTGAGCTCGTAGCGGCCCTCCTGTCCCGCGAGGACACCGGTCAGGAGACGCATGAGCGTTCCGGCGTTGCCGCAGTCAACAACCGGGGTCTGACCCCTGAAAGGGGTCAGACCCCGGCCCTTCACGACTACCTCGTCGTCGGCCAGGTCATCTACTTCGGTGACCAGGGTGCGCAGTGCCTCCACGGTCGACTGCGTGTCAGCGGATCGACCGAAGCCGCGCACGTGTGTCTCGGCGTCGGTGAGCGCCCCAACCAGAAGGGCGCGGTGCGAGATCGACTTGTCGCCGGGGACGGCGATGTGGCCGACGAGCGCCCCGGCGGGCTCGACCTTCATTGGCCGAGCACCGGAGAGACCACGACGTGGTAGCCCTGGTCTTCCAGGATCGCGCCGGCGCGCTGCGCCTCTGCCTCGCCGCCGACGAGCAGAGTGAGCGTGCCGCCGCGTTCACGCGAGAGGTGCTGCAGCTCGAAGTCCTCGATGTTGATGCGCTCCGCGCCGAGCGCCTGCGTGATGCCCGCCAGGACGCCCGGCCGGTCCGGCACGTGGACGCGAAGGCGCTGCAACGTGCCAGGTTGCTCATAGGCGTCGGCGAGCATGCGGCGCCGATTGTCGGAGGCTTCGCCGATCCAGCGCGCGAGGAAGCCGGCGTCGCCGGCAGCCAGGGCCTGCTCCAGCTGCTCGATGCGACGTCGATGCTCGGCGAGCGCCGTCGCGAGCGCTTCCGCATTGTCGAGGAAGATGTCGACCCAGATGCGGGGGTTCGCCCCGGCGACCCGCGTCATGTCCCGCAGGGACCCGCCTGCAGCAGCGAGCGGCTCGTGCCCGTCGATGCGCGACGAGCCGGCCTGATTGAGAAGGACGTTCGCGAGCGCATGCGGTAGGTGGCTCGTCAGTGCGACGAGCCGGTCGTGCGCCTGCGGATCGACCGCGACGGGGACCGCGCCGAGCGACGCGACGAAGCCGTGGAGGTTCCGGTAGCGCTCCGGATCGGTGGTTGCATCGGGCGTCAGGAACCAGGTCGCGCCGCGGAAGAGCCCGCCGGTCGCGTTCGCCGCCCCGTGCGCCTCCGAGCCGCAGACCGGATGGCCGCCGATGAACCGGCCGTCACTGACCGCGCGCGTGACCGGCGTCTTGGTCGAGCCCACGTCCGTCACGGTCGTGCCGTCGTTCGTCGCAGCGAGCACGGCCGCGACCTGCGCCGGCAATGCGGCCACAGGCGCCGCGACGACGACCAGGGTCGCGCCCGCTACGGCCTCGCCGAGGGAATCCGCAGCCTCGACCGCCCCGCGTTCACGCGCCGCGGCGAGCGCGTCGGGATCCACGTCCCAACCGTGTACTTCCCCCACGCCGGCCGCGCGCGCCGCGAGCCCGACCGAGGCACCGATCAGGCCCGTGCCGACGATCGCCAGCCGCTCGACGGACACCGGTTCAGCCGATCCGGCGGCCCATGAGCTGGGCCAGGCCGCGGATCTCGTCCGCGAAGTCCGCGAAGTCAGCGGCGGGAATCTGCTGCGGGCCGTCGCAGAGCGCTTCCTCGGGACGCGGGTGCACCTCGACGATGATCCCGTCCGCGCCCGCGACGACGGCCGCACGCGCCAGAGGAAGCACGAGCTCGCGGCGGCCCGCCGCATGGGACGGGTCGACGATCACGGGCAGATGTGTCTCCTGCTTCAAGACCGGAATCGCACTGATGTCGAGCGTGTACCGCGTCGCCCGCTCGAACGTCGTGATGCCGCGCTCGCAAAGGATCACCTGCGCGTTCCCTTCCTTCACGACGTACTCCGCGGCCATCAGCAGCTCCTCGATCGACGCCGCCGGACCGCGCTTCAGCAGGACGGGCTTGTCGGCCTTCCCGACCTCCGACAGCAGGTTGAAGTTCTGCATGTTGCGAGCACCGATCTGGATCACGTCCGCGTGCTCGAGGACGGCGTCGACGTGGCGGGGATCCATCAGCTCCGTGACGATCGGCAATCCGGTCTCCTCGCGCGCCTCGACGAGGATCGTCAGCGCCGCCTCGCCGAGGCCGCTGAAGGTGTACGGGGACGTCCGCGGCTTGAAGGCGCCGCCGCGCAACATCGTCGACCCGGCCCCGGCAACGGCGCGCGCCGTCTCGAGGGTCTGCTCGCGGTACTCGACCGTGCACGGCCCGGCGATCAGGCCGAAGGCGTCGTCACCGATCCGCCGGCCCCGCACCGCGATCACGGTCGGGTCCGGCGAGAGCTCCCGTGAGACGAGCTTGTAGGGCTTGAGGATCGGCAGCACTTGCTCCACGCCCGGGTAACCCTCGAGCGGTAGCGCCGCCAGGGCTTCGCGCTCCCCGATCGCGCCGATCACGGTCGCCTCGCGCCCGGGCGTGACGTGCGCGTCGGCCCCGGCCTCGGCGAGCCGATCGACCACGTGCTCGATCTCCTCGGGGGTCGCGTGGGCGCTCATCACGATCAGGAGCTCCGGAGATCCCGTCACGGCCATGGAACTCAGGATACTTTTGTCCGTCCAATGCGGATCTTCAGCGGCATCCAGCCCACGGGCGCCAAGCACCTCGGGAACTACATCGGGGCGATCAGGCAGTACGTCGACTCGCAGGAGAACGGCGAGGCCGTCATCTGCATCGTCGACCTGCACTCGATCACGGTCGCGTACGACCCGGAGGACCTGAGGGAGTCCACGCTCTCGCTCGCGGCGCTCCTGATCGCCTCCGGCCTCGACCCGGACCGTTGCATCCTGTTCGTCCAGAGCCACAACACCGACCACGCGCAGGCAGCCTGGCTGCTGTCGGTCGTCACGAGCTTCGGGGAGCTCCGGCGAATGACGCAGTTCAAGGACAAGGCGGACCAGCAGGAGTTCGTCTCCGTCGGCCTGTTCACCTATCCCGTGCTCCAGGCCGCGGACATCCTCCTGTACCAGTCCGACGCGGTCCCGGTCGGCGAGGATCAGCGCCAGCACGTCGAGCTGACGCGCGACGTCGCCGAGCGCTTCAACTCGCGCTTTGGCGAGACGTTCGTCGTGCCCGACGTTGTCATTCCGGAGCTCGGCGCGAAGATCACCGACCTGCAGGAGCCGACGAAGAAGATGTCGACCACCGGCGGGACGGCGCAAGGGACCCTGCTGATGCTCGACGAGCCCGAGACGATCCGCAAGAAGATCAAGAGCGCCGTCACCGACTCAGGGCGCGAAGTACGCCGGGGCGAGGGGAAGGAAGGCATCGAGAACCTGATCTCGATCATGTCCGCCGCGACCGGCCAGGAGCCGGACGCGATCGAGGCGAGCTACGACGGCTCCGGCTACGGGGACTTCAAGTCGGACGTGGCGGAGGCCGTGGTGGAGCTCTTCGCGCCGATCCAGACGCGGTATCGCGAGTTAAGAGAGGACCCTGGGGAGCTGCAACGAGCGCTGACGCTCGGAGTGGAGAAGGCCCGCGCGCTGTCCGGCCCGACCCTTGCCGCCATGTACGAGCGCATGGGCTTCTTGAAACCGTAACCGCGCACCGGGGGCGGGAATCCCTCCCCGCCCCCGGGCACGGTGCGTCTGCTAGCTGCCTGCGAGCGTGTGCGCCCGCTTCAGGAGCTCCATCACGTGTGACAAGCCGCTCTGGATCTCGCCGTGGTTCGGCATCGTGCCGGCCGCGGCATCCGCGAGCGTCTGCTTGATCTTCGACGCCGCACTATCGCGATCGTCGGCGAGTTCCCGCAGTGTCTGCTGCTCAGCCTCGTAGGCTGAATCGCCGGAGGCGGAGCCGGATGCGAGCGCCATCGAGTCAGCGATCAGCGTGTCGGTTGCGAACTGACCCACGCTCGAGTTGATCTGGTCGTATCCCTTCGCCAGGTCCGCTGTCGCAGCGAGCGCGGACGGCACCGACGAGAGGGCCTGCGTGATGACGTGCCCGTCCGACAGGTAGTCGTCGGTCAGACCGAGCAGGTACAGCATCGTCGGCCGGATGTCGGTCTCCTCGACCCAGGTGCCGACCGTGCTCGCCCCAGGAACCGTCTTCGTGGCCTCGGGATCGTGCGCCTGGTTGCCCGCGGCGGGCTGTGGACCATCGACGCCGCGAACAGCGACGCCGGGACCCGCGATTCCGACCCAGGTGATGTCGATGTTCGGGCTGTAGTAGCCGTGGTCGTAGGCGAAGCTGCTGTTGATGCTGACGTTCGGCCCCGAGGTCGAGAAGAAGTAGTCCCCCTTCGGGAACAGGGTGTACGTCGGCGTCCGGAGTCGATCTGCGGTCTGCAGGTGGAGCACGCGCTGTTCGAGCGCGCCCGCCTGGTACTTCGTGATCTTCTCGCCGTTGACGCCGCTGTACGGGTCGTTGCCGGTCATCGCCGCCGTATCACGCTCGAGCTGGCGGACCGTCGGGTCGTTCGCGGCCGGCTGGCCGTGGACATAGATGGACGCACCCTGCGGCTCGACGTCGAACTGCGTCGAGCTCGAGGGCGTGCCAGCGAGCAGGCCCTTGATGTTGGCCTGTAGCTCGCCGATCTGGCCGGACGCGTAGTTGCAGGGTGTCGTGATGCCGTTGCACCCCGCCCCGCCCCCCGCCGTCGTCGGCTGGGTGGCGCGGCCGACGTTCGCGCCGGCGAACTGGTCGTTCTCCTCGGCGCTGATCACGAAGAGCGTGTTCGCCGGCGTGATCCCGTCCGCTGCGAGCCGCGTGAAGAACGTCTGGAACGCCGCGTCGTAGTGCTGCGCGTTCGCGACGTAGCACGAGTCCCCGGGTCCGAGAGGACGGCCGACGCTCTGGGGTGTCGCGGACGTGCAGCCCGTCCGCGTATCAGACTTGCGCTCGTGCAGATCGGAGATGTAGCCGTAGGTGACCGGGATCCCGGCCTCCTGCATGTCGGCCATGACGGCGAGCGTCTCCTTTGCGGTCGGGCTGAACCCGGTGAAGCCCGGCGTGTGCGAAAACGGCTCCTGGAGCGTGTTCCCCTCCAGGTCGACGAGGTTCCCGCTCGCGTCCGTCACCCGGTACCCGTTGTGAAACTGGTCGGGGCCGCCGCCGATCGCCGGGGCGATGTACTTGGCGCCGAAGAGCGCCTGGTAGCCGTCGTAGCCGCCCGGCTCGGTCGGGAGCAGATCCGCCACGGGCCTCGGCGAGGACGAGCAGATCGTCGCGTCCTTGGCACAGTGGATCGCCTCGCCGACGTACTCGGCGACCTGGACATCCTTGAACGGGTCCGGGTTGGCTGCCGTCTCGCTCGCCTCCGCGGAGCCGGCACCGAACACGGTCGGCACGTCCACGGCTGCGTTCTCGAGCACCATGTTCGCGGTCGAGAAGTCGCCGACGGTGCAGCCCGCGCGCGTGAACGGCACCCACGGCGCCGGCGTGATCTTGCTCGTGTCGCCGACCGTCGCCGGGACGTGGTCCGAGTACACCATCGAAGGCGCCGTGTCGGTCGTGTTCGCGACGGGCGGGTTCGTCTTGGTGTCGATGATCGGCGACGTCCAGTACGTGAACGACGTCGCGGGATCGGTTGACCCGTTCGGGTTGTAGGTCTTGTACGAGTTCGACACCGCCTGGCCGTGACGGTCGCCGTACAGGCCGCTGTAGATCGTCAGGCTGTCGTTCGCAGTGTGGGCGATCAGCGGCGTGTGCGAGTTCGAGAAGACCGTCCCGTTGCTCTTCAGGAAGTCGAGCAGGTGCGGCATCTGCTCGAGGTCGGACGGGACGTTCGGGTTGTCGCGTGAGAAGTGCACGTTGTCGAAGACGATGTTGATCACGTGCGAGATGCCGTTGCCGAGGTTGCACGACGACGACGCCGACGCGTTCGCGCGCGTCGCGGACGCCGAACCTGCGTTGGCCACGGTTGATAGCGCCGCGATTGCGGCGAGCAACGCCGTGATCGCGACGAGAAGGCCGGACAGCATCAAGCTGCGCCGACCGAGAGGACTCGTCATCAGATCTCTCCCCTTTCCTCGGTCAATGGACTGAGCCGGGCCGATCATGCCTATCCGCTGGAGACCGAGTGGTAACGAACCGGTGCCACAATGCGCGTCGCGCTCGTCCCGGTAAGCGAACCACTAGGAACCGCGAAGCCGATCAACCTCGGAAGGCTCGAGCTCGCGCCACGCGCCGGGCTCGAGCCCTTCCAGGGTCAAGCCCGCATAGCGGCTGCGGTGCAACCGACGGACCGGGTGCCCGACCGCCTCGCACATCCGCTTGACCTGGTGTTTGCGCCCTTCGTGCAGGACGAGCTCGATCGTCGACGGCCCGAGCAGCCCCGCACGCGCAGGTGCCGTCCTGCCGTCGTCCAGCTCGACCCCGTCCTCGAGGCTGCGCAGCGCGTCGGGCCCCGGCTGCCCCTCGACGTCTGCCTCGTAGACCTTCTCGATCCCGTATCGAGGATGCGCCAGCCGGTGCGCGAGCGGACCGTCGTTCGTGAGGAGGAGAGCGCCGGTCGTGTCCGCGTCGAGCCGCCCGACTGGGACGACACGCTCGGGCACCTCGACGAGGTCGACCACCGTGGGACGTCCTCGGGGATCACGGGCCGTCGTCAGCGTCCCAGCGGGCTTGTGCAGCAGGAGATACGCGAGTCGTTGGGGAACGACCTCGTCGCCGTCCACTTCGACCCGGTCGCCGCGGTGCACGTAGGTGTTCAGCTGCCCCGGTGCCCCGTTTACCTGCACGCGTCCGGCCTTGATCAGGTCGTCAGCGGCCCGGCGCGAGGCGACTCCGGCACGCGCGAGATAGGCGTTCAGGCGCATTGGCCATATATTCGCGAGGTGGCCCACTACGTGACCCTGATGCGCTGGACGACGCAGGGCTTTGCGGGCCTCCCGAGTTGGCGCGAACGCGTCGAGGAGGGCGAGCGGGTCATCACCGAGGCGGGCGGCAAAATGGTCGGCGTCTACGTCACGCTTGGCCGCTACGACGTCGTCGAGATCTTCGAGGCGCCGAACGACGAGATCGCGATCGAGATCCTGATGAAGCTGAACCGTTACGGCGCGGAGCACACGGAGACACTGCGCGCGTTCACGCGCGAAGAGGCCGAAGAGATCGTCCGCAAGCTGTGAGCGGGTACGCGTTCGGCTCCCTCGACGAGCTCGGCGACGGGTACGGATTTCGCAAGGTCCGGCGCGCGCTCGGCATCAAGGCCTTCGGCGTCAACGGAATCGTGATGCCGCCGTCGTTCGAGGGCTTCCTCCACTTCCACGAACGTCAGGACGAGCTCTACTTCGTGCATCGCGGACGAGCGCTCGTTGAGATCGGTGGCGAGACGCGCGAGGTCGGCGAAGGCGGGCTCATCCATGTCGAAGCGACGACTGCCCGCCGCGTCTCGAACGCGAGCGACTCCGAGGATCTCGTGTTGCTCGTGATGGGCGGCAAGGACGGCTACGTCGAGCGGGACGGACATCTCGTCGATCCCGAGCACGACCTCGTCCGTCGGCAGGCCTTCGGCGGTGGCTAGCCGACGCTGATCCGATAGGTCGGAGCGGGCAGGCCGGGTTGCGTGCCCGCACAGGTGAAGACGAAGCGCCCGTTCTGGACCGTGCCGGAGATCGAGCTCAGCACGCTGCCGTCGCGCGCGGTCGCCACCGCGTGGACGGCCGAGCCCGCCTGCCACGACGCCGGTAGTCGCACGGAGATCGGGGTCTCGGTCCCGAGCGGCTGGTGGACCGTGACGGCGGAGCTCGTCCGCGTAACGACGAGGTCGTGGGACCCTCGGGAGAGCACGAAGCCGTCGTACGTCCCGCTGAACGTTCCGGCTACTACGGCACCGTCGCCGGAACGAGCCAGGAAGCCGTTGGGTGCGATGCCGAAGCCGCCCGTCGTGTAGCCGTCGGAATTGCTCCAGTTCGCGAGCACCGACAGGTTCGGATAGCCGGTCTCGGTCACGTGCGGCGCCACCGACTTGTACGACTGCAGCAGCTGTCCGGCGGAGTACGTCCCGAGCGCGTGCTGGTAGCTGGACACGACGTCGAGCCACGGACTGTCCAGCGAGTCGTTGGTCCCGTCCCAGCTGTACGAGAGCATCAAACCGAGCGCGAGGTTGTACGTGAGCGTCGGATGATCGTTCGTCATCGTCTGCTCGGCCAGGTCGTGCTGGTACATCAGCACCTTGTCGTGCAGGAGCATCGGCGCAAGGGGGAACGGCTCCCAGTTGCCCGCGCCGAAGAGGATGTCCGCCTCGGACGACTCACGCTGCACCGTCAGCAGCCCGCCGTGGAAGCCCACGAAGCTCCTGGCCAGCCGATCCCAGCCGTCCTCGACCATCAGGCAGCGCGACGCGTACGGCGCCATCACCTCGAGCCAGCCGTCGTAGTACGACTGCGGGTTGGGCGCGGCCGGGTTGTAGTCGCGGATCCACGGTCGCGCGCCGATCTGGTCGAAGAAGTAGCAGTCGGTCGGGGCATCCGTCTGCCACTGGTCCATCAGCGCGCGGATACGGTCGCGCACGACCTGCGTGTACGGGGAGACGATGTAACCCATGAACGGCCGGTACGGCTCCAGCTTCGGTCGCCCGCCCGCGTCGAGCGCGGCGAACCGGTCCGCGCCTCCCTGACTGAGCAGCTGCTTGACCGTCGGCGAGTTGACGTTCCACCAGCTGACGTTCAGGTAGGGCATCACCAACTGGCCGAGCGAATGGGCCGCCGCGATCATCGCATTGAGGTCGGCGAGACTCCCGACGTGCGGGTCGGGCGGCAGGAAGTCGGGGTCGCGTTCGTCGAAGAGCCCCTGGGTGTAGCGAACCGGGTGCACCAGCACAGGTGACGGCAGGCGCCGGAGCGCGTCCGGCCAGCCCGCAAGCGGCGGCAGCCCCTTCTGCAGGTCGGCCTTGATCAGCGGCGCTTTCTCGTAGGTCGCCGCCTTCGATCCGAGCTTGTCTGCAACGGATGGATACGCGTCGATGCCGTTGTCCTTCCGGTAGCCGAGCAGCGTCTTGTCCAGCGTCTCGCCGACCCGGACGCGGACGACTGGGCTCGTCCAGCTGGCGCCGTCCGCGACCGAGGTGTCAAAGGAATGGGCGATGCAGAAGAAGCGGTCGGAGCAGAACGAGCCGGTTGCGGTGCGGACGAAACCGAGCTCCACCGGATGGATGTGATTCGGCGGCGGGTTCGCCGAGTAGACGGCGAGGTGCGCGGCTCCCAGATCGAGCGCGAGGTAGTCGGCCCAGGCGTAACGGCCGGGATAGGTGAGGATGTTGCTCTGCGAGCCCTTGAAGAAGCTCGGCGCGAGGCGGATGCCCGGCAGGAAGTTCGGCGCGTACCCGGCGGTGACGCCGGCGCTCTGGGCGAGGAGGTCGGCCGGGACGAGGACGCTCGACAGGACACGGTGCAGCTGGTTCTTGACAGTTACCTGTAGGTCGAAGTACGAGTCGTAGGCGGCCAGGATCGCGGTTGCCGAGACACCCGCCGCCGACCCCGGTCGCGGCGTGTAGCTCAGCGTGAGCTT
>JBKOWS010000172.1:0-11752 GCA_046724565.1 Actinomycetota bacterium | reverse complement strand
ACTGCCAAGGACTATCACGAGCTTTACCTCCTGCACGAGCGGTTTGGGGTCGAGCTACCCAGCGCGCTGCTCGGAAACGTGGTGGCGGCGGCCCAGAGCAAGCACGAGGCCTAACAGGTCTGGATTGCCCGCGTGTGCGGGGAATGTCCCTTGAAGGTGCCGCAGATCGTCGGGCGGAGCCTTAGGGCCCGTTCAGACCGCGGGGTCGCCGAAGAAGTATGAGGCGGTGACGCCGCCGTCCATTAGGAAGTCGCTGCCGGTGATGAACGCGCCGTCCGGGCCCATGAGCAGCGTGGCACGGTTGCGACCTCATCGGGGGTTCCGGCGCGTCGGGCGGGGCTCTGTTCGAGCATCCGCCGATAGCTCTCGCCGCGTGGCCCGGTGAGCTCGTCCGCGGCGAGCGGGGTGATGATGATGCCGGGGCTGATGGTGTTGATGCGGGCGCCGCGCTTGGCCCATCGCACCGCTTCCGCTATGACCCCAACTCGTTGCCGCGCTTGGCGAGCTGGTGGGCGTGGAGCGTGTCCGTGACCTGATCGCGTTGGAGTATTGGGAGCTTCAGCAGAAGCCATCCTTGCAGTCGACTTGTACGGAACTGCGGTCGTGCTCGAGGAGTTCGGCAGGGTGATGCGGGGCAGGCGTCGTGATCGCATCGCAGGCCGGGCACCGTCTCGGCGCTCTGAACGCCCGAGCAGAACACGGCGCTAGCAACCGTTCCGGCCGACGACTTGTTCGCTCTCGTCGAGACCGCCTCGACACACGGCGACGTCACCGGCCTTATTCACGCCGCTGGCGTCTCACCAAAGTCAAGCGCTAATCGCGATCCCGGTCCGGTGACGACGATGACTTGGTTCATCCGGTGTCTGCTGCTGGGCGGCATCGTGTTGTCGCCGAACGTGCTGCCGCTTGTCTTCTATGTTTTGACTTGGAACTTCAGAACTTGGCGGTTGTTCATCGCGCGGTACCCGTCCGGCACGTCCTCGATCGAGCCGGTGCGGTCGAAGACACGACCTGGCTCGATCAGACCTTCGAGGACGTCCGGCAACAGCTCCTCGATGTACGCGCGCACGGGCGCCGGGCCGCCTGCCATCGAAGCGTTCTTCCAGAACGCTGGGCCGGTCGGTGTCGTGTCGTGCTCGGGCACGCCCACCCGGCCGATCGCGCCGCCGGGTCGGGCGATCGCGAGTGCGGTCTCGACAGCCTGCTCGAGACCCACGCATTCGAGCACGGAGTGCGCGCCGTGCTCGGTCAGCTCGCGGACGCGCTCGACCGCTTCCTCGCCGCGCTCGCGCACCACATCGGTGGCGCCGAATTCTTGCCCGAGCGCGGTGCGCTCCAGGTTGCTGCCGAGCAGGATGATCCTGTCGGCGCCGAGGCGCTTCGACGCGATCACACCGCAGAGCCCGACGGCGCCGTCGCCGACCACGGCGACAGTCTTGCCGGGACCAACCTTCGCCGTAACGGCGGCGTGGTGGCCGGTGCCCATCACGTCGGTGAGCGTGAGCAGCGACGGCATCAAGGCGTCGTCAGCGTCAACCGGCAGCACGACGAGCGTTCCATCCGCCTGGGGGACGCGTACGGCCTCGCCCTGACCGCCATCGACATCATCGATGCCGTACCTACCTCCGTGAAGGCATTCGCTTGGCAGCCCTTCCCGGCAGAAGACGCAGGTTCCGTCGGACCAAAGAAACGGCGAGACGACCAAGTCTGCGACCTTGACCATCTCGACGTCGGCGCCGACCGCCTCGACGACTCCGATGAACTCGTGTCCCATCCGCCGGCCGGCGTCGGCGTGCGGCATCGACTTGTACGGCCACAGATCGCTACCGCAGATTGCGGCGCGCGTGACGCGAACGAGCGCGTCGGTGGCGTCGATCAGTCGAGCGTCCGGGACATCCTCGACCCGGACATCGCCGGCTTCGTACATGAGGGTTGCGCGCATAACTAGAGCCTCCAAACGCCGGAACCGAAGACAGTACCCCCAACCCTCAGAACACAAGCGCGGTCACGTGTTGGCGACGAGAACGAGTCGGCGCACCCGACTCTCGGATGCGCCAGTGTTTGGGAAATGTCCGAAGCCGTCGTGAACAGGCTTGGAAAACGTGATCTCGTCCAGGATGTCCAGAAGCTCCAGTTCATCGGGCAGATGCTTCAGGGCTGGCGCCAAGGCTGTAAATCTGACGCGGCCCTCGAGCAGCACTAAGCTCGGGCGCCATGGATGTCCCCGAGATCCACTACACACGAAGCGGCGACGTCGCGATTGCGTATCAGGTCGCGGGCGGGGGGACGTTCGACCTCGTCTTCGTCCCGACGTTCGCAAACCTCGTTTTTCCCTGGCTCAATCGGGACTGGAAGTCGTTCTACGAACGCCTCGCGTCGTTCGCCCGCCTGATCATGCTCGACAAGCGTGGAACTGGCCTCTCGGACCGCCCACGAGACCTGGGAACCCTCGAGGCACGCATGGACGACATCCGTGCGGTGCTTGACGCAGTCGGAGCCGAACGCGCGGTGCTCGTGGGGGCCGGCGGCGGTGGTCAGCCCTGTGCGATGTTTGCGGCGACCTATCCGGAGCGCACGAGAGCGCTCGTCCTTGTGAACACACCCGCGCGCGCTGTGAAGACGGAGGACTATCCGTATGGACTCGAACCGGACGCGTGGCGCGAGCAGCTCCGAGAGGTCCGTCAACTCTGGGGCGAGCGCGACTACTTCGAGCAGCAGGCTCGCAGGGCCAACCCGAGCGCGGACGACGAGTTCGTCGATTGGTTCGTGACCTGCCAACGGTTCAATGCAAGCCCGGGCGCGGCCCTGAACTTCTATCGTGTCCTAGGCGAGACCGATCTTCGAGACGTGCTCGCGAGCGTCAGCGTGCCGACCCTCGTACTCCACGGCCCAGCGCAGCGAGACGAGATGCTGGACGTGGCTCGCCGCGTTCCCGACGCTCGGTCGGTCGCGTTGCCTGCCGACACGCTCATCGAGACGTTCGGGGACATCGCGCGTGAGACCAGGGCCTTCGTCGAAGGTGGACAGCCCCATCGGATCCCCGACTCTGTCCTCGCGACAGTTCTGTTCACGGACCTCGTCGGCTCGACGGGGCGAGCAGCGGCGCTCGGCGACCGGGCATGGCGAGATTTGCTGACCCGTCATCACGAGGATGTGCGACGCGACCTCGCGCGATTCCGGGGGGACGAGGTCGACTCCGCGGGCGACGGCTTCTTCTGCCGCTTCGACGGTCCCGCGCGCGCGATTGCGTGTGCACAGGCGATCGTGAGCCGTGCCAAACAGCTCGACCTCGACGTCCGCGCTGGAATCCATACCGGAGAGTGCGAGGTCGTGGGGGAAAAGCTTGCGGGGATCTCGGTTGTCACCGGCGCACGCGTCGCCGCGCTCGCCGAGCCTAGCGAGGTGGTGGTCTCACAGACCGTGAAGGATCTCGTTGCCGGCTCGGGATTCGGTTTCACCGATCGCGGAGAGCACGAGCTCAAAGGCGTTCCGGGCACCTGGCGCGTATACGCGGTCGCGGAAGGCTGACGAGCGTCAGCTACCTCGTGGCGGCGATCTCGCGTGCATAGCCCGTCCGCGCCGAAGAAGAAGCGACCGGGTCGGTAGCGCGATCGTCGAGCCGCGCAACGTGATCACCCGTCCGAAGGCGCGTCTGTCTAGTCAGGGAACGTGGCGCCAGCCTGGGCCAGCCCGCACACTCACAGTTCAGGAATGTCCCCCGAGCTAGAGAGTGCTTCGCAGGCGATCAGGCGCTCGTAGCACCTCGTCTCGGTGCTTCGCCTCCACCATCCAGACAGGCAACTTGTGGGCGAGCTGACGATGCCAGGGAGGCTCGGGAACTCGCGTGTCCGGTCTTTCGAACGGACAAAGGCGGCTAGGTACTCAAGGTGACGCGCGTTCAGCGCCCACAACCGGCGACCGCCGCAGCAGTCGGTTTCGAGCCAAAGACGCGCACCGAAGAACGTGTCTCCGCTGTTGTAGACATTCAGAGCCCATCGCCGAGCCAGGCGTGTCTCTTCGGAGCGCTGCCCGCGTTCTTCGTTGATGAAGCCACATGACGAACATGTGATCCGCAACACACCGGAACGGCGGTCGATCGTCGCGCGTTCATTGCACCTCGGACAGTGAACCAGAACGTGATCGTGTCGGCCTACTGCAGACATTGTTCGAGCGTAACGGTGCCGTACCGGTCGTCGCCGATGCGCTACGGCGGTACGAGTTGAAGGAGGTCCATCCCGCGGCGGCCCGAGCGCGCGTGTTGCAGGAAGGCCTGGCTCGAAGCGTCGAAGAGACGCTGGTCTAGAAGCGCGTCGGGTCTGCTCCCTGTCGAACGGACACTGCTTCAGCCTGGGCGTAGCCGACCCCGCGCAGCGGATCAAACGAGCCTACGTTTAGCGCGAACCACCCAATGCGCCGACCTGAATTCGCTCAGCCAATTCACGCGTGATGGCCGTCTGGAGGTCGTTCGCCCGGACCGTGATCGGCCCCCGCAGAGGCTCCGCGCGAACGAGTTCGACTCGTGCGCCGGGAACGAGACCCACGCTTTCGAGATATCGAAGCAACTCAACGTCGTCGTCCGGTACTCGCACGACGTTTCCCTGCGTCCCAGCCGTGAGTTCGCTGAGCCGTATCGAGCTCGCCTGAACGATGCGGAGCTTCACGTCTGGAATCGGGTCTCCATGCGGGTCGTGCATGGGTGAGCCAAGGGCTTCGTCTATGTGGCGCTCGAGCCTCTCGGAAAGCGCATGCTCGAGCCGGTCCGCCTCAGCGTGAACGGCGTCGAGTCCGAGCTCGAATGCCTCGGCGAGGTAGAGCTCGAGCAAGCGGTGATGACGGATCACCTCGAGCGCGACGCGCTCCCCAGCAGCGGTCAGGCGCACGCCGCGATAGAGCTCATGCTCGACGAGTCCGAGTTTCGCAAGCCTCTTGACCATCGCGGTTGCCGATGGCGGCGCGACTCCCATCCGCTGTGCGAGAGTCGATGTCTTGACGCGTCCCGCTTCGTTACGAAGCTTGTAGATCTCGCGGAGGTAGTCCTGAACCGCATCGCTCAAGCCGGCGAGAAATGTCTGGTCGCGGCGCAGACGGCGCGGTGCCGGCTCGGGGTTTGCGTCCACGTCAGGCCACCAGCAGCCCGGTGACGTACATGACGGCGATACCCGTGAGGTAGCCGCCGATCACGAAGCCGGAACGAAGTCCCCCGGGCGCCCGGCGCGCGACGTATCGGCCGACTTCAACGACGACTTGAAGGGCAGCACCGACGGCCAGCGCGAAGAAGAACACACCGAGGAGGTCGCTGGTTAGGAATCCGCCGATCCAACCGCCCGCGATCGCCGGGGCACCGGCGATGAGAGCGAGTGCCGCGAGCCGTGTCCGGCCGATGCGTTCGCCGGCAGCGATTGGTGCGGCAATCCCGAGTCCCTCGGTGATGTTGTGCACCATGAAGCCCACGATCAGGAACGTCCCGAGCGCAAGTTCTCCGAGCGCGATGGAGGACCCGATCGCAAGCCCCTCACCAAGATTGTGCAAGCCGATTCCGATCGCGACGAGCGTGGCGAGCGCCACGCCCTCGAGCGTCGTCACGCGCGCTCGCCGGCGCCGGGCCGACAGACGTTGCGAGACAAAAGTGAGACCGAGGTAGCTGGCCGCGACGCCGAGCAGGATCAAGCCCGTGCCCTGGAACGCCGACGGGAGCCGTGCCTGGAGGTCGAGCGCCTCAGCAAAGGCATCCAGCGCGAGGAAGCTGAGCAAGCCCGCGGTGAGTGCCATGAACGCCGCGAGCCAATTCGCGTCGGCGCGACGCAGGGAGGGCAACCAACCGAGCCCGAGCGCGACCGGAACGACTCCGACGAGGATGCCGATGATCGTGTAACCAAGGAAGCCTCGCGACGTCGTCCCGCGGGTCTCGACCGCCGCTGGTACGTCGGACCGGGTCTCTATTCCGCTCGAGCTGGTGACCCCGACGCTGTACGGATCATCTTCGACCCAGTGGAACGGGACGACGATCGTGCTGGAGCGCAGGCGGGAAAGCGTCTTCGGCCCGTCGGTCTGGAAACTGACGATCGCATCGTCGACCGTGACGCTTGCAATCGTCAGTTTCTGCCGTTGCGGGTTCGTGACTCTGATCTTGATCTCTCCGGGCTTGAACTCGACGCGGCGAATGTCGAACTCATCGCGGGGTGGCGGCGCGTGGCCGACGAGATCGAGGAGCGAAGTGCCTGTCGCCGCGAACAGAGAGACGACGCCGGCGAGCAAGAGTGCGGGAACTAGCGCCCACAAACGGCGCGGACCCGCTGGAGGCTCCGCCGCTGCGGAGGTTGAGGCCATCAGTCGCCGACCTCGAAGAACCCCATCCAGCCGAGCTCTGTGAACTCGGACTGGTGTGCGTGGAACATGAAACGACCCGTGTTCTGAAAGTCGATCTCGATGATCCCGCGCTGCCCCTGGCAGAGCATGACGGTGTCGGTGTATTCGAACTGGTCGCTCGAGCCCGTCGGGTAGTAGCGGAAGAACTCGCCGTGCAAGTGGAACGAATTGATCGGATCGAACTCCGTCAGATTGGCCAGATAGATGCGCACCGTCTGCGAGCGGCGGACGCGAATGGGGTATTTCGCGTAGTAGAAGGCCGGGCCGTTGACCCCGTAGAAGTTGTTCTCGCCGTCGCCATCGGTGTCGAATCCCGTCAGTACCATCACGAGCTCCTGTGCCGGCTTCCGAGGCTTGGGCGGATCGATGATCAGCGCGCCGTAGAGGCCTTTTGCGATGTGCTTTTTCAGCGGCGTGGCATGGCAGTGGTACAGGTGCATTCCATATGGTCGCGCCGGGAATTCGTACGTGTAGCTCTGGCCAGGATCGACGATCTCGAAGACTCCGTCCATGTTCGCCGGGTGGATCCCGTGAAAGTGGATCGTGTGCGGGTGGTATCCGGCGTTGGCGAACGTCACGCGTAGGAGATCATCCTGGGTCGCGCGAATGACCGGGCCCGGAACGGTCCCGTTGTACGTCCAGGCGGCGAACGAGACACCCTTGGCGACCTCGATCTCATGGTCGTAGGCCGACACGGTGTATTCGCGAGCGCGTCCGGGCTTATGGGGAAGTGGGTGAGGCGGGTAGAGCAGTTCGTCGAGGTCGTGAGGGCCGCCGGGCGCGGGTACCTCTGCGCCGATCATCGCGGCGTGCGACGGCATCTCCATCGTCATTCCGACGTGTCCGGTGGGGGCCGCGGCCCTGGCTTCTTCGATCGCGAGCTTTGCCAGCGGCACTGCCGCGACAGCCGGCGCCGCAGCAACGAGCAACTGCCGCCTGGTCACGTGCGATTTAGGCATGACTAAAGAATAGTTTTGATGGGGCGAGAACGCAATCCGGCCGCATCGGCACTGGCGCAACATCGGTGCGCAAGGCGCTGCGGCGCTGCCGAGGATCGACGAGTCAGCCCGCGTGGAGCGCCGGAGCCGGACGCGCGTAGCCGATCGAGCTGAGTGCATCCGCCATTTCGTCGAGCGTCGCGGGATCGTCGATCGTGGCCGGGGAGGAGTACTCCTCGCCGTCCGCGATCCGGCGCATTGTGCCCCGCAGGATCTTGCCGGATCGTGTCTTGGGCAGACGCTCGACGACGACTGCCGTCTTGAACGAGGCGACCGGACCGATCCGCTCGCGCACGAGCTTCACCACCTCCGCGACGATCTCGTCATGCGCGCGGTCGACGCCTGACTTCAGCACGAGGAAGCCGACAGGCAGCTGTCCCTTGAGCTCGTCCGCCACTCCGATCACCGCGACTTCTGCGACGTCCGGGTGCGCGGCGAGCACCTCCTCCATCGCCCCCGTCGAGAGGCGGTGGCCGGCGGTGTTGATGATGTCGTCCGTGCGCGACATGACGAACACGTAGCCGTCCTCGTCGAGGTAGCCGGCGTCGGCGGTCTGGTAGTAGCCGGGGAAGGTGGAGAGGTAGACCTCGCGGTACCGCTCGTCCGCGTTCCAGAGGGTCGGTGAGGAGCCCGGCGGCATCGGCAGCTTCACGACGAGCGCGCCGATCTCTCCGCTGGGAAGCTCCTCGCCCGCGCCGTCCACGACGTGGACGTCCCAACCCGGGACTGGGCGAGTGGGCGAGCCCGGAATGACCGGCAGCTGCTCGATCCCCAGGCAGTTGGCCGCGATCGGCCACCCAGTCTCGGTCTGCCACCAGTGGTCGATGACCGGGACACCGAGCTTCTCCTCCGCCCAACGAAGTGTCTCTGGGTCGCAGCGCTCGCCGGCGAGGAAGAGCGCGCGAAAGCGCGAAAGGTCGTAGCGATCGATGTGGTCGCCTTCCGGATCCTGCTGCCTGATTCCACGGAACGCAGTCGGCGCGGTGAAGAGAGTCGACACCCCGTGCTCGGAGATGACTCGCCAGAACGCTCCGGCGTCCGGCGTACCCACCGGCTTGCCCTCGTAGAGAACCGTCGTGCAGCCCTGAAACAGCGGCGCGTAAACGATGTAGGAGTGTCCCACCACCCAGCCGACGTCGGAGGCGGCCCAGTACACCTCGCCGGGGTCGACGCCGTAGATGTGCTTCATCGTCCAGGCAAGCGCGACCGCGTGTCCGCCGTTGTCGCGCACGATCCCTTTCGGCTCCCCAGTCGTTCCCGACGTGTAGAGGATGTACAGCGGCTCGGTCGCCTCGAGCGCGACGCACGCGGCGGGGTTCGCGCTCGAGATGGCCTCTTCCCAATCGATGTCGCGGCTCGGATCGAGCTCGCACTCGAGCGTCGAGCGCTGGAGGATGATGCAGCGCTTCGGCTTCGACTCGACCAGCTCGATCGCCGCGTCGAGCAACGGCTTGTACGGGACGACGCCCGACGGCTCGATCCCGCACGAAGCCGCCACGATGAGCTTCGGCTTGGCATCCTCGATCCGGCTCGCGAGCTCATGCGAGGCGAACCCGCCGAACACGACCGAATGAACAGCGCCGATCCGCGCGCAGGCGAGCATCGCGATCACCGCTTCGGGAACCATCGGCATGTAGACGATGACGCGGTCGCCGCGCGTGACTCCCTCGGCCTCCAATGCCCCCGCGAAGCGCGCGACCGCATCGCGCAGCTCTCCGTAAGTGAAGGTCGCTGAGGATCCAGTCACCGGGGAGTCGTAGATCAGGGCGGGCTGATCGGCCCGGCCTCCGTCGACGTGGCGGTCGAGTGCGTTGTGGCAACTGTTCAGGCGCCCGCCGATGAACCAGCGGTAGAACGGCGCCCGCGAGTCGTCAAGCACTTGCTGCCAGGGCTCGTCCCAGTCGATCCGAGTCGCCGCCTCGGCCCAGAACCCCTCCGGATCCTCCAGCGAGCGCCGGTACATCTCCTCGAAGCGGCCCATCGCGCCTCGAACCTAGCGCTGCATTCGAGCGGGGTCAATGGATCCGCTCAGACGCGAGCATGCCGACGGCGTGCCGTGGCCGACGGAGTAGTGACGCCGCCGGACGTCAGCCGGCCAACAACGTCTCAGCGGCTCCCGACGGTTTGGGATCAGCGAGCCGCGTCATCCGAAAACTCTGGACGAGCCCGAGCAGTCCGGCGAGGAGCGGGATCGCAAGCGCGATCTGCAGGGCGATCGGCCGCGCGTCGGTGTTGATCTCCAGGATCTCCTGCTGCACGGCGGGCGTCTGGCCGGCGAGGAGCTTCTCCAGGTCGGTGTTCGTCAAGACCTCGGCGTTCTGCTCGAGGCCATCGGCAACGCGATCCTGCTGGGCCGGCGTCAGCACGTCGCTCGAGTTGGCCTTGTTGGTGAAGACGAGCGACAGCGACGCGAGCATGATCGCGCCGGCGAACGCGAGTCCGAACGAGAGGCCGAACGACCCGCCCGCCGAGTTCACGCCTGCCGCTTCGCTGACGCGCTCCTCCTCGATGGGAGAGAGCGTGTAGTTGTTCAGCTGCGAAACGAGCAGGCCGAGGCCGCAACCGGCGATCAGGAGCGGCACGGCCATCGCCCAGCCGGAGTGCGCGCGCGGCACGATCGGGATCAGCGCGGCGATGCCGACGACGAGCAGCAAGAACCCTGCCCGGATGATCCTACTCGGACTGCGATTCCCCGCCTTCTTGCCGGCGAGCAAGGCGACGACGAACATGCTCAGTGACAGCGGCGCGAGCGACAGGCCTGCTTCGAGTGCGTTGTACTCGAGCACCATCTGGAGGAAGATCGGAAGCGCGATCATCATCCCGCCCAATGAGATCTGCTGGAGCGTCTGGCAGGAGATCCCGAGCCGGAAGTACTTCGACGAGAACAATCCGATGTCGAGCAACGCGGGCCGTCCTTCGCGCTTGCGGCGTCGCAGCCACCAGACGAGCGATCCGAGCGCGACCGCGCCGACGGCGATCACCGCCCCGACCGACTCTCCGCCTTCCTGCCACAGGAGGATGCCCAGGACGACGCCGCCCATCCCGACGGCGGAGAGGATGGCGCCGACGACGTCCACACCTCGCGACCCCGTGTACGGCACGTCGTGCACGCGCCTGCTGCCTAGGAGCACGATCGCGATGATCACGACCTCGCCGAAGAACGCGACCCGCCAGGACAGGTAGGTCGTGATGAAGCCTCCAACCAGCGGCCCAACGGCAGCGGCGATCGCGGCCGCTGCGCCAACGAGCGCGTACGCCTTCCGCTGCATCGCCCCCTCGAAGTTGCCGTGGATCAAGGACTGCATCGCCGGGAGCAGGAGCGACGCCCCGAGGCCGCCGATGATCGCCCAGAAGATGATGATGGGCACGAGGCTCTGCGACAGGGTCATCGACAGCGCCCCTACCGCGTATCCCAATAGACCGAGGATGTAGGCGCGCTTGCGGCCGATCAGGTCGCCGATCTTGCTGCCGATGAGGATGAACGCGGCCGACACGAGGGCCTCGAGCGCGATCGCCGACTGCACGCCGCTCGCGGTCGTGTCGAGGTCACGGACGACGGCTGAGATCGAGACGTTCATCAGCGACGTGTCGACGACGAGTACGAACATCGCCATCGCGAGCAGGATGGCGAGCATTTGATCCCCACTGGATTCCTCACGGGGCACAGCGCTTGCCGGCACGCCGACCGGCGCGTTCTGGTCCGCCATGGGTGTGGAGCCTTGCGGGCCTCGCGGTTACGCGCATCATCCCCGCCGGACGAGATGATTCGGAGGCTGATGGCGATCGAGCAGTCGAAACAGCGGTTTGCGGAGGCGCGGATGGTGGACGCGGCACGGCGACTTCTCGGGGCCTCGACGCTCTGTGCGATCGCAACGGTGGATCGCGGCGGGTCGTCCCATATCAACACCGCCTACTTCGCCTTCACCCCGGAGCTGGAGGTGATCTGGCTCTCGGAGCCCCAGGCACAGCACTCCCGCAATGTCCGCACCCGTAAGACCGTCGCGATCGTGGTCTACGACGCGGGACAGGTGTGGGGGAAGCACGACAGCGGCATCCAGCTCTTCGGCTCGGCTCGCGAGTTACAAGGAGCAGACGCCGAGGACGCCGAGGCCGTGTACGGGAGTCGCTTTCGCGAATACGATCGGGCACAGTTCGGCGACTACCGCCTGTATCTCTTCCATCCTGCTCGTGTCAAGCTGTTCGACGAACTGCACCTCGGCACAGGGCGATTCGTGACTGCGCGGGTCGAAGACGGAGGACGACTTCGGTGGGAGGGCACTCAGGTCTACCGGAGCGCCCGGTAGCGCGCAGATGGTGCAACCCACAGTGATCCTGCCCGTCGCGCTTGCCTCGTTGATCGCCGTCGTCTCTGGAAGCGCGGGGACCGC
>JBKOWS010000155.1:0-12103 GCA_046724565.1 Actinomycetota bacterium | reverse complement strand
CACGTTCGTCGAGTTTCATCGGCGAGGCGAGTCGCACGTCGGCCTCGGAGTCGATACGCAGAATCCGAGTGGCGCGACGCGGCTTTACGAGCGAGCCGGCATGCGCGTGATCAACGAGGATGTCGTCTACGAGAAGGAGCTGACGTGAGCCGGCTGCGGGCGAAGTGTCCCGATTGCAAGACCTACACCGCGGTCGCCCTCGGCCCGGAGTACGAGTGCCATGCCTGCGGTCGGGTCTTCCGCTCCGGCCTCGTGCGCGTTCCGCAGGCGTGGGGCGACGGCGGGGAGGCAATGGCGGAGGCAGCGTGGCTCGAGCTGCCGCAGCCCGAGAGCTCGATCATCGAGGGCGACACGCTGGAGGAGCAGAACCTCGCTCTCGCGGCCGATCTGCCCGAGCGGCCGCTCGTGCTCGGCGGCTGCTGTTGCTCGCATGTCGGCGCGGTCGAAGGGCTGGCGGCGCGTCAGGACCGGCTTTCCCTGATCTGGTTCGACGCGCACGGCGACCTGAACACGCCCGAGACGTCGCCGTCCGGAAACCTCTGGGGGATGCCGCTCCGGATGTTGCTCGATTCGGGCGCGGTGGAGGCCGACGACGTTGCGCTAGTCGGCGCGCGCAACCTGGATCCGCCCGAGGAGGAGTACATCGCCGCCCAGGGGATCCATCTCGGCGAGGAGGGCATCGCGCGTGCCCTCGAGGGCTCGAATTGCACCTACGTCGCGTTCGACGTCGATGTCCTCGAGCCCACGGAGGCCTCGGTCTTCATGCCGGAGCCCGGCGGTTTGTCCCTCGAGGAGGCCGAGCGCCTGCTCCGTGCCATCGACGCCCGGACGAACGTCCTCGGCGCGGGGATCACGGGCGCGACGTTCGAGCCGGCCAACGTCGATCCGATTTCGCGGCTGACGGCTGCTCTGGAGCTCTAGGGCGCAACCGTAGGCCCCGGACACCTGTCTAAACTCGACTCCTCATGTCTTCCCGGATCGACGTCTCCATCGAGCACCGGAACGTCCCAGAGCCGCCGGGCAAGAAACACCCGAACACGTGTCCCGGCTGCGACTCGCATTACCGGGACGACGAGCTCGACGCGGCGCTCTGGGTCTGTCGGCAGTGCGGCCATCACTTCACGATGCGCGCGCGAGCGCGGATCGCGTCGCTTGCCGACGCCGGATCGTTCTCCGAGGAAGCGGCCGACCTCCGCTCGGAGGATCCACTCGACTTCTTCGACCTTCGTCCGTACACGGAGCGTCTCGCGGAAGCGGAGATGAAGACCGGCCTCGGCGAGGCGATGGTGATCGGAAAGGCGACGATCGACAGCAACGGCTGCGAGCTGGCGGTGATGGACTTCTCCTTCATGGGCGGATCGATGGGCAGCGTGGTCGGCGAGAAGTTCTCGCGCGCCTGCGACAGCGCAGCGCAGCGCGGTGTGCCGCTCGTTTCCGTGACGGCATCGGGCGGCGCGCGGATGCAGGAGGGGATCCTGTCGCTGATGCAGCTACCGAAGACCGTCTGCGCGGTCGAGGATCTGCACGACGCCGGCCAGCCGATGATCAGCGTCATGACCCATCCGACGACCGCCGGGGTGCTCGCCAGCTTCGCCAGTCTAGGCGATGTGATCGTCGCCGAGCCTGCCGCGCTGCTCGCGTTCACCGGACCCCGGGTCGTCCAGCAGACGACCCGGGAGAAGCTGCCGGAAGACTTCGGGCTGGCCGAGCAGAACCTTCGCTTCGGCCACATCGACGCCATTGTTCCTCGGCCTGAGCTCAAGGCCTACGTGACGCGTCTCCTGCGGCTCTTCGGCGCGAATGGCAACTGACCACGAGCTACGGCTGCGTGAGCGGCTCACGCGTTTGCGCAGCCTCAACCTGCTCGGTGGGACGAAACTGTCGACCGAGCTCGAGAAGCTGCAGCGCCAGCTCGAGCGCATCCAGGCCGCGCCGACGGACGAGGAGATCTGGCGCTCGGTCGAGCTCGCACGGCATCAGGACCGGCCCTACACGCTCGACTATGTCGAGCGCCTCTTCGAGGACTGGGTCGAGCTCCACGGAGATCGCGGCCGCGCCGACGATGCCGCAGTCGTGATCGGCATCGGCCGCTTCGACGGTCGCACGGTTGCGCTCATCGGCAATCAGAAGGGACGCGACATTCAGGAGCGCACGAAGCGCAACTTCGGGATGGCGTACCCAGAGGGCTACCGGAAGGCGATGCGCCTGATGGAGCTGGCCGATCGTCACGGCTTTCCGCTGATCAGCCTCGTCGACATTCCCGGCGCGTATCCCGGCGTTGCCGCCGAGCAGCACGGACAGGGCGGCGCCATCGCCCGCTCGCAGGCCGTTATGTCGCGGCTCGGCATTCCGATCGTGACGTGCGTCATCGGCGAAGGCGGTTCCGGCGGGGCGATCGCCACGGCGCTTGCCGATCGCGTGCTGATGCAGGAGAACGCGATCTACACCGTCATCTCGCCCGAGGGCTGTGCGGCGATCCTGTGGCGTGATGCCTCCGAGGCCAAGAAGGCGGCCGCGGCCTTCAAGCCGGACGCCGTGCACTGCCTCGAGCTGGGCGTGATCGACCGCATCGTCCCGGAGCCCGAAGGCGGCGCGCACATTGACCCGGACGAGGCCGCGCGTCTCCTGGGGGAATCCCTGCGGGAAGCGCTCGACGAGCTGGAAAGCAGTCCGCCGGATGAGCTCAAGCGCAGTCGGCGAGCCAAATTCCGCTCGCTGGGCGTTTACGCCTGAGTCAACGCCCTGCTGTGGATAGTCGGGAGCTTCTCGCAGGTTCCGAGAGGTTTCTGGCCTAGCCCCGTGCCGCCTCTCCACAACATCCACAGTCTTTTCCCCGGATCCCAAGACGACTTCAGGCCGGCAAACCGGCCTGAAGACTCGACCCCCCCGCTGGGTGGAGAAGCATTTGGAAGGACAACAGTCCCCTTTTGAAACAGTGCTTTACCCGGCCTGGTCGGGTTGAAACACCGCCCCGACCGGGTACCTTGGCCCTCGATGCGACCCATCTGGAGCGGGACGATTTCCTTCGGTCTCGTGAGTGTCCCGGTGCGGATGTTTCCGGCGACCGAGTCGAAGGAGCTGCGTTTCCACTTCCTCGACAAGAAGGACCTGACGCCGATCGCGTACGAGAAGGTGCGACGTGACGATCGCGAGCCCGTGGATCCGGACGAGATCGTGAGGGGGTTCGAGATCGAGAAGGGCCGTTACGTGCCGCTCGAGGACGACGACCTCGACCGGCTCGACGTCGAGCTGACGCACTCGATCGACATCTTGGACTTCGTCTCGCTCGACGAGATCGACCCCGTCTACTTCCGCAAGGCGTACTACCTGCTTCCGGCCGAGGGCGCCGAGAAGCCGTACAACCTGCTTGTTCGCGCGCTGGAGGAGACCGGTCGGGTTGCGATCGCCAAGGTCGTGATCCGCAACAAGCAGCATCTCGCCGCGGTGAGACCGTACGAGGGTGTGTTGCTCCTCGAGACGATGTACTACTCGGACGAGGTGCGGAAGCCGCAGGCGCTGGACGGCGACCTGGGCAAGCCGAGGCTCCAGAAGGCCGAGGTGGACATGGCCAAGTCCCTCGTCGAGAACCTGAGCGACACGTTCAAGCCGGAGAAGTACGACGACCGGTACCGGAACGAGCTCCTCGACCTGATCAAGGCGAAGGCTGAGGGCCAGCCCCTCCCGGAGCCGGCTGAACAGCAGGAAGGCGAGGTCGTCGACCTGCTGGCCGCGCTCCGTGAGTCGGTCGAACGGACGAAGAAGCAGCGCGGGGGTGCCTCGAAGCGCAAAGCTTCGTAGATGCCGCAGCAGAAGCTCACCGAGTACAAGCGCAAACGAGATCCGAAGAAGACCCCGGAGCCCTTCGGGATAAAGAAGGGCAAGACGAAGGAGCCCATCTTCGTCGTGCAGCGACACGACGCTCGCCGGTTGCACTACGACTTCCGGCTCGAGCGCGACGGCGCGCTCGCGAGCTGGGCCGTGCCGAAGGGCGTGCCCCTCGAGTCGGGCGAGCAGCGCCTCGCGGTGCACGTCGAAGACCATCCCCTGGAGTACGCGACCTTCGAGGGTGAGATCCCGAAGGGGGAGTACGGCGCGGGCACCGTGGAAATCTGGGATCACGGCACCTACGAGCTGGTCGAGGAGAAGAAGAACGGAGGACTGACCGTCCGCTTGCACGGCGAGAAGCTCGACGGGACCTGGGCGCTCGTTCCCGCGCACCTGAGCGGCGACGAGAAGAACTGGCTCATCGTTCGCAAGCGCGACGAAACGGCCGACGCGACTCCACGTCGAAGCGGGGGCACGTATGCACCGATGCTCGCGACGCTGGCCGAGGAAGTGCCACGCGGCGCGGGCTGGTCCTTCGAGGTCAAGTGGGACGGTTACCGGGCGATCACCACGGTCGCGGGGGGCGAGGCGGCGTTGACGAGCCGGAAGGGCAACGACCTCACGACCCGCTTCTCCGGCGTGGCGAGGGAGATCCCGAAGGCGGTGAAGACGCCCGACTGCGTGCTCGACGGAGAGGTCTGCGCGCTCGACGAGTCCGGCCGCTCGAGCTTCTCCGCCATGCAGCAGGGGAAACCCGGAACGCCGATCGTCTACTACGTCTTCGACGTCTTCGAGATCGACGGGGAGCCCGTGATCGATCTCCCGCTGGTCGAGCGGCGCAAGCGGCTCGAAGGGCTGCTCGATCGGCGGAACAAGACCGTGCGGCTCTCCGAGACGTTCGACGACGGCAAGGCCCTCCTCGACGCCGCAAAGCAGCAGCACCTCGAGGGGATCATGGCCAAGCGTCTCGACTCGCGCTACCTCCCCGGAAAGCGCACACGCGACTGGCTCAAGATCAAAACGCACTCCGAGCAGGAGTTCGTCATCGCGGGCTACACGAAGGGCACCGGCCGCCGGGCGTCGAGCTTCGGATCGCTGGTCCTTGGGTACTACACCGGAAGCGAGTTCGTCTACGCGGGGAACGTCGGCACGGGCTTCAACAGCCGGGAGATCGAAAAGCTCCTCGACAAGCTCAGGCCGCTGCGGCGCGACACGCCTCCTTTCCGCGAAGTTCCGAAGATGCCGAAGGTGCGAAAGAGCGATGTGATCTGGGTCGAGCCCGAGCTCGTCGCCGAGGTGGAGTTTGCCGAGTGGACGCATGACGGTCGTCTGCGGGCGCCGTCGTACAAGGGTCTCCGCGAGGACAAAGCGGCGGCGGAGGTGCGCCGCGAGAAACCGATCACCGACCGCATCGCCAAAGGCACGCGTGAGCTGAAGCTCTCGAACCTCGACAAGGTGTTCTTCCCCGTCGAGGGCATCACCAAGGGCGACCTGATCGAGTACTACCGCGCGGTCGCACCCGTCCTCGTCCCGCATCTCAGGGATCGCCCGTTCACGATGGTGCGCTGGCCCGACGGCATCGAGGCCGGCCGCTTCTTCCAGAAGGACGCGCCCTCGCACATGCCCGAGTGGATCCCGACCTTTCGCACGCTCGTCTCGACGCGCGAGTCACCGCGGCAGAACAAGTGGGTCAACTTCCCCGTCGTCAACGACGAGCTCGCGCTCCTCTGGATGGTGAACATGGGCTGCATCGACATGAACACCTGGTACTCACGCGTCGACAAGCCGGATCGTCCCGACTGGGTTCTGTTCGATCTCGATCCCTCACCCGATGTCGGCTTCAAGGAGACGGTTCAGGTCGCGCTGCTCGTCAAACAAGCGCTGGACGCTTTCGAGCTCGTGGGATTCCCGAAGACGTCGAGCGCGGAAGGAATGCACATCCTCGTCCCGGTCGAGCGTCGCTACACCTACGCGGACACCCGTCAGTTCGCCGAGATTGTCGCCGGCGCCATCGCACGGACCAACCGCGGGCTCGCCACGACGGAGTGGACGAAGTCCAAGCGCCGGGGCGTCCTGATCGATGCGAATCAGAACGGCGAAGGCAAGACGATCGCCTCGGCGTACTCCGTGCGACCGCGGCTCGGCGCGCCCGTGTCGACGCCGCTCCGCTGGGACGAGGTCAACGAGAAGCTCGATCCGCTCGCGTTCACGATGTCGGCGGTGCTCGAACGCTTGCGGAAGCACGGCGATCTGTTCGAGGGCGTCCTGAAGACGCGCCAGCGGCTGACCGACGCGATGAAGGCACTCGGCAGCTAGGCGGACGCGGCGGCGACGCGTAGCGTCGCGAGGTCCTCCTCGGCTTCGCCCATCGCCACGGTGAGGGGCCACTCGGTCTACCCCGTTTCGGGGCTTACGGCTTTCAGTGCGCGCTGATCTCGTCGAGGCGTTCCGCCAGGAACCTTCGTTCGAGCTCGTTGCGAGTCAGCTCGAGTGCGCGCCGATACGCGGCGGCCGCCTCCTCGTGCCGTTCCAATCGGCGGAGGAGGTCGGCGCGGGCAGCGTGAAACAGATGGTAGTCCTCGAGCGGGAGACCCTCCATCAGCTCCAGCCCACGCTCGTAGCCGTCGGCCATTGCGACCGCGACCGCTCGATTGAGCGCAACGACCGGCGAGCCGGTCGCCCGGTCGAGCTCTGAGTAAAGGAGCGCGATCTGCTTCCAGTCCGTTTCGTCTGCCGTCGGAGCCCGGGCGTGGAGCGCAGCGATCGCCGCCTGGAGCTGGTACGGGCCGGGACGTCGGAGCGAGAGCGCACGGTCGAGAACGCGCAGGCCCTCGTCGATCCGCGTGTGGTTCCAGAGCGTTCGGTCCTGGTCCTCGAGCAGCACGAGCTGTCCGAGCTCGTCGATCCGAGCGTCCCGGCGCGAATCCTGAAGGAGCATCAGCGCGAGCAGCCCAAGGACCTCTGCCTCGTCGGGCATCAGGACCGACAGAAGCTTGCCGAGCCGGATTGCCTCGTCGCAGAGATCACGGCGCACGAGTGCCTCGCCCGCGGTAGCGGAGTAGCCCTCGTTGAATACGAGATAGAGCACGGCGAGTACGGCACGCAATCGTTCGGGGAGGAGATGGTCAGGGGGAACGCGGAAGGGGATGCCGGCGTCCCGGATCTTTCGTTTCGCCCGCACGAGCCGCTGCGCCAGTGTCGCCTCGGGAACGAGGAACGCACGCGCGACCTCGTCGGTTTGCAGGCCGCCCACCTCGCGCAGCGTGAGGGCGATCTGCGACTCCGGCGCAAGAGCGGGGTGGCAGCAGGTGAAGATGAGGCTCAGTCGTTCGTCCGGGATCGAGCCCACGTCGTCGTCCTCGTTCGTCTCCAGCTCGGCCAGTTGGGCGAGCAACTCGGTCTTGCGGACGAGTGTCCGCTCACGCCGGATGCGGTCGATCGCGCGGTTTCTCGCCGTCGCGACGATCCACGCCCCGGGATTGGTCGGCGTCCCATCTGCGGGCCAGCGCTCGAGTGCGGTTGCGAACGCGTCCTGCACCGCGTCCTCGGCGAGCTCGAAGTCACCGAGGACGCGAATCAGGATGGAGACCGCACGGCCCCACTCCTCGCGGAAGAGGGCCTCGACCGTTACTGCCTCACGAGCGGCCGTATCTCCACCGAGCCTCTGCCTACGACGGGAACGCGCTGCGCGAGCTCGATTGCCTGGTCGAGGTCCTTGCAGTCGGCGACGAAGTAGCCGCCGATCACCTCCTTCGTCTCGGCGTAGGGCCCGTCCGAAACGAGTGTCTCGCCGTCGCGAACACGCACCACTCTCGCGTTCGTCGCTTCCTCCAGCTCGAGACCTTCCACCTCGAGGCCCTGCTCGGACATCCAGCCGAACAGCTCGTTCCAGCGCGGCAATTCCTGCTCGCGGAGCTTGCGCGCCTCCTCGGCCGACAGCTTCTGCCACGACTCGACCGCGGCCGCGTCGCCGTTGAGCAACATGAGGTACTTCATTCCGAGTCCTCCTGGTGTCCGGCGCGAAGCTCGATCGCCCCGTGGGCGGCGCCTGGGATCTCCGCGGCCAACTCGGCCGCCTCGTCGAGGCTCTCGACCTCGAACAGGTAGAAGCCGCCCAGTTGCTCTTTCGTTTCCGCGAACGGGCCGTCGGTGACGACCGTCTCGCCGTCCCGGACGCGAACGGTCGTGGCCGACCGGGTCGGGGCAAGCTGGGCTCCGTCGAGGATCTTGCCGTCGGCGGACTCGTTGAAGGCGAGGTAGCGCGCGAGCATGGCGTTTCGGTCGTCTTCCGAGGCAGTTGCCCACCGCGTCTCGTCGCCGTAGATCAGGGCGAGAACCTTCACGTCTCCTCCTTTCGTCGCTGTCCACGATAAGACGAACGAGCAGGCCCGGAATCGACAGCCACCTCCTTGACCAGGTAGATCAGCGTGTCGTCGACGTCGACGGGCCGACCGCGGATGAGGATCGTTTCCGCAACGTGCTGAGGCTCCAGGCCCGCGTCGCGATAACCCAGCCGGCGGTATAGCCGGAGGGCGCCGGCGTTCGAGATGCTCGCGCTGATGCTGATCAGGTCGTAGCCGCGTTCGCCAGCCAGGCGTTCTGCGGCCCGGGACAGCTCCGTCCCGATCCCGCGATCGCGTAGGCCTTCCGGGACGAACACGTCCTGGATCTCGGGCGTGCCCAGCTTCGTTCCCTCCCAGGAAATGTGGGCGTGCCCGACCGGCTCGACACCGTCCCAGGCGACGAGATAGGTCTGCGCATTGTCGAGACGATGCAGTGGCAGGTGAGCGTCGACGAGCGCGAGCTCGGCCTCGGTCAATTCCCGGACGTCGATGCCGCCACCATCCTCCGCAGCAGGGTCAACGCCCCGGCCTTGTCGAGCATCTCGTTCAGGTTGCCGCACTTCGGGCTCTGGACACAGGACGGACAGCCCTCGGAGCAGGGGCAGCCCTCGAGCATGCGGGCCGTGTCCTCGACCCACCCCTCGAAGGCGTTGAACCCGCGTTCGGTGATGCCCACGCCCCCGGAATGGCCGTCGTAGATGAACACGGTCGGCGCGTCGGTCTGGAAGTGGATGTTCGTCGAGAGGCCGCCGATGTCCCAGCGGTCGCACATCGCCCACAGCGGCAGCAGCGCGATCATCGAGTGCTCGGCCGCGTGGAGCGTTCCGAGCAATGTCGGCATCCTCTCCAGGCCGCTGAGCTGCTGGGGCTCCGGGACATACCAGATCGCCTCGGTCTCGAAGCTCGTCTCGGGCAGGTCGAGCTCGACCGTCTCGAGCGTGGACTGATCCCGCACCGACTTCTTCTGGTACGCGACGACGCGCTCGGTGACGGAGATGCGGCCGAAGCAGAGCTCGAGGCCGCAGCGCCGCTCCGTGCGCACCGTCTCTTCGATCGCCGTGTTCGTCTCCTTCTTCGCCTGCGTGTAGTAGTCGCCCCGGTACGGCGTGACCAGTGCGGTGCGCGCCTGGAGGTCGAGCTCCCGCACCAGGTAGCTCTCGCCGAGATGCAGGTAGACGGCGCCCTCGTGGACGGTCGAGTAGGCACGCTCCCGCTCGACGATTCCGAGGACGGTGCCGCTCTCGGCCTCGACGACGGCGAACGTGTCGGGTGTCGTCGAGCGTAGCCCGAACTGCGCCGCGGGGTAGTCGCGACCGGCCCACACGTAGCCCGACCTCGTCAGCTTGAGCTCGGGCAGCAACGCGGCACGCTCGAGGGCTTTGTTGCCGAGCACCGCACGGTCCTCGTCGTCCAGCGGTGCCTCGAAGGCGGCTGCACGGACGTGGCCGTCGAGCACGCGCGGGTTCGAATGGTCGAGGATCGCGGCCTCCACCCGTCGCTCGAGCAGCGTGTCCGGCTCGCGCATGAAGTACTGGTCGAGCGCGTCCTCGCTCGCCACCAGCACGGCCAGGCCGTGGCTGCGCCGCCCGGCTCGTCCCCACTGCTGGCGCAGGGACGCGACGGTGCCCGGGAAGCCGACCGAGATCGCGCAGTCGAGCAGGCCGATGTCGATACCGAGCTCGAGCGCATCGGTGGCTGAGACGCCGAGGAGCTCCCCTTCGACGAGCCGGCGTTCGATCTCCCGACGTTGCGCGGGTGTGTAGCCGGCTCGGTAGGGGGCCAGGCGCGCGGCGGTCTCCGCTTCGACGCGCTCTGCGGTGAAGCGGTGGATCAACTCGGCGGCCTTGCGGCTCTTGGCGAAGCAGATCGTTCGGAGGCCGCGGGAGACGAGCTCTGCCATGAGCCTGGAGGCGTCGCCGAGCGCGCTCGCGCGTAAGCCCAGCTCGGGATCGAGCAACTCGGGATTCCAGAGCAGGACGGTGCGCTCCGCTCGAGGGGCGCTTTCGTTGTCGACGACCCTGGCCTCGACTCCCGCGAGAGCCTCTGCGAGCTCTCCCGGATTGGCGATCGTGGCCGACGCGAGCAGCAACTGCGGGTCAGCGCCGTAGACCTGTGCCAGCCGCAGCAACCTGCGCAGGACGTTGCCGACGTGCGAACCGAAGACACCGCGATAGACATGCGCCTCGTCGACGACGACGTAGCGGAGGTTGTGCAGGACGTCTGCCCAGCGGTCGTGGTGCGGCAGCACGCCGACGTGCAGCATGTCGGGGTTCGTGAGGATCACGTTGGCCCACTTGCGGATCTGCCAGCGGCGCTCGGCCGGTGTGTCGCCGTCGTAGATCGCAGCCCGGACGTTCGGGGCGTTCAGCTCGCCGAGCGCGCGGGCCTGGTCCTGCGCCAGCGCCTTCGTCGGGTAAAGGTAGAGGGCCCGTGTCTTCGGCTCGCGTGCAACTGCATCGAGCACCGGCAGATTGAAGCCGAGCGACTTCCCCGACGCGGTGCCGGTGGCGAGGATGACGTGCTCGCCGCGCTGCGCCGCGTCCCAGGCGGCGCGCTGGTGGAGATACAGCTCGGAGAGCGGAAGGGCGTCGCGCAGTCGCGGCTCGAGCTCTTGCGGCAGGGGGACGGTCCGCGCCTCCACAGGCGCGAGCGTCGTGACGTGCGCGATCTCCTCGCCTTCCAGCAGATCGTCCCAGAGCGCCGCCTCTACAGCCATTTGGCGATGGTAGCCTGGGGTCACCGGGGTGCCTTTCGGGGCTGAGATCACACCCGTCGAACCTGATCCGGTTCGTACCGGCGAAGGGAGAGAAGGATCACGATTCCACGTTGTTTGACCATTGCCGGCTCGGATTCCGGAGGCGGCGCAGGAATCCAGGCCGACCTGAAGGCCTTCGCCGCTGCCGGCTGTTTCGGGATGAGCGCGATCGTCGCGCTCACGGCGCAGAACACGACCGGCGTGACCGCGGTGCACGAAGCGCCGCCCGACTTCGTGCGCGCGGAGCTCGAGGCCGTGTTCGACGACATCGGAGTCGATGCCGCGAAGACCGGAATGCTCTTCTCGCGCCCGCTGATCGAGACCGTGGCGGACTTTCTGGAGGGTCATCGCGTGCCGCTCGTCGTCGACCCCGTGATGGTCGCGAGCTCGGGTGCGAGGTTGCTTCAGGAGGATGCCGTCGAGATGCTCGTCTCCCGACTCTTTCCCCTGGCGACCGTGGTGACGCCCAACCTCGCGGAGGCCGAGGTGCTTGCGGGCCGCACCGGCTCGCGCTCCGAGCTCGCCGAGCGCATCCACGACCTCGGAACGCCGGCTGTGATCGTCACCGGTGGTCACGTCGAGGACGCCGTCGACCACCTGTACGACGGCGAGCGTCACGTCGAGATCCCGGTTGAGCGTTTCGACGTCGCGGCGACGCATGGTGCCGGGTGTACGCACTCCGCGACTCTGGCTGCTGGCCTCGCCAGCGGCCTCAGCCTTGAAGAGGCGGCGCGGCAGGCCGCTTTGGTTGCATCCGCCGCGGTCCGTGCCGGTCTCGTCGAGCTGGGGCATGGGGACGGTCCGGTCGACGTCTTCGGGCTGAAGGGAGTCGCGTGACCGGTACGCCGGGACAGACCCTCGCCAGACTCCGTGAGCGCAAGCCGCTCGTCCACCAGATCACCAACTACGTGGTCATGAACGAAACGGCGAATGCAACACTCGCGCTGGGCGCACTGCCCGTGATGGCACACGCGCGCGAGGAGGTCGAGGAGATGGTCGCCCTCGCGAGTGCGCTCGTGCTCAACATCGGCACGCTCTCGCCGCACTGGGTCGAGGCGATGCTGCTCGCCGGTAAGGCCGCAAACGCGCGCGAGGTTCCGGTTGTCCTCGATCCCGTGGGCGCCGGGGCGACCCGCTATCGGACCGACACCGTCAAGCGAATCCTCGACGACGTGAAGGT
>JBKOWS010000011.1:0-7638 GCA_046724565.1 Actinomycetota bacterium | reverse complement strand
CCGCGCGTCCTGTACACACGGAACGGAACCACCCGCATCGAGAACAGGCCACCCGCGGCTCAAGCCGGGCTCGCGGACCCCGCTACAACAAACACCACCCGCGTCGAGAACAGGCCACCCGCGGCTCAAGCCGGGCTCGCGGACGCCGCTACCACAAACACCCCGCGGATCGAGAGCAGGCCACCCACGGCTCAAGCCGCGCTCGCGGACCCCGCTACGATAAACACCCCGCGGATCGAGAGCAGGCCACCCGCGGCTCAAGCCGGGCTCGCGCGTCCCGCTACAACAAACACGGCGTGGCATGGCGTCGGCGACGTCGTCGTTGCCGCCGATGCGCCGGCGATGGTGTTGCGCTTCGAGTTGATCGCCGCGGGCAAACCGGACGCACGCGATGCCGAATCGTCGGAATCCCGCCGGCTGTTGGAGCACCCAATCGATCTCGATCGCACGCGCGCCTGGCTGATGCGCTGCGACCGCGTCGACTTCGCGCCCGGCGGCGTCGCGCTGCCCCACGGACACAAGGGCGGTGGCATCCGATGCTTGCTCGCCGGCACGCTCGAGGTCACCGTCGGCGATCGGCCGCCGCGGCTCATGCTGCCCGGCGATGCGTGGTTCGAGAGCGGCCGCGAGCCCGTCCTGGCCAAAGCGTCGCCCGAGTCGGCCACGGCCTTCGTGCGCGTTTCGATTCTGCCGCGCGAGATCCGCGGCCAGTCGTCGATCGTGTACGTCGATCCCGCCGACGCCGGGCGGGGCCGGCCGCGGGAGTACACCGTCTACGTCGACGAGCCGATCAGTCTGCCGTAAGAACGGCGGCGTCTAGCGGCCAACCGCCCAGCGTGCCTCATGATACGCGCGGCGTTGCGCATCGGTCAGCAGGTCGCGCGTTTTCAGGTGAGCGAGCAGGTGGACGAGGCGCACGTCGGCGCGGGCGCGCTCGACCTCCGCCGTCGCCGCCCGGACGGCTGCCTCGTCGATGCCCCCAAGGGCGAACAGCGCACGCAGTCGCTTCTCCGCCTCGAGCAGCCGCGCGCTCTTCGGTCGCGATTCGGCGAACATCGCGTGCATCACCGCGCGCACCCGCGCCTCCTGCTCGACGGTGAGCGCCAGCCGGTCCTTCAGCTCCAGCACGTGCATCGGGCCCGGATAGCCGTTCTGGTCCGCGGCGAACGCCATGCCGAAGCCGCGCCCGTCCCTCACGACGGCGTCGAACTCGTCGAGACATGCCTGGGCTCTCAGGTGACCGTCAGAGGGCGCGCCGGGCGTGTGCTGGTGTCCGGAGTGCTGCGCTGCGACGGTTGACGGGACCAGGGCCACGATCGCCAGCAGAAGGAGCGAAGCACGCATGACGGACTCCGGCTCAGGCGAACTTCGACAGATAGCCCTGCAGGGCTGCGGTTTCCCGCCCGCGTAACACCACGGCGACGTGCAGCTGCTCGAGATACTGGGCGAGGACCTTGCCACCGAACTGCGGCTTCTTCTCGGCGAAGAAGCGCCTGACGTCGGCCTCGAGCGCCGGCGTCGCCAAGCCGGTCACCCCCTCGGCCAGCCGTCGCATGCCGTGTTTGGGATAGAGGCGATCCATCGTGTCCCAGTGCTGCTTGACGAAGTCCCAGGCGAGCTCGCGCGCGTCCACGCCCATGTGCATGCTGCGCACGACGAACGGCGCGTCCTGGGTTCGGATCTCGCCGTTCACCGTGCGCTCGAGCGTCTGGCGGATGAGCGGCGGCTCCCGGAAGCCGGCCAGCGCATACAGGTAGCGCTGTTCCTCTTGAGGCGTGCTCGCCGAACGGAAGCGCCGCAGGAAATCCTCGTATCGTCCGGCGTCCCCCGTGTGCGCGAGCACCGCGATGACCGCGGGCAGTACGTTTGGATCGACGGCGCCGGAATCCGCGAGAGACGCCCGGTAGACTTCGACCGTGCGAGCCTGCACGCTCGCGTCGTTGCCGAGCACGCCGAGCGCACGCACGAGATCGCCGCGAAGCTGCCGCGTCAGCTCGTCCTCACCGGTGCGCGGCGTCCAGCCCAGCGCTTCGAAGGCGGCCGCGGCACGGTCGCGGACGAAGGCTTCGAATCGCCGCCGATCGGCCGGCTCGAGGATGCGATTGAGCGTATTGAACGAACCCAGCAGCACGGACCAGACGTTACGGTCGCGCTCGTCGCGGAATCGCGCGGTGAGATCGAGATAGGCGGTGAGCGGCATGAGGCCGGCCACCGCGAGCGCCCAGGCGTCGTTGACGAGATTGAAGCGCTCGATCGGCGCCAGGGCCTCGATGCGCTGGACTAGCGCGTCGAGCAGGTCGGGCGCATACCGTACGCGATAGAAGCCGTGGCCTCCGGCGTTGGCGACGACGCGCTCGGCGCCGGCGCCCACGCGCAGTCGCGCCTCGCGGTCCGCGAGCAGCACGCGCTCTTCGCTCTGGCGGCCGCCTGCGTAGAGCCGCAGCTGGATCGGCACCTGCCACGGCTGCTCCGGCTCGGGCGTTGCCGGCGGCAGCGGCTCGCGCAGGTAATTGAAGCGCTGCTGCGAGAGCACCAGATGCCCACCCGCGTCGCGACTGACCGTGACGACGGGATAGCCCGGGCGAAAGATCCAGCCGTCCATGACGGCCGGGATCGGCTGTTGCGAGGCCCGGCCCAGGGCTGCCCACAGATCGCCGGTGTCGGCGTTGGCGAAGCGGTGCGCCAAGAGATATCCGCGAACGCCTTCGCGAAAGACGACGGCGCCCAGATATTGCTCGAGCATCCGCAGCACGGCGGCGCCCTTCTCGTACGTGAGCACGTCGAACATCGCGTCGGCGTCCCGCGGCGACGTCACCGGAAACTCGATCGGCCGCGTGCTGTGCAGGCCGTCGAGCGAGAGCGCGGCCGCGCGCGAGACACCGAACGTGTTCCAGCGCTGCCATTCGGGTTTCCACGCGTCGACGGCCAGCATCTCCATGAACGTCGCGAAGGCTTCGTTGAGCCAGATGCCGTTCCACCACGTCATCGTCACGAGGTCGCCGAACCACATGTGCGCGTTCTCGTGCGCGACCACGTCGGCCACGCGCTCGAGCTCGGCGTGGGACGCGGCCGTCTCGTCGACCAGCAGGGCGGTCTCGCGGAATGTGATCGCCCCGAGGTTCTCCATGGCGCCGGCCGCGAAGTCGGGAATCGCGAGGAGGTCGAGCTTGTCGCCCGGGTAGGGTAGCCCGTAGTAGTCCTCGAAGAACGCGAGCGAGGCCGCGCCGATCTCCTGGCCAAAGCGCGCGAGATGCTTCTTGCCCGGCACGCACCAGACTCTCAGCGGCGTGCGGCCGACCGGTATCGCATCCGTCGCTTCCAGCTCGCCGACGACGAACGCCACGAGATACGTCGACATGACGATCGTGTCGGCGAAGCGAACGGCCTTGCGGCCGTTCTCCGACGTCTCGGAGACGATCGCGGTGTTCGACACCGCCGTCAGCGCAGGGTCGATGGCGAGCGTCACCGCGAACACCGCCTTGAACGACGGCTCGTCCCAGCAGGGGAACGCCCGCCGCGCGTCCGTGGCCTCGAACTGCGTGGCGGCCATCGTGCGCGAGACGCCGCTCGGGTCCTTGTAGACGGAGCGATAGAAGCCGCGCAGCTTGTCGTTCAGCGTGCCGCGATACGTCAGCCGCAGGCGCCAGCGCCCGCGCGCCGCCGGCGATGCGAGCGCGAGGCGGCAGCGCTCGGTGCTCTCGTCCATCGTCGCCGTCGCGCGGATCGTGTCGCCGCGGTCGTTCTCGAGGCTCGCCGAGTCGATCGCGAGCTCGATCGCATTGAGCGCGATCTCCGAGATCGTCTCCGTCACGTCGAGGGCGACGGTTTGCTGCCCGCGAAACGTCAGCGTGGTGAAGTCGGGCTCGAGCCGGATTTCATAGCGGGACGGCACCGCCGTCCGGGGCAGACGATAGGGATCCACGGATGCCTCCGCAGTGGAATGGCGCTGTTGCCCCGCTACTGTACCGCGACCGGGCTATGCCGCCAAACGACCGTCCTCGACGGCGCGCTTGAACTCCTCGAGATCACGCGCCGTCTGCGCGCCGGCGTCCGCGGAGACGAGCGACGCGACCGCATGACCGAGACGACCGCCCGGCGGATCGTACTGCAGCGACACGTCGACGCGCGTGCCCTGGCCAACCGGCTCGAACGTCACCGACCCCGCGTGATTCACCAGCGGGCTATCGATCGTGCGCCACGCGATGATCTCGCCGGGCTTGTCGTTGATCAGCTCGGCATCCCACGATATCGGCGTGCCGGCCGGACCTTTCACCGTCCAGCGCGAGCGCGTTCGGTCCAGAACCTCGACGCGCTCCACATTCGACAGCAGGCGCGGAAGGTTTTCGAGGTTGCGCCAGATCCCGTACACGCGCTGCGGCGGCGCATTGACGACGATCGATTCGTCGATCTTCACGCCAAGGTTGCCGACCTTGCGACCGGTGATCGCACGCCAGCCCAGGGCGCCACCGACGGCGGCGATGACCAATCCTGGCAGCGACCGGCGGCTCAGCCCGAAGAGCAGCAGTGCACCGCCTGCGATCGCGGATATTTTCCGCTCGGTGTCTCCGATCTTGACCATGGCGCGTCCTCCTGCTGACGGTACCGCTGCACGTCCGGTGCCGTCAGACGCGCGCACCCGCGACGAAGCCTGCGAGGAGATCCCAGCCGGACGAGTGACCGAGACGGACGAGCCGGCGCGCGGCGTCGAGCGTCGCGCCGTCGTCGCCATGGTCCAGGCCGGCGGCGAGATCATGCAGCGGCGCCCAGCCTTCGCCGACGAGCAAATCGCCGAGCAGCGTTGCGCCGATCCGATGCGTGAGCCGTCGCGCGGCCGTTCTGACCGCGGAAGCGGCGGCGCCCCACGCGTCGGCGTTGATCACGCCGGCGCGCGCGAGCAGCGCGCGGGCGAAGAAGACGCCGCCGGTGAAGTCGTCACCGGCGGGCGTGAGCCCAGGGCCGAGTCCAACCAACATCGCGGCGGCGGCCGCCGCGCGCGCGGGATCGTCGGCGGCACACGCGACCGTCAGCTCATCGGCGTGCGGTCGGGCGGCCTCGAGCGGAAAGGTCAGCGGGATACCGAGCAGCCACGCGCCGAACCCACGCGGCTCGCCGAGCTTCGTCGCGAGCGTCTCGAGTCGAGCGGCGCCGTCCCGCATTGCGGTCGCGCTGACCATCGTGGCTGCCATTGCATCGGGCCGCCACGGGCGAAGTCCGCTCGCTCGCGGCAGGCGAATCGAATCCCCGGTCCGGCCATTCGCCACGACGGTCGACGCCCCGGCAACGAGAACGGCACGCGCGTGCAACGTCGCGTCGGGTGCGCCGATCCAGAGGAGCTCATCGCCGGCTTCGACGTACACCGACGCGCTCAGTGCGGCCAGCACGCGCGTCTCACCCCCGCTGTCGCGGAGTGCGGCGTCCGCTCGCCAGCCGAGAGCACAGATTCGCACGGCGCATTCTAGCCCTGCGAGCGTGATGCTGGGCCCCCGCCGTCCGAGGCGAGCATATGATGTGTCCCATGCGATCGCGCTTGTGGGCGGCCTGCGCCCTCCTGCTCGCCGGCTGTGCGGGCGGAGTGCTGACCGCGCGCACCGAATCGGTGGAGACCTTCATCGCGCGACACTGGCGCGCGCCGTTGGCGCCGCAGGGCGCGCCGCCGCCGCGCTACACGGCGCTCGAGGCTTCGCTCGAGCCGGAAGCGTGCGGCACCTGCCATCCCACGCAGCTCGCCGACTGGCGCACGAGCACGCACGCCTCGGCCATGGGCCCGGGAGTGGTTGGTCAGCTCGTCGAGCTGCAAGCGCGCGAGCCGCGCACGGCGCTTGCCTGCCAGAATTGCCACGCGCCGCTCGCGGAGCAGGCGCCCGTGATCGCCGAGACGCTGGCCCCGAATCCTGCGTTCGATCCGGCGCTGCGCGCGCGCGGCGTGCCATGCGCGGCGTGTCACGTGCGCCAGCATGCGCGCTTCGGCCCGCCACGTCGCGACGGCTCGCTGGCCAGCGCGGCGCCGCGCGACACGCTTCCGCACGGCGGCGTGACGCGCACGCCGGCCTACCTGGCGTCGGAGTTCTGCCGCGGCTGCCATCAATTCGGGTCGGAGGGCTACGCGTTGAACGGCAAGCCGCTGGAGAACACCTATGCGGAGTGGAAGGCGAGTCGCTTTGCCGCGGCCGGCGTGCAATGCCAGGACTGCCACATGCCCGATCGTCGTCATCTGTGGCGAGGCATCCACGACCCCGATATGGTGCGCGGCGGCCTGTCGATCACCGTGATCGAAGACCAGCGTGCGGCCGGCGCGTTCGGCGCACGGCTCGTCGTCGAGAGTAGCGGCGTGGGCCATCGCTTCCCGACGTACGTCACGCCGCTCGTCGTCCTGCGTGCGGAGCTGGTCGACGCGGCCGGGCGTCCGATCCCGGGCAGCCGTATGGAACGGCGCATCGGACGCGAGGTGACGCTGGATCTGGAGCGCGAGCTCTCGGACACCCGGCTGGCCCCAGGGGAACGGGCAGAGCTGGCATACGCGCGCGCGCTCGAGGCCGGCGCAGTCGGCGCGCGCTTCAGCGTGCTCGTCTATCCGGATGCGTTCTACACAGCCTTCTTCGAGACGCTGCTCCAGCAGGGGGCCGGCCGCGGCGAGGCGGACGTGCGCCGCGCGCTGGAGGACAGCCGCCGCTCGGCGTTCGTCGTGTTCGAGAAGCTCGTCAGGCCGAAGTAGGCCTCACTCGTCCGCCATGAGCATGATCAGTCCGTCGTCACCGACCTGGTGCGCGGCGATGCGCAGCCCGGCCTCGGCGACTTCGGATTCGATCTCGCCCGGCACGAACTGGTGCTCGAAGTGCAGGCCGCCGTGCTCGAACATGATCACGTCGGTCGGCAGTGGGCTCCAGTCGGATCCCGTGAGGTGACCCACACGCTCGGCGACGGCGCGCGGCAGGAAGCGGGTCACCGGCTCGGTGACGGTGTAACTGAGGATGATGCGCCCGTTCGATGCCAGATGCCGGCTCGCCGCCCGTAGCGCGCCGACGCGCGTGGCGCGATCGCAGATGTAGCTGTAGCAGTACCAGGAGAAGATGAAGACGTCGTACTTCTCCGGAATCTCCGCCGTCTCGATCCAGCCGATGTGGAAATCGGCCTGGACGCCGGCCTTGGCGCACATCGTGCGCGCGAGCGTCACCGCGGTCTCGGACGGCTCGAGCCCGTCGGCGCGATAGCCGGCGCGGCGCAAGCCGATCAGGTCGCGACCGGAACCGGCGCCGACGATGAGGATGTGATCGTCGGGCTTGAGGAATCGGAAGTAGAAGTTCTCCTCCCAGGTGAAGAGGCCCGACATCACGTAGGTCTCGTCGATTCCGAAATCGCTCCAGCGCCCCGCCGCCGCGCGCCCGATCTCTCGGCGCGTGAGCACGCCGGCGGTCGCATACGCGAGCACGCGCGCGGCACGAATCAGGCCGCGGCCCACGTAGTACGAGACCGTGAAGACACCCCACCGCCACGCGGACATAGTCACCAGCCTTTCGCCGCGCCGTCGGCGCGGGGGTCGGAGCCCGCGCGCAGACCGTCGGCGTCGAGCGCGACGACCTGCGCGTGGCCCATGAGATCGCTCCATGGCTCCACGACCTGCACTTGATGGCCGCGCTCGCG
>JBKOWS010000060.1:0-7470 GCA_046724565.1 Actinomycetota bacterium | reverse complement strand
GGCGACACCGTCCGCGGCGAAGCCGGCGAAGCGGCCGCCAACCGGGAACAGGGAGACCGGCGCCCCCGCGGACGGGAAGCCGCCGTCGCAGCCGACATTGGCGGCAGGGCGCTGAGCGCCCGCCGGGGTGGACGTTTCGGTGACGGCGAAGCAGTAGGTGCCGTTCGGCTTCTGCGCGGCGTAGAAGGTGATTCCGTCGCGGGTGCCGAGCAGGTGCAGGGTGGTGGGGAAGCCGAACTCCTGCATCGCCTGTTCAAGGCTGGTGTCATGGGACAGGCTGCTGGTGGCGATCGGCGTGCCCTGGTTCGAGAGCCCGAGCAGCTTGCCGATGTCGTCCGCGAACGCGGCGGCCGGCACGGCCACCGCGGCGGCCAGCGCCAGTGCCAGCAGGGCGCGCCGCCTGCGCGGTCGTTGCGGCTGTGGCTTCCGGCGCGGGCGGAGAGAGTTGACGCTCAGGCGTTGACTCGCTCCCGCGCGGCGGACGACCTCCTGCCAGTCCGAGTCGTCGGCGTCGGAGACGAAGCTGCGGAGACGGTCTTCGATCACCTGGTGGTTGTTCATCGGATTGCTCCTTTGGTCTGCAAAGCCTTCGACAGGTCGGCGTGGGCGTGCGCGAGCGTGGCCGCGACGGTGCCCTCGCTGATCTCGCACAGTGCCGCGATCTTCTGTGTAGGAGAGGTCGGCGAAGTAGCGCAGGAACACGATCAGCCGCCGTCGCGGCGCCAGCTGTCGGAGCGCCGCGGCCAGTGCCGGATCGCGCTCGGGCGCGGCCAGCGGCGCTTCCGCGGCCAACTCGTCGAGGGTCAGTTCGCGGCCGTTGCGGCGCGAGTCGAGCGCGACCCGCACCGCGATCCTCCACACCCAGGCCGCGAGCGGTCCATCACCGCGGAACTGCTCGCGATCCCGCAGCGCCTGCGCGAACGCCTCCTGGACGACATCGCGAGCCGATTCCTAGTTTCCGGTCAGCGCCGCCATCCCGTTGCGGAAGGCGAGGTAGCGGTTCCGGTAGAGCTGCTCGATCTCGTCTGCCTGTGTATCCACGCTCACTCCCTACAGGGAGCCGCGGACCGCGATTTCTTTATCGCCGGTCTTGCCGCGACCGCCGCGCCGCTCGGACTTCTATCGCGTGCCGGCGCCCCAAGAGCCACAGCTTCCCTAGCCGATGGCAGGACTCGATCCCCGAGACGAGTCGGTCAGGCGCCCTTTCTTTCCGAGCTTGTTGCCTCGCCGGGCGGGCGCGTGTGCTCGAACCACCTACGATCCCAACCGATGAAGGAGTACTACGCTCGTCGGGCCGGCGAGTACGAGGCGACCTCGTGGGAGGAGTTCGACCGGCTGGAGCGGGAGGCGGTCGAGCGATTCGTCGCGAGCCTGCCGCCGGCACACGTCCTCGATATCGGCTGCGGCACCGGCTACCTCACGCGCTTGCTGCGCGGCCGGATTGTCGCGTGTGACCAGAGTGCCGAGATGCTCGAGCTCGCGCGGGCTCGCCTTCCCGACGCCGAGTTCGTCCGCGCCGACGTGCCGCCGTTGCCGTTCCCGGACGGCGCGTTTGATCTCGCGTTCTCGAGCGCTCTCTACTCGCACATCGAGACGGAGCCCGCGCGCGCGGAGTTCGTCGCCGAGGCGCTGCGCGTCGCACGCACGCTCGTGGTGCTCGAGCAGGCATGGCTCCCCGGACGCAAGCGGGAGTCGTGGGAGCTGCGTGGGTTGCGCGATGGGTCGCAGCATCGCGTGTTCAAGCGCTACTTCAGCGGCGACGAGCTCGCGCACGAACTCGGCGGTGTGGTCGTCTTCGCGTCGGCCGAGTTCCTCGCGGTGCAAGTTCCCGCGTAACAACTCTCGTCGGTCCTACGCGTCGCGGAGGCGCAGCAGCAGTCCGCCGACGAGGAGCGCGGTCGCTGACCATGCTGCGAGCACGGCGAGGCCGCTCCACGGGCCGATCGGAAGGTGATGCGTGTTCGTGGTGTTCTGGACCGCGAGGCCGGCGGCCATCGGTCCGATCTGTTCGAGGTGGCGCTGCCAGGTCGGGTTGGTGACGACCTGTTTCACGATCGGGAAGAGGTAGAGGAGCCCGAGTACGAGTCCGATCGCTGTGGCCGAGTCGCGTACGGCGGTGGCGATGCCGAGGCTGAGCAGCGCGATCAGGGCGAGGTAGAGGACCGAGCCGGCGGCGGCGCGGAGCGTCGGGTCGTGCGCGAGCGAGAGGGTCGGGTAGCCGTGTGCGCGAGTGAAGCCGTTGCCGGGCAGAATCAGCCGGCCGGCGAGCAGCGAGCCAAGGACAGCGATCGTTCCGGCTGCGATCGTGAGCGCGCTGAGGATAGTCGCCTTGGCGGCGAGCACAACCGTTCGGCGAGGTGTCGCAGCCAGGGTGACGGTGATCATGCCGGTGCTGTACTCGTTGCCGATCACCAGCACGGCGAGGATGGCGACGATCGCTTGGCCAAGGTCGATCCCGGTGAGGCTGAGCTTGGTGGTGTCTTCGACCGAGGTCGTGGACGCGTAGTCGACGGTGGCGGTTGCCGCGGCGCCGAGGGCGACGGTGAGCGCGATGGAGGCGAGGAGCAGCCAGCCGCTTGCGGCGACGGTGCGCAGCTTCGTCCACTCCGCGTGGAGCGTGAGCCTCACACGTCGCGCCGGTAGAGCAGGAAGACGGCGAGTGCGAGGGCGCAGGCGGTGTAGCCGCACAGGACGGCGAAACCGACCCAGGGCGCGAGCGGGAAGTAGCCGTTCGCGGGGGTGTAGGCGGCGCTGACCTGGGAGTACTGGATCAGGCTTTGCTGGATGGCGAAGGCGGCGGCTGGGGTGATCCGCAGCAGCCATTGCGCCGCGCCGGTGGGCAGGACGGAGGCGACCGCGAGGAGGTAGGGCAGCACGATCGCCGCGATGACGGCGGTAACGGCTCCGGCGCTGCGCCGCAGGATGGCGCCGATCGCCAGGGCGAGGACGGCGGCGACCGCGAGCAGGGCCGCGGTGCCGGCGATCACGCGTACCTCGGTGAGCGTGCTGGCCGGGTAGATGGCGTTGCCGTTCGAGCGGAGGACGTGCGCGCCGAGCGGGAGCGCGACCGCGGCGCCCGCTATCCCGGCGACGAAGGTGACGCCGGCGATCACGAGCGCCTTGGCGGCGAGCACCCGGCCCCGTCGCGGGCTGGCGGCGAAGGTGGTGCGGATCAGGCCGCGCCGGTATTCGACGGTGATGAACAGCGTCGCCAGGACGACCAGCACGATCAATCCCACGAAAGCGCCGACGAGGGTGCGCTCGATGCCCTGGCCCACATCCGACGCGACCTTCACGGCCGGCGCGATGTCGCCGGAGCCTGCAACCGTGAACAAGCCGCGGGCCCGGTGAAACCCGAGGCGGCTTTGGAACGGGGCTCGGCCGCCGCCTCCCATCGTGTCCCCGCGCCAGGTGCCACTCGACCCTTCGCCCTGGAGGCTGACGTGGTCGAAGACGCCGGTCGCCAGGCTGGGCCCACCGCTCGAGCTCGGCCCGCCGAGGTGCTGGCCGGTCACCACATAGTCCGGGGAGGCGGCGAACAACCCTGCCTGCACCCTGGCGGGCAGGCCGGCCAAGCGGACCACGCCGATCGTCGTCCAGTGGCGTCCATCGATCGAGTCGTAGCCGGTGAGCGTGTCGCCGGAACGAGTCAGTCGCAGCCAGCGCGGCGACGTCGCAGAGACCGCTCCGGGGACGCCGGCGATGTCGTGTGTGTAGTCGTATTGCATGCGCACGCCGTGGCTGCCGGTGACCATCACCGCCGCGTAAGGCGAGCCCTGGGTCAGGTTCTCCTTGACGATCACCCCGACCTTCGACCATGGCTGCACGCCGCTGACCATGCCCGCCTGCGGGTTCTGTCCCAGCTGGACGGTGCCGCTTGGCGAGTACAGGCCGGTCAGCGACCTGACACGGACGGTGATGCTCCCGTCCCGCGCGAGCGGCTGGTGGACGAAGTAGAAGCTGTCGACGACGGCTTCGCCGTCCGGGCCGACCGGGATCGGCGGATGCCCGGTATGACACGTCGATCCGCCAGAGCCGTTTGCGACGCAGACACCGCTGTGACTGAGCGATCCGGTGAGCACCGCTAGGAGGACGATCAGCAGCGCGCCGGCGGCAGCGGCGATAACCCACCCGCGGACGGTCCGGAACTTCGTCCACTCGGCATGCAGCAGCTGCAGAAAGCCGTCCCGGCCGGCCGGCAGAGGCGAGCGGTACGGCGCGACGGCCGCGCTCACGCCGTCCTCGCTTCGATTGCGGCGGCCCGGAATTCGACCGCGTCGCGGGTCAGTTCCATGTAGGCCTCCTCGAGCGTCGCCTGATGGGCCGACACCTCCGAGAACGCCACCGCGTTCTCGCCGAGCAGCGCGACCACGCTTTCCGAGTCGAGGCCGGAGACCGTCAGCATGTCCGGTCCGGTGACCGCTACGGTGGCGCCGGCGTTCGTCAGCGCTGTCGCGGCCTCCATGCGCGCGGTTGTGCGCAGCCGCACCCGACCCGCGGACGCGCTACCGATCAGGTCGGCGACGCTCGTGTCGGCGACGATCCGCCCGCGGCCGATCACCACCAGGTGCGTGGCAGTGTCCTCGAGCTGGCTCATCAGGTGGCTGGATACGAGGACGGCCCTGCCCTCGGCCGCGAGCGCCCGCAGGAAGCCGCGCATCCAGACGATTCCTTCTGGGTCGAGGCCGTTGAAGGGCTCGTCGAGCATCAGCACCGGCGGGTCGCCGAGCAGCGCCGCTGCCACCCCGAGCCGCTGCCGCATCCCCAGTGAGAAGCCGCCCGCCTTCCGTCGCGCCACGCCCTGCAAGCCGGCCTGCTCGATCACCTCGTCAACCCGGCGAGCCGACAACCCCTGCGAGTGAGCCAGCCAGAGCAGATGACCGCGCGCGCTCCGGCTCGGATGTAGCGCCGACGCGTCGAGCAGCGACCCGACACGGTGGAGTGGATGCCGCAAGCTCCAGTACGGCTGCCTGCCGATCAAAGCGCTCCCATCGTCGGCCGCGTCCAGGCCGAGGATCACCCGCATCGTTGTGGTCTTTCCTGCGCCGTTGGGTCCGACGAAGCCTGTGACGCTTCCCGGCGTGACGGTGAAGGACAGTCCATCCAGGGCCACCGTCTGCTCGAATCGCTTGCGGAGATCGGTGACTTCGATGGTCGCTTCCATGTCGGCAACGATAGGAAGCAGGAGCGCGACTGGCGTCGCGCCCGAGAGCCATCTTCGCCGTCCCTCTCAGGAGGGAGATCAGCAGGCTGCGCACGCTCGCACGAGCGACGACGGCGGGTCAACAAGGGGCGACAATGACCCCGTGGCCCATGCACGCGATTGGCGGAACGGGGTCGTAGACAAAGGACGGACGCTGGCTTCGGCACCGCTCGCGCCTGCAGCGGCAGGGGCGGTGCTGGGGCTGCTCGCCTTGTCCGAGTCGATCGCGAGGGCTGCTGCTACCGGCGTGACTGTGGAATTCGGCCTGGCGCTCGCCCTGCTCGCACTGGCCACCACGCTGCCGCTGACGTTCGTTGGCCTTGCCGGGGCGGCCACCGCTGTCACGGCGGCCAACGTGCTTTCGCTCGCGGCATTCCACACCTTGACCGTCGCGGGCCTGGTGGCGCAGCTGATCGTCTCGTACCGGCTCGGCCGCGGCGGCCCGCGGCAGTTCCTAGCCGCGGCCCTGGCGGTGCCGTTCGTGGTGCTGGCGCTCGCCGATCCGAACCCCACCAGTTCGGAGGCGTGGGTACTCACGGTGCTCTTAGCCTCGTTGACCGGGGTCGCGGCCTGGGCTGGGATCGCACGGCGGGCCCATGGCGAGGCCCAGGAGAACAAGGCCGCGCGGGAGGTCATCGCCGCAACGCTGCTCGAGCACACGGCTCGCGGCGAGCGGGCGCGAATCGCGCGCGAGTTGCACGATGTGGTCGCCCACCACATCTCGATGGTCGCCGTGCAGGCAGAGACCGCGCGGGTGACCACTCCCGGGATGCCCGCTGCCGGGGCGCAACGGCTCGCCGCGATCGGCGATACCGCGCGGGCCGCGCTGACAGAGATGCGGCGGTTGCTCGGCGTGCTGCGCGAGGACGGCCAGGCCGACTTCGCCGACCGGCGACCTCAGCCAGGGCTCGGGCAGCTCAACGAGCTACTCGACGAGGCACGCGACGCTTCAGGGTCGGCTGCTCGCCTGATCCTCCGCGGGCCGCCGGTCACGCTCGACCCGGGCGTCGAGCTCGCCGCCTACCGCATCGTCCAGGAGGCGCTCACCAACGCCCGACGTCACGCGCCGGGCGCCGCCGTCGACGTGGAGCTGCACTTCACCGACGACGTCGTGCGGTTGCGCATCCGCGACAACGGACCCGGCCCGCCCCCTGCACCCGCCGGAGAAGGCCACGGATTGTCGGGCATGCGCGAACGCGCCGCGGCCGCCGGCGGTGAGCTGCGAACCGGCCCCGCGGCGGGCGGCGGCTTCCTGATCGAGGCCACGCTGCCTGCCAACGGCCAGGCGTCTGGATGAGCGCCATGCCGCCACAGGTGCGGCTCGTCGTTGCCGACGACCAACAGGTTGTGCGAGCCGGCTTCGCTTCGCTGCTCGAAACGCAGCCAGACTTCACTGTGGTCGGCACGGCGTCAGACGGGGCTGACGCGGTACGGATCTGCCGCGAGCTACGACCCGACGTCGTGGTCATGGACGTCCGCATGCCCGGCGTGGACGGCATCGAAGCGACCAGACAGCTGGCCATCTCGGGAGCGGACGGGCCGCGCATCCTCATCCTTACGACCTTCGATCTCGACGAGTACGTCTACGACGCGCTGCGCGCCGGTGCGAGCGGCTTCCTGCTGAAGGACGTTACCGCCGAGCAGCTGTTCGACGCCGTCCGCGTCATCGCCGCCGGCGACGCGCTGCTCGCACCGGCCATCACCCGCCGCCTGATCGGCGAGTTCGCCCAGCTGCGCTCTAAACCCGATCCCCCGTCCACGCCGACGCTCGCCGAACTTACCGCGCGCGAAACCGAGGTCCTTCGGCTCGTCGCCGAGGGCCTCTCCAACCCGGAAATAGCTACCCGGCTAGTAGTCACCGAGGAAACGGTGAAGACACACGTAAGCCACGTGCTGAGGAAGTTGGGACTGCGCGACCGGACGCAAGCAGTCATCGCCGCCTACGAATCAGGACTGGTCGTGCCCCACGAGCCGAGATAGGGCGAGGCCGCGTAGACCGCAAGAGTGCGCAGCAGGCGAGCGTGGGCTGAAGGGTGTCAAAACTGCGTCCATTCAGGCTGCGGCTCTGTAGTACTCGTGGACGAGGCCGCCGAGGCGATCGCGGCGGTGGGCATCGCCGCCGGGCGATAGCTTGGTCTCTGGCGGTTCGGGTGGATTAAGCGCAAGCCCGCGGTGCGGGCGCTCTCGGTTGTAGTGCTGGATATAGATGCGCAGGACGTGTTCGAGGTGGCGGCGGCCGAGGACCAGGAGCCAGTCGAGACACTCGT
>JBKOWS010000109.1:0-7127 GCA_046724565.1 Actinomycetota bacterium | reverse complement strand
TCCTTGAAATCGAGGTGTCCGTTTGGGCTGACCGTGCCTGCGGCCCCGTGGGGTCGCAGGCACGGTGCCGTCAGCCCCCGCAATCGGCCGCAGCCGACTCGAGGCTTCGCGCGAGCGGGTCGTCGCCGGTTATCGCTCGATATGCCACCGGGATCTGCCGGCGTCGGGTGACCCCGAGCTTCTGTCGCAGGACATCCGAATGTGCCTTCGCCGTCCTTGGGGAGATGCCAAGGCGCTCGCCGACCTCGTCGTTCGAGCACCCCGCGGCGATGAGCTCGATGACCTGCCGCTGCCGCTCGGTGATCGTGGGGAGGGAGTCCCGCAGTGCGTCGTACATGACGGTCGAAACTAAATGGCCAAGCGCTGCGTGACCATTGACCGAAAGGCGTATTTGCGGTGGCTACACCCTGGGCGCGAGCCGTTGCCCGTGGAGGAAGCTCGCCTCGTGTCCACGCCTATTCGCCGCCGCCAGCTCCTCCTCGTCGAGCGCTCCGATTCGGCGCAGCAGCTCCAGCTCGTCACGGAGGTGTGTCCGCATCATCTCCGGACCGTCCGTGGCGATCGTGAACTGCACCTCGGCATCGACGAACGCACGGAACGTGTCCCTGACCGCCTCCTCGCCCGCAAGCGCCTTTGTCAGCAGGTTCGAAGTGGGGCAGATCTCCAGCACGATCTCGGCCTCGCGTAGCGCGCTCATCAGGTCCGGATCGCCGGCCGCGAGGATGCCGTGGCCGATCCGGTCGGGACGCAGGGACTCCACGACCTCGCCGATCTCCTCGCGTCCCACGTCCCCGCCCTCCTCGCCGACGTGGATCGTCACCCCGAGCCCCGCGGCGCGCGCCTCTTCGACCATCGGCGCGACCTGCCTGTAGTCGTACCGACCCCCGTCCGGACGCGGGCCGGCGATGTCGACGCCGACGATGCCGCGCGGTGTCCATCGGATCGCCTTCTCGACGATGATCATGTTCAGCTCCGCGCTGAACGTGCGGTCCATCATCAGGATCAGCCCTGCGCCCACCTGCGGGTACTCGAGGCTTGCCCGGTCGAGCCCTCGGATGGCGGCGAGGATGATGTGATCGAGGTCACGCTCACCGCCCCTGTTTCGCTTCATCGGGTTGAAGCGAAGCTCGAGCGTCGTAATCCCCTGCGAGCGGTAGGCGCCGCCGATCGCCGCGTGCACCGAGCGCTCGACCGCAATCGGGCTCGACTGGATGAGCTCCGTCCAGTGGTAGATCTGGTCGAGCGCGTCGAGGTTTGCGACCCCGCGGGGGTCGGAGACGGTGACGAGCCGGTCGAACTCCCAGAAGTCCTTCACCGGCAGAGCGATGCCCTGCTCGTGCGCGAGGCTCCACAGGATGTCGGAGGCGACCGAGCCGCCCAGATGGGTGTGCAGCTCGGCGAGCCCCTCCATTCCCGTCAGAATACGCGCGTGGTTCCCGAGGCTCCGCTCGAAGCAGCCGGCGCCGGGCTTGCGCCAAAGGGCGAGGGCTGGTTCGTCCTGAACGCGCGCGAGGCGCGGTGGCTTCAGGGCGTCTTCGGCGCCTTCACTCGGTTCGAAGGCGACTCCGATTTCCCGCAGATCGGAATCAACATCGGCGTGCTTCAACCCGGTCAGCCCGCGTGCTGGTACCACCGCGAGGACGAGCAGGAGGACTTCCTCGTACTCTCGGGCGAAGCGGTACTGCTCGTGGAGGGAAAGGAGCGGCCGCTCAAGGCGTGGGACTTCGTTCACTGTCCACGCTGGACCGAGCACGTGTTCGTCGGTGCGGGCGACGGGCCGTGCGCGATCCTCGCGGTTGGCTCGCGAACCGGAGGCGACGTGGTCTATCCCGTTTCGGAGGTCGCGCTCGAGCACAAGGCCGGAGTGGAGAAGGAAGCGACGACCGGGGCGGAGGCCTACGCCGGACTCCCGCGCGACGAGGACGCGGAGTTCCAGGAAAGCTGGCTTCCCTGAGCCGTTAGGGCCGGGGTTACGGTGCCGCAATGAAGGTGGGCATCGTCGTCCCTTACTCCTGGTCCTTCTGGGGCGCGGTCGTCGAGCACGCCGAGCTGCAGGCCGAGGCGCTCGAGCGCCGCGGAATCGAGACACGGACGATCATGGGGAACGACCCGCCGGGCAGCTTCACGCGCGTGCTGCACCCCCGGGTCGGGCGTCACGGCCATCCGCCGCCGCACGTGATTCCGGTGGGCCGGTCGGTGATCGTTCCGGCGAACGGTTCGCTTCCGAACATCGTCCTCTCTCCACGCAGCGTGTTCCGGATCCGGCGCGCGCTGGAGCGAGAGCGTTTCGACGTGCTCCACCTGCACGAGCCGATGACACCGGCGATCTGCATTGCCGCACTGGCGCTGGCGCGGATTCCCTGCGTCGCCACGTTCCATGCACACGGTGCGCTCGGGTGGATGAAGTTCGGCAACCCTCTCTGGGGCTTCCTCGCCGACCGACTCGACGCCCGCATGGCCGTTTCCCCGCACGCACGTGACTCGGCTGCGGCCTGGCTGCCCGGGGAGTACGAGATCGTTCCAAACGGCGTCCTGATTCCACCCGAGGCTGATGCGCGCGACCGGGAGCATCAGATCGTTTTCGCGGGCCGGCAGGAGCCGCGCAAGGGGCTGCACGTGCTGCTGCGGGCGTGGCCGGAGATCTCGCGCAGAACCGGGGCTCGGCTGCGGATCATCGGCGCGGATCCACTGGCCGTCCGTTTGCTCCTGTCCCGGGAGCGCATCCACGACGACGCCATAGACGTCCTCGGCTTCCTCTCGCAGGAGGAGCTCACCGACGAGCTTCTGCGTGCGAAGCTGCTTGTTGCACCGTCTCTCGGCGGGGAAAGCTTCGGCATGGTGCTGACGAGAGCCTTCGCCTGTGCGACCCCGGTCGTCGCGTCGGATATCGACGGATACCGTGAGGTGATGACGGAGGAGAGTGGCGTCTCCTTTCCGGCCGGCGACGAGCAGGCCCTGACTGCCGCGGTTTCCGGACTGCTGGAGGACGAGCCACGTCGGGCCGCGCTCGGCGAGAGCGCCCGCCGCGTCGCGGTCGAGCGTTACTCCTGGGACGACATCGCACGTCGGCTCGTCGAGATCTACGAACAGGCGGCGCACGCGGCGTGAACTTCATCCACAGCCGCTGGACGCGTACGGCGATTGCCATCTTCGCCGCGTGCGGCGTCGTCGCGCTCCTCTGGTGGCGGGGGCCCGCGTGGAGCGGCGTTGCGAGCGCGTTCGCGGCCGTGCAGTGGAGTTGGGTCGTCGCTGCGATCGGGCTGAACCTGCTTTCGGTCCTCGTCCGCGCGCTCGCGTGGCGCACCGTGATCGTCCAGGCATTCGATCCGCCGTATCCGCGCTTCATGCTCGTCTTCTCCGCTTTCTCGGTCGGCCTGTTCGCGAACGCGATCCTTCCCGGCCGGATCGGCGAGCTGGCGCGGGTCGCGGTGCTCAACCGACGAATGCCCCAGCAAGGAGCGTGGGCCCGTCTTCTCGGCACGGTGTTTGCGCATCGCGTCTTCGACCTCATCGCGGTCATGGTCCTGATCGTCTACGTGCTGCTCACCGCGCACATCCCGGACTGGGCAGTGACGAGCTTGATCGTCGTCGTCGTAGTCGGCGTCGTTCTGTTCACCGTTGCGGTCATGGGAGCGCGCAGCGATCACTTCGCCGGGTACGAGGAAGGCCTTGGCGCGGTCCGCAAAGTGGTGCGTCTTGCGCGCTACGGGCTCAGCGTTATGCGCCGCCCGGGCGCGGCCGCGCTTGCACTGCTCTTCCAGCTGCTCGGCTGGACGTGCCAGCTGTTCGCCGTCTGGACGACGATGCGTGCGTTCGGGATCCACGAGCCCTTGCCCGCGGCGGGCCTCGTCCTCGTCTTGATGAACGTCGCGACGATCTTCCCGCTCTGGCCCGGCAACGTCGGGCTTGTGCAGGCGGCAGTGGCCCTGCCGCTCTTCACGTACTACGGGGTCGCGAAGGCGCGCGGGATCGCCTTCGGGTTCGGCCTGCAGGCGATCGAGGCGTCGGTCGGGATCGGCGTCGGCCTCGTCTTCCTCGCCCGCGAAGGACTGTCCGTGGCGATGCTCAGGGTCATGCCGGATGCGTCGCAGGCGGAGAGGCCTGCCGACGAGTCGGAGGAGATTGCCGACGCCGCGGAGGCGGATGACGAGCGTCCGCGCGCTCGCGTGTCCGGCTAGCCTCAAAGGCGTCCTGTCGGCGCGCGACGCGGCTGCCGCGCTGGCGGAAGGCCTCCGTGTCTGGGCGAACGTCGACGAGTTGCCCGTCGCAGACGGCGGCGAGGGAACCCTCGACGTTTTGCACTCAGCCCTCGGCGGAGAGTGGCACGAGGCGGAGATCTCGGACGCGTTCGCGCGCCCTCGTCGGGCGCGCTGGCTCGAGTTGCCGTCGGAACAAGCTGTGGTGGAGGCGGCGCAGGCTATTCCGCTCGACCCCGAGCGACTCGATCCCCTTACCGCGTCGAGCCGAGGGCTTGGTGAGTTGATCACGGCGGTCGGCCGTCCACGCGAACTGCTGGTCGCGCTGGGAGGGACGGCGAACGTCGACGGGGGCGCCGGTCTTCTCGAAGTGCTCGACGTGCTTCCGGCTCCGACGCGCGTGGTGTGCGACGTGGACGTTCCGCTTCTCGACGCGGCGCGCGTCTTCGCGAGGCAGAAAGGCGCCACGGTGGAGCAGGCCGATGCGCTCGAGTCCCGGCTGGCCGCACGGGCGGACCTCGCTCCGTTTGCCCAGCTCCCCGGTGCCGGTGCGGCGGGGGGGTTGGGCGCCGCCCTGGCTTCTCTCGGCGCCGTGTTGCTGCGCGGTGCAGCGCTGATCCTCGACCTCGTCGCTTTCGACCCGGGCCCCTATGACCTGGTCGTCACCGGGGAGGGGACCGTCGACGCAACCACAACGCGTGGCAAGGCTCCGGGGGAGGTGGCCCGCCGGTGCAAGCTCGCCGGCGTCCGCTGCGTCGTATTCGGCGGGCGCGTCCTGGAGCCGATCGAAGGCACCGAGACGGTCGCGCTGTCCGGCGACCCGGCCAGCGCACGGCCGGACCTCGTCGAGCTTGGGTCAGGGCTTGGCGGCCTCGACGCGGCGGGCTAGCTCCTCGATCCTGCCCTGCGCCGCGTCGAGCTTGCCGACGCAGAGCTTGTAAAGCTCCTCGCCGCGTTCCCAGAGACCGATGGCTTCGTCGAGGCCTGCCTCACCGCGTTCAAGCCGCTCGACGATCTGCTCGAGCTCTCGCTGTGCATCCTCGAACGTCGGCTGCGCGGTCATTCCACCCTCGCGCCGAACTGTCCGTCGGCCACCTCAACGGCGATCTCGTCGCCGGATGCGACAGCGTCCGCCGAGCGCACGATCTCGTCGCGCGAACGCACAATCGCGTAGCCGCGCTCGAGGGTCGCGCGCGGAGACAGCGCGCGCAGACGACCTGCTGAGTGCTCGAGTCGCGCGCGTTTGCGCTCCACTGCGAGCGCCGGGGCGCGTCGGAGTCGTGCATGCGTCTGCTCCAGTCGTTCGCGGCGACGTTCGAGCACGTTCCGCGCTCCTCTCGCGAGGCCCGCGCGAGTACGGTCGAGCCGCTCGACCAGCGCAACTGCATCCGGAACGACAAGTCGGGCGGCGGCCGTGGGGGTCGATGCTCGCGCGTCGGCAGCGAGATCGCAGAGCGGGGTGTCCTGTTCGTGCCCGACTGCGGAGACGACGGGAATGGCACAGCTTGCGATCGCCCGCACGAGACGTTCGTCGCTGAACGGCAACAGATCCTCGAAGCTCCCGCCGCCGCGCGACAGCACGACGACGTCCACCTCCGGCGCAGTCGAGACCTCGCGCAGCGCTTCGATCATCGAGGTAGCGGCCAGCGGTCCCTGGACGTACGTCTCCGCCACGACGATTCGGGCGGCGGGGAAGCGCGCCGTGATCGTCGCGATCACATCCTGCTTCGCCGCGGCGTCGTTACCGGTAACGAGGCCGATCCGGCGCGGAAAGAACGGAAGCGTTCGCTTGCGCTCGAACAGCCCTTCGGCCGCGAGCTTCTTCTTCAGTCGCTCGAGCGCGGCGAGGTGATCGCCGAGACCGAAGCGCTCCAGCGAGAGTGCGCGCAGACGAAAGTCACCGCGCGCCTCGAACAGCTCCGGTCGGCCGAACACGTGGATGCGCTCACCATCGACCAGGTCGAGTCGCAGCGCATCGAAGCGTGCACGTCCGATGGTCACTCCCAGACACGCGCCGCCGTTGGGGTCCTTGAGCGTGAAGAACACCGATTGCCAGCGCGGGTTACGCCGGAGCTCGGTGACCTCTCCCTCGACCCAGACCGTCGGCAGCCGCTGCAGCCACTCCGCCACACCGTGGTTGAACGACGCGACCGAGTAGACCTTGCGGTCGCCGTACTGGATTGCTTCGACTCTCGCCACGGCCCCAGGATGCCACGCCGCGTGCGGCGCAGGTGCGCCGGCTCAGTCTCGACTAGAGCAGGATCTCGACGGCGGTTTCGGGCGCGCAGCCCTGCCCGACGAGCTCGACCGCCCGATGGAGATCAGCCGCGCTGCCGGCGAGCCGCTCCGCGAGCGAGAGGGGATAGCCGGCCTCGATCAGGACGTGGAGGCGCCAGCTCTCCACCTTGGATTGCTCTCCGCCGTCCGGTTCGATGATTTCGGTCGTCTCTCCCATGGCGTGCCGGTTCGCCGTTTCATAGACGAACCCTGCCGGTGTTTGTTTGCCGGGAGGCGGCTCGCGAACGGGGGTCAGGTCCGGGCGAACGTCTCGTCGATCCGCTTGCCCAGCTCCCGCAGCCGAGCTTCGAGCACCGCGCGCTCCGCTTCGGTGTCGGCGGCAAGACCGTCGAGGCGGCGGCGGAGGTCGTGCTCCGCCTGCGCAAGACGTGCCTCGAAGGCCTCGATTGCCTCGGCCCGCTGGCGCTCGAGGCCGGCGCTGACCTGCTCCTGACGTTTCTCGAGGCGCTGCGCGCCCGCGTTGCCGATCTGCGCCAGGCGCTCTGCGAGAACGGTTTGCGCCTCACGCGCGAAGGCCTGCACGGCGCGGTCGAGCTCCCGCGAGAGACGCGTGGCGGCGGCCTCCCGCGACGACTTCACCGTCTCCGCGAATTGCTGCGTGGCCGCGTCCGAATAGCTCGACGTCGCTCTCGA
>JBKOWS010000015.1:0-25564 GCA_046724565.1 Actinomycetota bacterium | reverse complement strand
CCATCGGGCGACCAGTCGGCCCCCACTGCGTCGGCGAAAGGAAGATCGATGATCGAGACCCCAGGAGGACTCAGTTGGATGGGGTTGCTGCCGTCGGTCTTCACCGAAAAGAGGGTGCCGCCTCTGCCACCCAGGGACCCGCACTTCCTCAGTCTCGCTCTCCGACGCGAGCATCAGAGGCTGCTCACGCCCAGCCTCGCGGCCTGACCCAGAAGGGTCGAGCGTCGACTCCTCCGCCATCCCAACCCATTATCCCGCGGCTGGTCGCGACGGGCACGAGGCAGTTCAAAGTTAGAGATCGATGGTGGGCAGATCCAGCTTGTCCGCGCGCTCCATCGCCGCGAGGGCGATGGCGAGGTCCTGGATGGCAAGGCCCGTCGAGTCGAAGATCGTGATGTCGTCCTTCGACTGCCGGCCCGGCGCTTGGCCCGCGAGGACCGCCCCAAGTTCGGTCACGTCGCCCTGGGTGATTGCACTGGCCCCGACCGCGTTCGCTAGGTCGCCGTTGTGGCTGGCTTGTTCCCAGTCGTCCGCATAGAGCCGGACGCGGGCATTCGGGTCGAGTATTCCGGACGGTCCCGCGTGCTCCCAGTCCTCGCAGAACACACGCATGCGTACCAGTTCCTCCACGGCGATCTCCGCCTTGCCCGGGCCGTCTGCGCCCATCAGGCTCGCGTGCTGGCCCGGCTGGAGTGAGCCCTCCTCGAGCACGATCTCGCGGCCGGGAGTCACCGTCACCACCAGGTCCGCGCCGAGCGCTGCGTCACGGCTCTGGGCAACCTCGGCTCCGATCTCCTCCGCAACGGATCTCGCGCGGTCGGTATCGGCGTCCCAGACCTGGACGTTCCGGCCGCGCGCGATGAACGTCCGAGCAACCGCCTCGCCGTTCACGCCCGCGCCGATGACTGCGGCAGTCTCGGCATCGGTCCGGCCGAGGGTCTCCGCCGCCAGCACCGCCGCAGCGCCGGTACGCAGCGCCGTGACCGCGCCCGCGTCCAACACCGCCACCGGGATGCCGTTCGACGCGTCCGACAGCAGCACGAGCCCGGTCACTGTCGGCAGTCCCTGGGCCGGATTCCCGGGGAACGACGTCACCCACTTCAGCAACGCGTGCCCTGCGCCCAGCGCAGGCATCGCCCGGAAGTCGCCCGCCGGATACGCGGGCACGTACACCTTCGGCGGCATCGTCCACTCGCCGCGCGCATACGCGATGAACGCGTCGCGAACTGCGTCCACGGCCTGGGCGGGCGACACGGCTTTACGCACCTGCGAGCCGTTGAGGAAGGGAATCAGACCGACCAGCCTCCGCTTTCGCCCTTGTACGTGCCGGCGAAAAGCGCGCGTGGAGTGCGCACGAGGATCTTCAGGTCGAGCCAGGGCGAGCGGTGCTCGACGTACCAGACGTCCAGCTCGATCCGTTCCTCCCAGGGAAGTCGCGCGCGGCCGTGAATCTGCGCCCAACCGGTGAGGCCGGGCTTCACCTCCAGGCGTCGCCGTTGACGCGGCGTGTACCGCTCGACCTGGTAGGCCAGCGTGGGGCGCGGGCCGACGAGACTCATGTCGCCTCGGAGAACGTTCCAGAGCTGCGGCAACTCGTCGAGGGACAGTCGCCGGAGCACACGGCCGACGCGCGTGATGCGCGGGTCGCCTTCGTTGACGGCGAAGCCGGCGCCCTTCTTCTCGGCACCGATCTCCATCGTCCTCAGCTTCAAGAGCTCGAACTCCTCGCCGTTGAGACCGACGCGTCGCTGCCGGTAGAACACAGGCCCGCCGCCGTCGACCTTGATCGCGACCGCGGCGGCGGCAAGCACCGGGCTCGTCACCGCGAGGCCGAGCCCGGCGGCAGCCGCGTCGAGCGCTCGGTTCATCTCGTCCCTTCGGCCTTCGCCCAGACGGCGGGCACGCCGAACCGGAGATAGCGCACGAGGGAAACGACAGTCGCCCACGTGACGAGCACGTAGTAGCGAGCGAGCCCGACGCCGAGCACTGCGCCCAGCAGCAGCAACAACTGGGCGCCGAGCGCGATCTGGTACAGGAGCCCTTCGCCGACGAGTGCGATCGACGAGCCGAGGAGGACGAGATGGAGCAGCCCACTCGCGTAACGCAGGTGCCGGTGCGACACGATCTCGAGGAAGTAGGTCGGGCCGAGCCTGCGCAGCATCCGGCCGCGCAGGACGATGAGCCAGCAGTGCTCGAACATCCGGACCTTGCGCCGGTACTCATCTTCTATGTCGCGCGACGGCTTCTCCGACGCGAGCGCCTCCGGGTCGAAGATCGCACGACGTCCGCGCTGCACCATCAGATACGGCAACGCTAGGTCGTGCCCGAAACGCGGATCGACGTCGACGTAGTCCGAGCGTCGCACCGTGTAGATCGCGCCGATCCCGCCGGTGATCGAGCCGAGTGCGGACTCGTTCCGGCGCAGCCAGCCCTCGAAGCGCCAGTACGTGCCCTCGCGGTTCGTGCCGTCGGCGGCTTCGTACACGCTGCTGCCGCAGACGTAAGCGACATCTGGATCCGCGTGGTTCCGGACGAGCTTCCGCAGGGCATCGGGCTGCCACGCCGCGTTCGCATCCGAGAAGGCGAGAATGTCGCCGGCTGTCTCGCGCACCGCCTGGTTCTGCGCGGCGACCTTGCCCCCCCGTTCGCACCGCAGCAGCCGGACGCGCGGTTCGCGCGCGGCGACAGCCTGGACGAGCTCGTCCGTCCGGTCGCCGGAGGCGTCGGAGGCGACGACGATTTCGAGCTGCTCGGGCGGGTAGTCCAGCGCAAGCAGGTTTTCGAGCCGCTGCTCGATCACGTTCTCCTCGTCGTGGGCGGCGACGATCAGGCTGACGGACGGCGTCGAGTCACGCCTGCCCACCGGCCGGGAACGCACGCGAGCCAGCGCCGCGGCGAACAGCGGATAGCCGGCCTGCGTCCATGCGAGCGCGCCAAGCGACGACCAGAAGAGAACCTTTGCGATCACCACGTGGATCGTAATTTCAGAGCTGTTTGACGGCGGCGGTGAGCTTGTCGATCGAATCTTTGGCGTCGCCGAAGAGCATCACCGTCTTCGGGTTCAAGAACAGCGGATTCTCGATTCCGGCGAAGCCGGGATTCATGCTGCGCTTGAGGACGACGACCTGCTGTGCCTCGTCGACATTCAGGATCGGCATCCCGTAGATGGGGCTGCCTGAATTGTTGCGGGCGTCCGGGTTGACGACGTCGTTCGCGCCGATGACGAGTGCGACATCCGTGCGCGGAAACTCGGTATTGGCTTCGTCCATCTCCTTGAGCTGGGGATAGGGGACGTTGGCCTCAGCGAGCAAGACGTTCATGTGTCCCGGCATTCGGCCGGCCACCGGGTGAATCGCGTACGAGACCTCGACGCCGCGCGACTCGAGCAGATCTGCGAGTGCGTGCACGTCGTGCTGCGCCTGGGCGACCGCCATTCCATACCCAGGCACGAAGACGACCTTGTGCGCGTAGGCAAGCATGACGGCGACGTCGTCCGCGCCTGCGGAGCGCACCTGCCCGTCGGTGTCGGCAGCCGCGACTCCCCCGGCCGCCGGTGCGAGCTGGCCGAACGCGCCGAAGAGCACGTTCGCAACCGATCGGTTCATCGCCTGCCCCATCTTGATCGTGAGCAGCGTTCCTGACGCGCCCACGAGCATCCCGCTCACGATCAGCACGTTGTTCTCGAGTTCGAATCCGGTAGCCGCCGCAGCCAGTCCGGTGAAGGCGTTCAGCAGCGAGATGACGACGGGCATGTCGGCGCCGCCGATCGGCAGGACGAACAGCACGCCGAACAGCGCGGCGCCCCCGATCAGCGCCCAGATCAGCCACTGCCGCTCCGCACCGGCAGCGATCGCTATGCCGGCGGCGAGGACGGCGGCGAAAAGCGCACCGTTCACGACTTGTTGCAGCGGGAAGACGATCGGCCGCCCGCTGATCAGCTCCTGCAACTTCGCGAAGGCGACCATCGAGCCCGCGAACGAGATGCTGCCGATGATCGCCGACAGCATGATCGACGTGCTGATGTCCCATTTGAGCGTTCCCGGGTCGGGGGCATGGTTGTGGAACTCGGCCAGCGAGATCAGCGCCGCCGCGCCGCCGCCGACGCCGTTGAAGAGCGCCACCATCTGAGGCATCGCAGTCATCCGCACCTTGCGGGCGGCGACGGCTCCGAACGCGCCGCCGATGACCATCCCGACCCCGATCTCCCAGTAGCTCATGACCGCGTCCTGGAGGAACGTCACCACGATCGCGACCAGCATCCCGGCCGCGCCGATCTGGTTCCCGCGCCGCGCCCTGGCGGGGTTCGACAGGAATTTCAAGGCCAGGATGAAGGTCACGATCGTGACCAGATAGAGAAGATTCGTGACTTCGCGGCTCACGCTTAATCGTCTTTGGGAGGGCGCTCCCGCTTCTTGAACATCTCCAGCATCCGGTCGGTGACAACGAAGCCGCCGACCACATTCGCTGACGCGAGCACGACCGCGATCAGGCCGATGATCGTCGTGAGTGTGTCCTTGTGGCCGAGCCCCGCGACGAGCATTGCGCCGACGATGACGATCCCGTGGATCGCGTTCGTGCCGGACATCAAGGGCGTGTGCAGGAGCGTCGGCACCTTGGAGATCACCTCGAAGCCGAGGAAGATCGCCAGCACGAGGATCGTGATCTCGAAGGTGAGCAGCAGGCCGTGACTCATGCCACGGCCGCCGTCTCGCGAGTGACACACGCGCCCGCCGTGATCTCGTCCTCCCAATCGAGCGTGAGCTTGCCATTCGGGGCCAGGTGTTGGAGTAGCGCGCTGACGTTGCGCGCGTACAGCTGGCTCGCATGGAGCGGCATCGAGGACGCGAGGTTGAGCGGGCCGATGACGGTGACGCCGCTACGCTCGATGACCTCGCCCGGCTCCGTGACGTCTGAGTTCCCGCCTGCTTCGGCTGCGAGATCGACGATCACCGAGCCTGGCCGCATGCGCTCGACTGCCCCGGCAGGAATGAGCTTCGGCGCCGGCCGGCCCGGGACGAGCGCGGTCGTGATCACGACGTCGTAGTCCGGAATCCGATCCGCGAGCTCGTCCTGCTGACGCTGCTGCTCCTCCGCCGTGAGCTCCTGGGCATAGCCGCCCGCCGTCTCCTTCGCACGCACTCCCAGCTCGAGGAACGTCGCGCCGAGACTCTCCACCTGCTCCTTCACGACCGGTCGGACGTCGAACCCTGCGACCACCGCGCCGAGCCGCCGCGATGTTGCGATCGCCTGCAGGCCTGCGACACCGGCGCCGAGCACCAGCACCTTCGCGGGCGCAACAGTTCCGGCCGCAGTCATGAGCATCGGAAAGAAGCGCGGCAGGCGCTCGGCCGCGATCAGCGCCGCCTTGTAGCCGGAGACGGTCGCCTGCGACGAGAGCGCATCCATCGGCTGCGCGCGCGTAATGCGCGGGATCGACTCCATCGCAAACGCGTTCACTCCCCGTTGCGTGAGCCGCTCGATTCCGCCGGGGTCGGTCAGCGGTTCGAGAAACCCGATCAGCAGCAGGCCCTCGCGCAAGCGCAGCAGCTCGTCGGCGTTCGGCTTGCGGACCTTGACGACGCCGTCCGCATCCCAGACCTCGTCGACGACCTCGGCGCCTGCCTCAAGGAACGCATCGTCCGCGAACGAGGCCTCAACGCCGGCGCCACGTTCCACCGCGACGGCGAATCCGCTTGCTTTCAGCTTGGAGACGGCCTCAGGGACGAGTGCCACTCGGCGCTCGCCCGGCTCGAGCTCCCGAGGAACCCCGATTCGCACGGCGCGATCTTACGTACCCTGGCCGACGGTGACGCACTTCATCGCGCACTACGGCCTCTTCTTCCTCTTCGGAATCGTCTGTCTGGAGTCCGCGGGCCTGTGGCTTCCGGGCGAGACTGCGTTGATCGCCGCAGGCGTCTACGCCGCCGAGGGCCATCTGCCGATCGCCGGGGTGATCGCCGTCGCAGCGGCCGCTGCGATCATCGGAGACAACATCGGTTACTGGCTGGGACGCGAGGTGGGTCGCCGGCTCATCTACCGCTACGGCTGGACGCAGCGCATCGCCGAGCGCGTGATGCCGCCGGCCGAACGCTTCTTCGAGAAACACGGCGGCAAGGCGGTGTTCCTGGCGCGCTTTTTCGGCGGCGTTCGTGTGACCGGTGCGTGGATGGCGGGGATTACCCGGATGGAGTGGTGGAAGTTCCTGTTCTGGAATGCGGCCGGAGGCATCGCCTGGGCGGTCGGGGTCGGCCTGATCGCGTACTACCTCGGACGCGCGGCGGCGGACACCATCGCGCGCTACGGCGTCTACGGCGGCATTGGCGTCGGCGTCGTCGTCGTGCTCGCGATCGCGGCGCTGCACCTCTGGCGCCGGCGTCTCGCGGAGGAGACGTGAAGGCCGCCGTCGCCCTGTCGCTCCTGTTCGCCGTGCTGGTGTGTGCTGCTGCGACCTCTGCGGCTCGGGTGCCCGCCTTCGACCACGTCGTGGTGATCGTGTTCGAGAACAAGGAGACGACGAGCATCGTCCGAAACCGGGCCGCTCCGACCTTCAACGCCTACGCGCGACGCTATGCGAACCTGACGCAGTACTACGGCGTCACGCATCCGAGCCTCCCGAACTATCTGGCGCTGGTGTCCGGCTCGACACAGGGCATCACGAACGACTGCACGAGCTGCGTTGCCTCGGGGAAGAGCCTCGCGGACACGATCGAGGCGTCGGGCCGCACGTGGAAGACCTATGCCGAGGGTCTGCCGTCGTCGGGCTACCTTGGCGCCTCCAGCGGACGTTACGCCAAGAAGCACAATCCCTTCGCTTACTTCCCTGACGTGGCCGCCGATCCCACCCGGCGCGACCAGATCGTGCCGTTGAGCAGGCTGGTGTCCGACCTGCGCACGGGAACCCTGCCGAGCTTCTCGTTCGTCGTTCCGGATCTGTGCCACTCGATGCACGATTGCTCGGTCCGGGTCGGCGACACCTGGCTGCGACGGAATTCACCTCCGCTACTCACGCTTCCCAACACGGTCGTCTTCGTCGTCTTCGACGAGGGCACCACCAGCATCCGAGGGGGAGGCCATACCGTCGCCATAGCGCTCGGGACCGCGGTCCGACCGAGATCACGCTTTACGCGCGTCACCGGCCATTACGGTCTGCTGCGCACGATCGAGCAGGCCTGGGGTCTGCCGCTCCTCGGACGATCGGCGGGAGCGACGCCGATCACGGGGATCTGGCGTTAGAGCGTCGCCCAGACCTCGAGCTTCGAGCGCGTCCGGCGGATCACCTCGTCGGTGAACTCGGTCGTCCCGGCGTGGCCGCCGAGGTCGGCGGTGCGAATTCCCTGTGAGACAGCCTCGAGTGCGGATTCACGAATCGCGCGCCCGACCTGTTGCGCGTCCTCGTCGCCATGGGACAGAAGGGCGGCGCCCGCGAGGATCATCGCCATCGGGTTGGCGACGTTCTTGCCTCGGAGCGAAGGGGCCGTGCCGTGTGCCGCTTCCGCCATGAGCGCGCGCGGCTCGTAGTCGTCCTCGAAAGCGACCAGCAGCGACTCGGACCCAGCGATCGAGCCGAAGAGCGGGAGGACCAGGTCGCTGAGGATGTCGCCGTCACGGTTGAGCGCCGGAATCACGAGCGGATCTCCGGCAGAGGCGATCAGCAACGCGAACGTCGCGTCGATCAGCTGCGGCTCGTACGGGACCTCGGGGTGCCGCTCTGCAGCTGCATCCATCTCCTCCTTGAGCATCCCTTCATACGTCGGGCTGACCGTGTACTTCGGTCCGCCGAAGACCTTGGCGCCGGCCAGTTCGGCCTGGCGGAACGAAAATTCCGCCACTGCTCGGCAGATGCGGCGTTCGATCCGCTCAGTGCGATAGGCGACCTCGTCGTCGCCCGCGCCTTCCCGCCACTCCTTGGCACCGTACGCGTCGCCGACCGCCATGCGTACGATGGAGATGGGTGCGTGCACGCCACCGAACGGGACGACGCCCGGAATGCGGCGGCCGGTGCGCACGATGACACGACCGCCGATCTCCTCTCGGAGGATCCGGTTTGGCGAGCCGATGTCCTGGCGGCCCTCCGGCGTGATCGTCGCGGCCTTCAGCCCGAGCCCGTGCTCGCGGATGGCCGCCGCGGCGTCGTAGACGACGCCGTTGTCCGTGGCTCGGCGCGACTCGAGCGAGAGGTCGAAGCGCGGGAAGGAGAGGTCGAGGCCCGTAACCTCCGGAGCGAGGACGCGAAGCGATTCCTCCATGAGTTCCTGCCCGGTTTCGTCCCCTTCGAGGACCACGATCGTTTTGGCGTCCACGGAGCCGGACACTAGCGGGGGACTATGGCTCGGAGGGGCGGCTGGATGTACTACGCGGCGTTCCGCGCGCGGCAGGAGCAGGCGAAGTTCGACCGGCTGATTCGCTTCGCGCAGCGTCTACCGGACTTGCGTGCAGCGATGGCCCGGTACATGGACAACCGAAGTGCTCGACCCGCGAGCGCGTGTCCGCGATCGCAACTCGGTTGATCAATTCCGGCTGGTTTCGCGTCGGCACGGAACGCTACGCCAGAAAATCCAGAACGTTCGGAATCACGACGCTGCGAAAGAAGCACGTTCGCGTAAGCGGCCACTCGATCAAATTCGAGTTTCCGGCCTCGACAATAAGAACAAGCCCTTTTGAGCTTGCTTCGCTCTTGGGGAATTAAGCAAGCCCGGTGGCCGCATAGATTCTCCTCCCTTTTGGGTAAACTTAGGCGCAAGAAATGCCTATTGGAGGAGGAATTGGGTGGCACGGGTAACGAGACTGGTCTGCGACAATTGCGGTAAGGAAGTCGACGAAGTCAAGGGCGCAGTGATGCGGATCAATTTCACCGATGCGCGCCGCGGTTCCAAGCAGGCTGATCTCTGCGACGCCTGTGCGGCGAAGATGCCCGGTCAGGCTGTTGCACGTCGAGGCCGCAGGCCGAAGAACCAGGCTGCGTAGCCAGGAGGGCGGTCACCGTCACCTGGCGTGACGGAATTGAGCCGTCTGAGGCCCCGAGTACCATCCGTCGGTTGGGTCTGAACCTCATCACCGGCCCGGCCAACGCCGGGAAGGTCGCCCTCCTGCTACGCCGATACCTCGACGTGCTCCCGCAGGAGCCGTACCTGATCGTGCCGAACCGGTCGGACGTTGAGGAACGCGAACGCGAGCTCCTCGCGCTGCAACCCGCATTGCTGGCCGGCTGGATCGGCACCTTCGACGACCTCTTCAAGCGAATCGCGCGGGGCGTGCAAGACACCCGCCGCGTTGCCAGCGACGCCCAACGTGCCTTGATCGTCCGGCGTGCACTGGCAGGACGGTCGCTGAACGGTCTCGGACGTTCCGCCCGGTTCGGCGGCTTCGCGGACGCTCTGCTCTCGACGCTCGGTGAGCTCGAATCCGGACTGCTCGACCCGGGCGACCTCGACGGCGAGCTAGCCTCCCTGTACGCGGGGTATCGCGCGGAGCTCGACCGCCTCGAGCTCTGGGATGCGGATCTCCTGCGCCGGCACGCTGCCGAGCGGGTCGCGAACGAGCTCGACGCCTGGCACGGCGAACCGGTCTTTGCCTACGGCTTCGAGGACCTGACGGGGGCGGAGTGGGCGCTTCTGCAAGCGCTCGCAGGACGGAGCGAGGTCACCGTCTCGATCCCGTACGAGGCCGGGCGGACAGTCTTCACGTCGCTGACGCGAACCATCGAGGACCTCGCGTCGCTCGCTGACGGCCGGATCGAGGAGTTGCCGCCCGCGTTCGATCATGTCGCCGAGCCGGCGCTTGCGCATCTCGAGCGTGCCCTGTTCGGCACGGTCAATGGTCCGCTTCGCGGAGAGGCGGCTGCGCCGCCGCCCATCGACGGAGCGCTTCGCTTTTTCGAGAGCGCCGGCAAGCGTGGAGCACTCGAGCTGGTCGGCGAAGAGCTTCTTGCACTGCTGCGCTCCGGAGTCGCCCCCGAGGAGATCGGAGTCGTGTGTCCGTCGCTCGAGCGCTGGCAGGCGCCGCTCGAAACGGCCTTCGGCACGCTTGGCGTTCCGTACGCGCTCGAGACGTACGCGCGACTCGACAAGATCCCATACGGCCAGGCACTGCTGAGCCTGCTTCGCTTCGCGTGGCTGGGTGGCGACCGAGCCGACCTCTACTCGTTCCTGCGCTCGCCTTACTCGGGCCTCACGCGGCAGAACGTCGACTTCCTCGAGGGCCGGCTGCGCGGGCGCGCGGTCGAGTCGTCCGACCGCGTCGAGGAGGAGACGATCCGCCTGCGTGACGGCCAGCCGCTGCCGGTGCTCGAGGCCTTGCGCTCGGCAGCAACGCCGCTCGAGGCGGTCGCCGGGCTCGCCACCTCGATGCTGCGCGCCGCCTACGGGCTGGAGAAACCGCCCGCGGGCGAGGTGTCGCGACAGGACATCCGCGCGCACGACGCCGTCATGCGCCTCCTCGGGGAATTGCGTGGGTGGACGGAGCTGGACGGGACGCTCGCCCCTGAGGAGATCGTCGCGGCCATCGAGCGTGGAGAGGTTCGTCGTTCCTCCACGCGCGAGGCCGGACGAGTGGCCGTCGTCGACCTCCTTCGCGCGCGCACGCGACGGTTCGACTTCGTCTTCCTGCTCGGCCTGGAGGAGGGAAGCCTGCCGCGCCGGGGCCACGAGTCTCCGTTCCTCGCCGACGACGCGCGCCGCGATCTCGACGGGCGCTCAGGCGCTCGCCTGGCCAGACCCGACCAGGTCGCGCGCGACCGCTATCTCTTCTACACGGCGTGCACTCGCGCGACGCGGCGCGTCTACCTGGTTCGCGAGGCTGCCACGGACGAAGGGAGCCCGCGTGAGGCGAGCCCGTTCTGGGACGAAGTTCAGTCGCTCTTCCCGAACGACGACGTTGCGCGGTGGACGCGCCGGCGACCGCTTTCGAATCTCGCCTGGACTCTCGAAGAGGCGCCGACGGAGCGCGAGCGGCTACGTTCCGTCGCCCTGCGCGCCGCCGACGATGCGCCCACCGCCGAGGCAATCGCCGCGGCGAACGGCTGGGATCGCCGGCTGGCGCGTGCGCTTCGCGCCTTCGAGCGCCGGACCCGGATCAGGCATCCGCAGGTGCTTGAGCAGCTGCGCGCGCGAACGACGTTCGGGGTCACCGAGCTCGAACGCTTCGCGGACTGCTCGTCGATCTGGTTCCTCGAGCGTCTGATCGATCCGAAGAGCATCGACGCGAAAGTCGACGCACGGCTCCGCGGCTCGATCGCGCATCAGGTCCTCTTCCGTTTCTTCTCGGGTCTGCCGAAGGAGCTCGGAGCGGATCGAGTCGAAGCTGAGCGGATCGAGGAAGCCCTCGTCTTCCTGCGGCGGTGCCTCGACGACGCGGTCCAGGGCGTGAGGATCGAGCTCACCGACCTCCAGGAACGGGAGCTTAGGCACGGCCTGTGGCGCGACCTCGAGGCCTTCGTGCGCGAGGAGGGTGAGGCGGAGCTCCAGTTCCTGCCACGTCGCTTCGAAGTGCTCTTCGGTTCGGAACGCTCCGCGCCAGAGCTCCAGCGAGGCCTGACGCTGGATCCGGGGCTGAGGCTCTCGGGAAAGATCGATCGCATCGACGTCGATCCCTTCAGCGCGCGGGGGATCGTCCAGGACTACAAGGCCGGCAAGCACGCGCACTCCGCGCAGCAGATCGAGACCGAGAAGAGACTGCAGATCCCGCTCTACATGCTCGTTCTCCGCGACCTGATCGGAATCGAGCCCCTGGGCGGTCTCTACCGACCTTTGTCGGGCGAACGGAAGGCGCGGGGTCTGCTCCGCGAAGAGGCGCGCGAAGACGGACTGCCGGGCTTCGCGAAGAACGATTACCTCGGCGAGGAGCAGTTCTGGCAGCGCGTCGAAGGCGCACGCGAGCTTGCGGTCGCCATCGTCAACCGCATCCACGACGGCGACGTGACTCACGATCCGAAGGGAGGGGATTGCCCGACGTGGTGCGAGCTGGCGCCAATGTGTCGAGTCAAACGCGCGTGATCCTCAACGCCGAACAGCAGCGCGCCGTCGACGCGCGCGGCCTCGTCTTCGTCTCCGCCGGCGCAGGAACAGGCAAGACGAAGGTGCTCGTGGAGCGCTTCGCGCGGGCAGTCTGCGACGAGGGAATCGACGTCGAGTCGATCCTCGTCATCACGTATACCGAGAAGGCGGCCGGTGAACTGCGCGCCCGAACCCGGGCCGGGCTTGTCGAGCGCGGACGACCCGATCTCGCGCGAGCACTCGACGGTGCGTGGATCTCGACCATCCACGGGTTCTGCCATCGTCTTCTGCGCTCGCATCCGTTCGCCGCCGGCGTCGATCCGCGGTTCCGCGTCCTCGACGAGAGCCAGGGGCGGGTTTTGCGCGGCGAGGCGTTCGCCGAGGCACTGGCAGCGTTCTGCACGAACGACGACCCTGCGCGCCTGCGATTGCTCGCGATCTACGGCGCCGACGGGCTGCGCCGGATGCTCACCGGCGTCTACGAGACGCTTCGATCGGCCGGTCGCGAGCTCGTGCTCGAGCTCGGCGAGCGGCCGAGCGTCACCGCCCGGGTCGATGAGCTTCGGGAGGCCGCTCGCTGCCTCGCCGAAGACGAGCGCTCGGCTGAGGCGCAGCGCGAGACCGCGCGTCGCACGATTGCCCACCTGGAGCAGGACAGCGCGGCGGACCGGCTCTTCGATCTCGGCGACCTTCGGCTTCGAGGCGAACGCGCCGCCAGCTACGAAGAGGCCCGGAAAGGGGTCGAGCAGGCCGCGCTCGACGAGCTCGCGGCGGCTGACCGCGATCTGCTGCAGGAGCTCCTCACCGGTTTCGCGGCGGCGTACCGGGAGGCGAAGGACCGGGAATCCGCGCTCGACTTCGAAGATCTGCAGCTACGCGCCCGTGATCTTCTGCGCGACGACGACGCCATCCGCGAGCGGGAACAGTTGCGGTTCCTCTCGATCATGGTCGACGAGTTCCAGGACACGAACCGTCTGCAGTGCGAGCTGATCGACCTGATCGCCGGCTTGCGGGGAGACTATGAGGGCTTCTTCGTCGGCGATGAGTTCCAGTCGATCTACGGCTTTCGGCACGCGGACGTGCAGGTCTTCCGCGAGCGCCGTCAAACGGCGGGAGACGGAGTACTGCCGCTGACGATGAACTACCGCTCGCGCCCAGAGGTGCTCGCCGTCGTCAACCACCTGTTCGGCAACGACTTCGGCGACGAGTTTCAGCCACTGACGGCGTCAGGCGACTTTCCGGATCCGGTCTTCGGGCCGCCGGTGGAGCTACTCGTCACCGACAAGTCCACCTACTCTGGTACCGACTTGCACTGGCGCCGTGGCGAGGCACGCGCGATTGCACGTCGGATTCGTGACCTGATCGACACCGGTGATGCCGCACCCGGCGAGATCGTTCTGGTGTTCGCTGCCGGGACGGACGCCGAGTGGTACGAGGACGAGCTGCGACAACTGGGGGTGCCCACCTATCGCGGGGCCGGGCGGGGCTACTTCGGCCAGCAACAGGTGGTCGACCTGATCGCGTACCTCCGACTGCTGCGCAACCGTTACGACGACGAGGCACTGGTGAGCGTACTTGCGTCTCCGTTCGTCGGCGTCTCGAACGACGCGCTTGCGCTGTTACGCCGCGCCGCGCCGAAGCGTCCGCTTTTCGTCGCGCTCGAGCGCGATCTTCCGGACACGTTGCCGCAAGGCGACGTCCAGCTGCTGCGCGCGTTCCGGCAGCGCTATGACCGGCTGACTGCCGCGCTCGCACGCCTCTCGCTGGAAAGACTGTGCGAACGCATCCTCGCCGAGCACGACTACGACCTCGCGGTCCTGGCTCGCTGGGACGGCAGGCGAAGGTACGCAAACCTCCGCAAGCTTGCCCGTCTTGCCCGGTCGTACGAAGAGCTCCGTGGGCCGGACATCGAGGGGTTTGTCACCTTCGTGCGCGACCAGGAGGCGGTCGGCGCGCGCGAGCTCGAGGCCGTCGCGGAGGAGGAGGGAGGCGACTCCGTTCGCTTGCTGACGATCCACGCCGCGAAGGGGCTCGAGTTCAAGGTCGTGGTCGTGGCGGATGCTGGCCGCGACAAGGCGCCCCCCGCGCCGTACGAGATCCTGGCGCTCTCCGACGGGCGTTTCGGCTTCCGCGTTGCGGATCCGATCACGAGCAAACCCCGTGGGGCGTTCGAGTTCGACGCCGTCCAGGAAGCGCGAAAGGCAGAGGAGCGCGCGGAACGCCTGCGCCTCTACTACGTGGCGATGACACGCGCGATCGACCGCCTGATCATCTCCGGGTCGATCGACCCGAGCCGGACCGCGGACGAAGCCACCCCGATCGGCTGGGTGCTCGGCCGGCTCGACGCCAGTGGGGAGATCGAACGGGCCGGTCGCGAGCCGGTCGAGCTCGAGCGAGAAGGCGCGCGCGTCATCCTCCGCGTCGACCGCTACGTCGAGGAGCCCGCTGGCGAGGTCGAGGTCGTTTCCGGGGAAGGACAGCTCGTGCTCTTCGAGGATGCAAGCGACGGTGCGCTGCCCGCGCTCGTGCCGCCGCTGCCACCGCTGCCGGAGGTTCCGGCTCCGCCGCTGCATCAGGTGCGCCGGCTGTCGTTCAGCGCGCTGGCCCTGTTCGAGCGCTGCTCGTACCGCTACTACGCCGAACGGGTCGCCGGCATGCGTCCGACGGACGAGCGCCGCGCCGTCCCGGGCACAACGGGCCTGGCCGCGACCGAGATCGGCGACGCCGTCCACCGGCTTCTGGAGGTCGTCAACCTGCAGGCCCCGTTGCCTCCGGACGATTTCGCCGAGCGCGTCCGCGGCTGGTATCCGAGCGTGAGCGACGACGAGCTCGAGCGCATCGGCGCGTTCGTACGCTCGTACTGCGAGTCGGAGCTCGCGCGACGCGTCGCCGGTTTGCGCGGGGCTCGACCCGAGCGACCGTTCGCGTTCTTGCACGACGGTGTTCTGCTGCACGGCCGGCTCGACGTGCTGCAGCTCGACGGCAACCGCGCACTGGTCGTCGACTACAAGACGAATTCCCTCGAAGAAGGGTCGCCGGAGGAGATCGTCGAGAGCGACTACCACCTCCAGCGGCTCGTCTACGCGCTCGCCTGCTTCCGTGCCGGTGCGCACGAGGTCGAGGTCGTCTACCACTTTCTCGAACTGCCCGACGCAGTTGTCTCGACGACGTTCCGGCTCGAACAGGTCGATGAGCTCGAGGGGGAGCTCGGCGCGGCGATTGCTCGCATCAACGCGGGAGACTTCCGGCCGAAGCCGGACGAGTACATCTGCGCGGGTTGTCCCGCACTCGACGTCGTCTGCGCGGGCCCGAAGCTGCGGAACGCTGACGGCTACGCCGAGCGGGCACTCGCTACCGTCTAGCCTTGGTGCCGCGCAGCTTCGTCAAAGAGGCGCGCAAACGCGTCGGTCCGAAGCGCGCGCGCATTCGCGAGATCATCGACCGGCTTACCGCCGCCTATCCCGATGCGACCATCGCGCTGAAGTACCGCTCCGACCTCGAGCTTCTCGTTTCCGTGATGCTCTCCGCTCAGACAACCGACGTGAACGTGAACCGCGTGACGGAGAAGCTCTTCGCCAAGTACCGGCGCCCGGAGGACTACCTCGCTGTGCCGCCCGAGGAGCTGGAGCGGGACATCTTCGCGACCGGCTTCTACCGACAGAAGGCGAAGGCGCTACGCGGGACGATGGCGATGCTGCTGCAGGAGTTCGACGGAAAGGTGCCTCGGCGGCTGGAAGACCTCGTGCGTCTTCCGGGCGTGGCGCGGAAGACCGCGAATGTCGTCGCCGCCGAACTCGGAGAGCCGCAGGGCATCGTGGTCGACACGCATGTTCGCCGCCTCTCCCAGCGACTCGGCCTGACGAAGGAAGAAGACCCCGTCAAGATCGAGCGTGACCTGATGAAGATCGTCCCCCGCGAAGACTGGGGACGTTTTCCGCACCTCTTGATCTGGCACGGGCGGCGCGTTTGTCATGCCCGCATACCGCGCTGCGACGAGTGCGTCATCAACGATCTGTGTCCCTCGAGCCGCGTGTGAACGAGCTCCAGCATCCCGACTCGCGCAGCTTCGAGCTCGTCGCCGACCTCTACGAGCGGTCCCGCCCCGAGTATCCGCAGGAGGCCGTCGCCTGGGTCGCCTCGAGGTTGGGCCTCGACAGCGACAGCACGATCGTCGATCTCGGTGCCGGCACCGGGAAGCTGACCCGTGCCCTCCTCGTCACGGGTGCACGAGTGATCGCGGTCGAGCCTGGGGATGCAATGCGCGCCGAGCTCGAGCGGGCGCTGCCCGAAGTCGAAGCGCTGCGCGGTGCCGCGGAGGACATTCCGCTACCTGACCACGGTGTCGACTGCGTCGCGGCCGGGCAGGCTTTTCACTGGTTTCGCCACCACGAGGCGCTGCTCGAGTTGCGCCGGGTTCTTCGGCGCGGCGGAGGCCTGGCCCTGCTCTGGAACTCACGCGATCACGATAGGCCGATTCAGCAGGAGATCAGCGACCTGATCTCCCCGTTCGTCCCACCCGGCCGGCCAGGTCCCGAGCACTGGGCCGACGCACTCCGCGAGAGTCCACTCTTCACGACCCCGGATGAGGCTCACTTCCCTTGGGTCCAGCAGCTCGACGCCGACAGTCTCGCGGCGCGGATCGGCTCGGTCAGCTTCGTCGCCGCGGCTTCGGCCGCGGCGCGCGCCGAGCTCGACGCGCGGCTACGCGAAGTGGCGGCAAGGCTGGGCGGAGTGGTCGACTTCCCCTACGTGACCGACGTCTACGTCAGCCGCGCGGTGTGATGGCGACGAGCAGGCCGCCGTCGTCGTCGTAGGCGGGGAAGAAGTCGGCGGTGACGGCCTTCTGCTGGCCGGCGCGCGTTCGCAGCTGGAGACGCTCCCCGAGCCGGCGAACACCCCATTCGAGCGCGAGCGCTGCCGGGCTCTGGTCGCCGTTCCAGCCGTTCAGGCCGAGACGCTCGACGACGTTCGATCCGAGCAGCTCCTGCTCCCGGTAGCCGCAGAGCTCGAAGACGCCGCGGCCGACGCCAAGGACTCGACCCTCCTGATCGCAGACGATGAAGCCGGTGTTCGGGGCGGGATAGTAGTCGTCCATCAGCTCGAACAGGAACCCGAAGCCGCAGCGCTCGCAGGCGACTGGAACGTTGTCGATCTCCTGCAGACCGTCGTGGTCTATGGAGCGCTGCTTGCAGTTCGGGCAGATGAAGTACGGCATCCCATCAAGGTAGTGCTAGATCCACTTCTTGCGTCGGTAATACCAGAGCTGCAGCACCGTCGAGAGGATGATCAGTCCCCATGACCAGGCATACCCGAAGCGCCAGGCCAGCTCCGGGAAGTGGTGCCTGAAGTTCTGCCCGTAGAGGCCGACGATGAAAGTGGGGACGAGGAGGACGGAAGCGATGACGGTGAGCTTCTTCACTACCTCGTTCTGGTCGTTCGCGATCTTCGCCTGGAGGTAGTCACGCACGCTGGCGATCAGGTCGCGCGAGAGCTCGAGCCCGTCGAAGGCTCGCAGTAGCTTGTCGTAGGCGCTGTTGAAGGCCACCTCGACGTCGTGCGGGAAGACCTCTTGCCCGGTCTCCACCTCGACCACGTTGTCCACGATCCGGCGGACAGCGTCGCGGGTCGGGGCGAGAGTCCGCCGAATGTGGAGCAGGTCGTGCCGCAACTCGCTGAGCCGCTCGCGGGTTTCCGTCGTCGAGGCGGTCTCGACGCCGTCCTCGAGCTCGTCGATCTCGCCGTCCAGCGCGTCGACGAGGTCGAGGTAATGCTCCGCGATGTCGTCGACCAGTCGGTAGAGCATCATCCCCGCCTCGTCGTCGGGGCGACAGGATTCGCGCACCGGCCGCGGGTCGTAGGGGTGCTCTCCGGGCGGCGTCTTGCTCACGGTGAGGAGCACCTCGTGTGTCACAACCGCGTCGATTTCCTGGTAGAAGACGCGATCCTCATCGGGCACCGCGATCGCGACAAGGAACACGCCGAAGATGTAATCGCCGTGGGCCTGCAGCGTTGGTCGCGGCTCGTCGGAGTGACGTGCCGGCGCGAGCAAGAGCTCCAGCGCCGACTCGTGCACTTCGAGCGGCAGCTTCGCACGCAGCTCGTCCGGTGACGGATCGATCAGGTCGATCCACTCAGCCATAACGCGTGACGCTAGTCCTGCAGTCGGCTAGAGCCTCGGCGCGGCCTCGGCCGTCATGAGATGTCCTTCGAGCGCGGCGAGGTATCGCTCCGCGTCGAGTGCACCCATACAACCCGACCCGGCGGCGGTGACCGCCTGGCGATAGACGTGGTCCTGCACGTCGCCAACAGCGAAGACTCCCGGGAGGTTGGTCTCGGTGGAGCCCGGCTTCGTGATCAGGTACCCGGCCTCGTCGTGATCGAGCCAGTCGGCGAAGAGCGCAGTGTTCGGGTCGTGGCCGATCGCTGCGAACAGACCGTCAGCCTCGAGCTCCCAGCTCTCGTCGGTGTTGACGTCGCGCAGCAGGACGCCGGTCACGCGGTCCCCGCCGAGGACCTCCTCGACGACCGCGTTCGTGACCCACTCGATCTTCGCGTTCGCACGGGCGCGGTCGATCATGATCTGCGAGGCGCGGAACTCGTCGCGCCGATGGACGATGGTCACCTTGGCTGCGAAGCGGGCGAGGAAGGACGCCTCTTCCATAGCCGAGTCGCCGCCGCCGACTACGACGACGTGCTTGTCCGGGAAGAAGGCGGCGTCACAGGTCGCGCAGTACGAGACGCCGCGGCCCTGCAACTTGCGCTCGGATTCCAGACCTAGCTGGCGCGCCGTAGCGCCGGTCGCCACGATCACGCTCTCGGCTTGGTACTCGTCGTCGCCGACCGACACGCGATAAGGGCGCTCCGAGAAGTCGACCCTGGTCACGTCGTCGGTGACGAAATCGGTCCCGAACCGCTCGGCCTGGCGGCGGAACTCCTGCATCATCTCGGGACCGAGGATCCCCTGCGGGTATCCGGGATAGTTCTCCACGTCGCTCGTGATCATCAGCTGGCCGCCCCAGTTGAAGCCTTCGATCACGAGCGGTCTCAGGTTCGCGCGCGCAGCGTAAAGGGCGGCCGTGTATCCGGCCGGCCCGCCCCCGATAATGATCAGCTCGCGAACACCGTTGTCAGTCATAGTCCTCCAGTTCTTTACCCCTTTAATCCCTCACCTAATTAAACGTTTTGACCCGGCTGGAGCTTCCTCAGGCCACGAGCTGGCCGCAGAGGTAGAGCTTCCCGGCACGGATCTCGGACTCATCGTAGAGCCGGTGCGGCTCCCCCCGTCCTGGGCCGAGCAGGTGGGTGACGGCCAGGCCCTGCGCCGTCAGGAGCTCGGCGATCAGCCGGCGGTGGCACTTCTGCCACGGGGTCTCCGCGCACATGAAACAGGGCAGGGGCCGGGCGAGCTCTCGGGCGAGGGCCTCCTGAAACTCGTCGGTGCCCATGCGCGCGGCGTAGCTCCGGAACGCGGGGACTCGGATGCAGCCGAACCGGTCTTCGCCCTGCTCCGCGCTGCGCCGGCCGCCGAGCTCGACAGCATGCCGGTACTCGATCCCGGCGGCCTCCACCGACTCTCGAAGCGGTCCCTGGTTGAACTGGGGGTTACGCCGCGAGCCCGGAAACCGGCGCACGTCGACCAGGGTCTGCACTCCGGCCTCACGCAGCGTCGTCGTCAGCTCGAGCGCCGGACGGACGCCGTGTCCGAGCGTGAACACACCCTTCTCATGCATACAATCGTCGCGCTGATGGTACGTAGGGGCGGGCGATGGCTGGCATGGTGACCTGGTCTCTGCTGCGGGAGCTCGCGAGCTTCCGCGCGGAGAACGGATGCGCGACCAGCCTCTACCTGAACCTCGATCCGTCGGACGTGCCCACTGCCAGCGATGCGCAGGCGCGGATGAACTCCCTCCTCACGGCCGCGGCCAAATCGGATCGCAAGGACCTCACGCACGAGCAGCGCGGCTCCTTGAAGGCCGACTGGGAGCAGATCGGTCGTTGGTTCGACGACGACTTCGAACGGGACGGCTCGCGCGGGCTCGCGGTCTTCGCTGCGGGCCTGGACAACTTCTGGCGCACGCTTCCCCTTCCTGAACCGGTCCCCGACAAGGTGAAGGTCGGCCGGGACTTCGAGCTGACGCCGCTCGTGCCACTCGTTGGCCGGGCGGACGGAACGATCGTCGCGGTCGTCGGCCGGGAGCAAGGCCACCTGTACCGGCTCTCTGCCGGACGGCTGGAGGAGCTCGTCCAGCACTATGACGAACAGCCCGGGCAGCACGATCAGGGCGGCTGGTCGCAGGCGCGGTATCGCCGCCACATCGAGAAGCTCGTCCAGGAGCACTTGAAGGGCGTGGCCGAGGAGCTGGACCGCAGCCGGCGGCGTCTGCAGTCCCCCCGCGTAGTGCTCGTCTGCTCGGAGGACATGCGCTCGGAGTTCACCGACGAGTTGTCCGCCGAGGCGCGCGAGGCACTCGTGGGTTGGACGCCGGCGCAGGCGCAGGCCGGGCCGGCCGAGCTGCTGAAGGCCGTCACTCCGATCCTCGAACGTGCCGAGGCAAAGGACGAGGCGGAGACGATCGAACGCTGGCGAGAGGAAGCAGGACGCCACGGGCGCGCAGCCGCGGGTTGGGAGCAGACGCTCGAGGCCGCGTCGGACGCCCGCGTTGAGCTGCTGCTGTTCCAGGAAGGGACAGACCATCCAGCGTGGCGCTGTCCGGCGTGCGGACGTGCGGCTGTCTCGGACGGCAGCTGTCCGCTCGACGGAACGCGGATGGAGGAAGTCGACGCGGGCCTCGATCTGGCCGTGCACCAGACCCTGGCGCACGGCGGCGCGGTGTGGGCCATCCGGTATCACGAGGACCTCGCGCCTGTTGAGGGAATCGGCGCCCTGCTCCGTTTCTAGCCTCGACTCGCTCGACTACCCCGCCCGAGGGTTGCGGCCTGCCTCGTTCGCATTTAGCTCAGGTCTGCGATGGCGAAGAAGTACTGCTTGCCGACGAATCGGAACGCCGCCGCAGCTACCGCTCCCGCGCGACTCGCGGAGGAGTGTGGATACGCGGTCTGGCGCGATCGCCCCGACGGCGGCCTCGAGGTAGTAACGGTACGGGATGGCTGCTTGCACCGGCATCTCGTTCACGATGACGGGACGACTTCGCTCATCGAGCGGGAGCTGCACGGCGCCACAAGTCGATGGGCGACCCTGAGCTATGCGGGATTCGGTTTCAACATGTTGGTGCTGGTCGGAGTGGCCGCGGGTCGTTTACCTGGTGCGGCCTTCATGCTCTTCTTCGTTGGGATGGCTGTCATGGCTGTAGGCACGCTCGCCCACCAGCGCCAAACCGATCCGGTGTCGCGGCTCAGACGTACCCCGGAGACGGCGGGTGACTGGCACGAGCCCTCGAGGCTGAGCGGCTGGGCCCCCCGGACGTCGGCCCAGTTGAGGGCGGTGGAGGAGCTCGCCAACGAACACAACGGCGTCGCCCGCGTCCGAGACCTGGGCGGAGACACGGTCGACGTCGCGGTACGGCGCTGGGGTCGACGTCTGCGCTTCGTCGTGGACTCCTCCGGTTATCCGAGCCGCACGGACTCATTCGTAGCTGAGCAGAGCGGTCCCTGGCTCGAAATACGGACGATCGAGGAGGACCGAGACTAGGCCGCGTCAGCGGAAACGCCAGGCAGCTCGAGCACGGTCTCGCCCTCGAGCTCTCCTTGCTCCTCGACCGCGCGCTCGAGCTTCGTCTCGAACCTGTCGAGCCGCTTGCCCGCCTCGTGGTACTTCGACTGCGCATGTCCGAGGTGGGTGCCGACCTTGTCGAAGTCGTCTGCAAACCGTTCGAAGTCGCGTTGGAGCTCTGCCACGTAGGCCATCACTTCGTGGGCGTGCTCCTCGATCTGCATTCCGCGTAGTCCAAGAGCGATCACCTGGAGATAGGCCGTGAACGTCGTGGGGGAAACGGGGAACACGCGCCGTTCGTGCGCGTAGGAGAGCAGCACGCCGGTCTTCCCGCACGCGAGCTCGTAGTACACGGCCTCCACCGGGATGTACATGAAGGCAAAGTCGTACGTACCCTCGTCGGGCCGGATGTACTTGCTCGCGATTGCGTCGATGTGCTGCTTCACGTCGCGTGCAAACTGACGCTCAGCCAGCTGGCGCTCGTCGTCGGTCTGCGCCTCCACCAGCCGGAGGTAGTTGTCGAGCGGAAATTTCGAGTCAACCGGGATCGTTCGGTCTGCGCGCACGATCGCGTCGACCCGCTCGCCCGAGTCGAACGTGAACTGCATGTCGTATGCGGAGGGAGGGAGCCGGTCGCGGAGCAGGTTCTCGAGCAGGAGCTCGCCGAAGCCCCCGCGGGCCTTCGGCGGCCGCAGCGCCTGCTCGAGCCGCGCGAGATCTTTGGCCCGCTCGAGCATCTGCGTCGTGGCTTCGTCGACCTTGCCGAGACGCTCATGGATCTTGTTCGTCGTCTGCGAGGCACTCTCGAGCCGGCGGTCGACCTTACTGTCGAGCTGGGCGAGCCGCCGGTCCATCGTCTCGGTGACTCCGAGGAGATGCCGGTCGACCTCCGCGTTCCGCTCGGACAACTGAGAGCTCCAGTCCGAGCGAAGCTCGCGCAGCACCCGGGTAACCCAGGCGAGGCCGCCGGCGAGAAGCGCTCCAACGAGCAGGATGCTGAGTACGCCTGTCATGAACTGACGGACGCTAGTGGGGCGATCGGACGGAGGGCGCGCGGGGCGGCCGAAACCGGCCGCCCCGCGGATGCCTAGGTGTTCTCCTGTTCGGCGTGCGTTTCCGCAGCCTGGTTCGGCTGCTCCTGCGCCATCTCTTCGTGTTGCTCCGCTCGTTCGTCGGCAGCAGCCTCCCGCTCCTGCGCCGCCCCCTCGTGCCGCATCGAGGCGTCACCCATCACGTCGCCGGCGGCCTTCTTGTCCCGGCCGAGCAGCCTGTCGAGAAATCCCATCTGAACGACCTCCACTGGGTTGGACCCAGGCAGTATCCGGCACGCTCCGGACCGCGGCAAGAAGGAACAGAGGCACAAAAAACGCCAAAGCCGGCGAACCCGAGGGTTCATCGGCTTTGGCTCGACGAGCATAAGTCTCTCTATCGCCGTTCGTCAAGAGAGCGTCTCGCGGAAAAAATGCGCACGTTGCGAACTTCCGCCTCGCGCCGCCGCGGCGGGTACTCTTGCCCGCCGTGGCCAAGAAGGTACGCACACCGCCGCCGCCCAAAAAGGTGCAGGTCCCGCAGCGTCGCGACACGCGGAAGAAGCCGTCGTCGGCTGCTTCGGCTCCGGGCCGCTCACCATGGGTGTACGCGGGTGCCGGCGCGGCCGCCGCGGCGCTCGTGGCCGCGGGGATCGTCGGGATCGTTCTCGCAACCGGCGGCGGCAGCAGCAGCGGCACCGATACTCCGAAGACGGCCGCCAGCTACAACGCCCTTCCCGGGATTCGCAAGACGAAGGCCCCGTGGCCGCCCGAATACCTCCATTTGGCTGACCGGCTCGCCCCGCTCGACCTGACGACGATGGGAGGCCACAACGGGCTCGTCATGCACTTCCACTCGCACCTCGACATCTTCGTGAACGGCAAGCGCGTCACTCTGCCCGCCTTTGTCGGGATCAACGTCGGCGCCAACTATCTGACCGAGCTGCACACGCACGATGCTCGCGGCGTCATCCACATCGAAGCCCAGAAGGCCCGCGACTTCACACTCGGCCAGTTCTTCGCCGAGTGGGCCGTCTTCCTCAACGGGCGTCAGATCGGAGCCTACAAAGGCCTGAAGTGGTACCTGAACGGCAAGCTCCAGACAGGCAACCCGCAGAACCTCGTTTTCAAGCCCCACCAGGAGATCGCGATCGTCGTCGGAAAGCCGCCGGCCGAGATCCCGTCGAGCTACAAGTTCCAGCCCGGCGAGTAAGGAGTGCCGGGGGGCGGGACTCGAACCGGCACGCCTCCAAGCGCGTCGCTTGCGATGCGCGCCAAGAGGAGACGTGGGCTTTGCCCGCGGCTTCGTTTTGGTTGAACCTTCGAAGCTTCCGTGACGCCCGGGCTATCGATGCCGGGGGCGGGACTCGAACCGGCACGCCCCCGAGCGCGGCGCTTGCGATGCGCGCCAAGAGGAGACGTGGGCTTTGCCCGCGGCTCCGTTTTGGTTGAACCTTCGAAGCTTCCGTGACGCCCGGGCTATCGATGCCGGGGGCGGGACTCGAACCCGCACGCCCCCGTAGGGGACACCCGATTTTAAGTCGGGCGCGTATCACCAGTTTCGCCACCCCGGCAGCGCGTCAGGATACCCGCGTCCCTGCCTGGCCCCAGGCCTAGACTCCGAGCGTGAGTGACGTCGAAGAGTTGGTGGCCGACGAGGGTCGCCTCGAATGGGACACGCCGCTCTTTCGGACGGCGCTGGGGCAATTCGAGCAGGCGATTCCCTACGCCGACGTCAACGAGTCGATCGCGGAGCGCCTTCGGTATCCCGAGCGATCCGTGATGGTCGCCGTCCCGGTCCGGCGCGACGAGGGCCACGTCGAGGTGTTCCCCGCGTATCGCGTGCAGCACTCGAGCGTGCTCGGGCCGACGAAGGGTGGGATTCGCTACGACCCGCACGTCAGCCTCGGCGAATGCGCGGCGCTCGCCGTCTGGATGACGTGGAAATGCTCACTGCTCCGGCTCCCGTACGGCGGCGCCAAGGGCGGAGTCCGCTGCAACCCTCGCGAGCTTTCGCCGGGAGAGCTGCAGCGGCTGACACGGCGGTACACGAGCGAGCTGATGGGCGTGATCGGCCCGCAGGAGGACATCCCTGCGCCGGACATGGCGACCAACGAGCAGACGATGGCCTGGATCATGGACACGTATTCGATGCAGGTCGGCTACGCAGTGCCGGAGATCGTCACGGGCAAGCCCGTTGCGCTCGGAGGGTCATTGTTCCGTCACGAGGCGACGGGCGCCGGAGTGGTGATGGTGGTCGAGCGCGCCTGCCAGCGTCTGGGGTGGCATTTCGCCGACCGGCGTTGCGTCATCCAGGGTTTCGGAAACGTCGGTGGCATCGCGGCGCGGGAGCTGGCCTCCAAGGGCGCAACCGTCTTGGGTGTTTCCGACATCTCCGGCGGTATCTTCTCGGAGACGGGGCTCGATCTCGGCGCGGTTCGCGCGTGGGTCGCCGCGCACGGAACGCTCGAGGACTATCCCGACGCTCAGCACGTGACGAACTCCGAGCTCCTGGAGTTGCCGTGCGACATCCTCGTGCTCGCGGCTCTCGAAGGTCAGATCACGGGTGACAATGCACACCGGATCGACGCGAAGCTCGTCGTCGAAGGTGCGAACGGTCCGACGACGATCGAGGGGGATGCCGTTTTGTCCGATCGCGGCATCCTGGTCCTGCCCGACGTCCTCACGAACGCCGGCGGCGTGACGGTCTCGTACTTCGAATGGGTGCAGGATCTGGGACGGCTGTTCTGGACGCGCGACGAGATCCGTGCCCGGCTCGCGGAGAAGCTTGCCGACGCGTTCGATCGGGTCTGGGCGCTCTCGGAGCAGAAGGGAATCTCGCTGCGGCAGGCCGCACTCGTCGCCGGCATCAACGA
>JBKOWS010000151.1:0-3968 GCA_046724565.1 Actinomycetota bacterium | reverse complement strand
TCGATCGAGAGACCGCCCACAACTGACACGGCCAGGGCGGTCAAGACGAGTGGGAGGTCGAGCAGGTAGCCGAGCGCAACGCCCGCGAACGCGACGTGGCCGATCCCGTCTCCGACCAGGCTCAGCCGGCGCTGCACGAGGAAGAAGCCGACGGCAGGTGCGAGGATTCCGACGACGATGCCCGCGCCGAACGCGAGCCGCATGAACTCGAGGTCAAGCATGGACGTGCGAGGGGTCGTGCCAGACATTGGGCAAGGCCGAAGGGGGCCCGTCGAACACGATTCCCCCCCGGACGAGGACGAGTCGCTCGACGAACCGCTCGACGGCCCCGAACTCGTGCGAGACGTACAGGACGGTCATGCCGAGCTCGTCACGCAGGTGCTGCAGCAGCACCGCGATCGCGTCCTGCGCCTCGACGTCGACGCCGGTCGTCGGCTCGTCGAGGACGAGCAGCTCCGGGTCCGCGGCGAGCGCCTTGGCGATGAAGGCACGCTGCTGTTGCCCGCCGGAGAGGGTCGCCAGCCGGCGATCGGACTGAGGTGCCAGGCCGACCCGCTCGATCGCCTCGTGTACGGCCTCGCGGTCGCGGGCAACCAGTGGGCCGAAGAGGCGCGTGTGCGCGGCGCGGCCCGCAGTGACGAGTTCGCGGACGGTGAGCGGGGCGTCGATGCCGGCCTGCGCTCGCTGCGGGAGGTATCCGATCCTCCGGGTGAGCACCTCGACACGTCCCGTGGTCGGTTCGGCGAGCCCGACGGCCAGGCGGACGAGCGTGGTCTTGCCGCCGCCGTTCGGCCCGGCGATCGCGACGAACTCGCCGCGCTCGACTTCCAGATCGACGCCTCGAAGCACGGCCGGCCCGGCCCCGTAGGCAAAGGACACGTCCTCGAACCGCAGTGCTAATGGCATGTCAGAGCCTTTCGCAGCGCGACGAGATTGCTCCGCATCACGGTCAGGTAGTTGTCGCCGTGCGCCTGTTCTGAAGACGTCAAGCCTTCGATCGGGTCGAGCACGGCGGTCCTGGCACCGACCTCGCGCGCCACCGTGTCCGCGAGTCGCGGCGAGACGAGTGTCTCGAAGAGCACCGTCGTCGCGTGGGTGCGCCGGACGACGTCCACGACACGGGCGAGCTGTTGCGGCGACGGCTCCGATTCCGGCGCGAGGCCGGTGATCGGAACCTGCGTGAGGCCGTACCGCTGCGCCAGGTACCCGAAGGCGGCATGACTCGTCACGATCTCCTTCCGCCTGCAGTGCCGAAGGCCGGCTCGGTATTCGCGGTCGAGCTGCTTCAGCTGCGCGACCAGCAGGCCGACGGGGCGGTGGAGAGCGGTGCCGATCCTGCGAACGACCCGGGTAAACAGCAAGGGGTCGAGCCAGACGTGAGGATCGGCCGACAGGCCCTCCTCGCTGCTGTTGTGCAGAGGTAAGCCGGACAGGATGTCGATGCGCTCGCCCTTTGCCTGTGCGACTGCCTTGCTGACCGCGGGCTGGAAGCCATGGCCGAGGTAGAGGACGACGTTGGCGCTCTCGATTCGACCGACAGCCTTTGGCGTCAGCTCGAGGTCGTGCGGCTCCGCACCCGGCGGGGTCAGGTTCTCGACGTGAACGCTCGGGCCGCCGACGCGCTCTGCGGCGAAAGCGAGGGGGTAGAAGGCGGCGACGACGGTCCGCTTCCCGCTGCCGGCCGCTCCGCCACAACCGGCGAGCAGGCAAGCCGTCACAATAATGAGAACGATTCTCGTAATCATTCGCTTGAGGATACACTGGTGCCGTGCCCAAGAAGAGGACTGCCTGGACGAAGGACGCACTGCAGGCGCTCGATGCCGCGGGCTACCGGCGCGGCGGTGCTCGCAGTGCCGTAGTGGAGCTGCTCGGCCGGCAGAACTGCTGCCTCAGCGCTCAGGAGATCTTCGACGACCTGCGGCTCGCGCGGCGGCCTGTGGGCATCGCGTCGGTGTACCGAGCGCTGGAGGCGCTCGTCGACCTCAGGTTGGTGAAACGCGTCGATGCCGGCGACGGAATCTCACGCTTCGAACCCGCGCCCGCCGACGGCGATCATCACCATCACCTCGTCTGTCGGGACTGCGGCAAGGTGGAGGCGTTCAGGGATCCGAGGCTCGAGCGCACGATCGACCGGATCGCCGGCGGGCTCGGCTACTCGGTCGAGGAGCACGAGGTCGTGCTCACCGGCGCCTGCGGGGACTGCGCCTAAGGCTGTCCCGCAAAGGCCTCACTCCCGGCGGCGATGCCGCGCGCGACCTTCAGCTGATACGCGTTCGTCCGTAGGAGGCCCGACTCGGCGGGATTCGTCATGAAGCCGGTCTCGATGAGGATTGCCGGAACGTCGGCCCAGTTGAAGCCGGTGAGATCGGAGCGTGGTACGAGCCCGAGGTTGACTGCGCCCGTTTGCCGCACGACAGCTGTCTGCACCTTTCGGGCCGCGCGGAGGCTCTGCGTATAGATGTCGTCCGTCCACCCCCGGTGCAATGCCGGGAACAACGTCTTCACGCCGTGCAGCGAACCATCCTGCGCGCCGTCTGCGTGGATGCGAACCATTAGCGCCGCGTGACGGACGTTGCAGAAACGCGCCCGCGCGATGTTCCCGCCGGCGTACATCGGACCGGTACGCGTCATCGTCACGCGATAGCCGTCGCGCTTCAGTAAGGCCCGTGTCTTCAACGCAATTGCCAGCGCGACGGGTGCCTCGCCCGGCGCTCCGCCGCCGTCCTTGATCTTGCGCACGGACGAACCGGGGCCGATCGGCTCGGTTTGCCGGCCGACCGCCGGGATGGTGCCGTGGCCCGGATCCAGGCAGATCAAGGGGGTTGGCGGTGCGGCGAGCACGGGCATGAAGTGTGCCTGTGACCGATCCGCTGCTCGCTGCCCCACCCCGCCGTTGCACACCAAGCTTCTCGTAGTAGCTCGTCTGATCGAGCCTCCGCGAGGAGCGCTGGCGCGGCAGTCGTCTCGTACTAGAGAATGACCAAACCGAACTGAGGAGCGCGATCGGGGTCACATCGCCTTCGACGACGCGGCTGGCGAGGTGAGCGGCGCATGGCTCACCGACCGTCCGCCGTCGTTGCAGCCGGGCCTACTGATCTACATGAACGTCGAGGACGTCCAGAGAGCCGTGGAGAAGATCATGGAGGCAGGCGGCGAGATCGTGACCCCGCTTACTCCGCAGGGAGAAGGCGAGGCGTTCGCAACCTTTCGTGATCCGGCTGGAAACGTCCTGGGCATCTTTCACGAAGGCGGTGTTGCCGGGCATATCGGATCTTGAGTTCGAATCAAGCCTCTAGAGGCTTGACGTGAACGGCCCGCCGCTCTGACCATCATGGCCCCTTGCCGACCACTCCATAGGGCTAGTTGCGGGGGCGGCAGGCGAGGCGGTTGGCGATGCCTACGCGCAACTTCACGAGCCGATGGCAGACGCAGCTGTTCAACCACAGCGTGACGTAGAAGACGGCGCGCGTAGCCGGACTACCTCGCTGTTCAAGGCCGGTATCGCGGTCAGGGAATCGGTGGCCTTCTGCAAGCCGTGGAGCAGTGGGCGCGCGAGAACGGCGCCGAACTCATTTCCACCGACACAGAGCCCGGCGCTGCTCGTGCCGGCGGTGGCCGGCCACCACAGTCAGAGCGCGCCAGGCTCGTTCAGAGAAGACCGCGGGCGCCGCCGAAACTTGCTCCGCTTCAAGCCTCGGCGCCGAGCTCTCGGAGGAGCTGGATCGAGGTCAGATCTTTCTCGCAGAGCGGGAGCCCCTGGTTCGCCTTGTACGTCCCCGAGCCGTACAACGAGGTCGATGTCCGCATGCTGGTGGCCGATGGCGTGGTGCGGTTGTAGTCGATCGCCGCCGTGCGTGTCTTTGCGCGTGCATCTGCAGTCGGCTGAAGAGTCACCTGCGGGACCTCCGTCGCTAGAAGCGTGTCAGAGGAACAAGGAGTTCGCGGTCGCGCCGGGCATGAGCCTCAGG
>JBKOWS010000147.1:0-11633 GCA_046724565.1 Actinomycetota bacterium | reverse complement strand
TTGGCATTCTCCACGTTCGCCCAGTTCGGCGACTTCGGGATGAACCAGCTGTACTTCGCCGCCTTGGCGAACGGCTCGACCTTGGGATTCCCCTTCGTGAAGCCGACAAGGTTCGTCGCATTCGGGATGTTGCCGGCCTTGGCGATCGAGCGCATGTTCGCCGAGCTCGTGAACGCAGCGATCCAGTCGACCGCAAGGCTCTTCTTGCCACTCGTCACGGGGACAGCCAGATCGGAGCCGCCCAGGAACGTCGGCATGTAGCGGCCCTTGATGTGGCTCGGCATCGGATACGCGGCCATCACCGGCGCCAGGTTCGGATTCCCCACCTTCGGGTCGAGCGTGTACGGCCACTCCCAGCCGTTCCCGAGGAAGGCAGCCACGCTTCCCTTTCCGAACGGGATGCTCGGATACGGATGTGCCTCATCCACCGTCAGGGGAGCCCGTGAGAGCGCCCGCACGACGCTCTTCAGCTTCGTCAGCGCCCGGATCGCCTGCGGAGAGTTGAGCGTGCCCTTCCACTTCCCGCCCTTCTTGACGGCGATCTGCCCGCCGTAGTCGTAGACGAACGCCATCGATGCGTACCAGTTCTTGCCCGGGAAGTAGAACGCCGAGAAGTTCCGGTCCTTGCCGTACTTCTTCATCAGCTTCTTCCCGTCGGCGACGAACTTGTCCAACGTAGTCGGTGTTCCCTTGACGCCGGCGGCCTTGTAGTAGTCCCTGCGGTAGATGACGGCACGCGCACCCGTGTAGTACGGAACGCAGACGAGCTTGCCGCCCCAGGTGCACGAGTCCTTCAGACCGCTCAGCCAGTTCTTGGAGTTCGGAAAGCTCTTCGCCTGCACCTGGGCGAAGGCTCCTGCGGCCATGTACTTCGTCGTCTCGCTGTTTCCCATCTCGACGACGTCGGGAGCGTTGTTCCCGGCGATCGCCGCATCCAGTTTCGTCAGATGCGTCGTCCACTGCTGATACTGGACGTCGACGTCGACGCCGGGATGCTTGGCCTGGAACGCCTTGTTTGCCGCTGCGACGGCATCCGGCCAACCGTTCTTCGCGTCGTCCTGGAGCCAGACCACGAGCTTGTCGGCCTGAGCTCGCTTCGTCCCGCCGCTCGCAGTGGTGGCTGCGACGGCGAGTGCGACGGCGAAGATCGCCGCCACGAGGTATCGAGCTTTCATGTCGCCTCCCGGAGCTCCGGCGGGCCACCCCGGCCCACCGATTGGTTTAGACCACCAACCACCAGCGGGGAGATTGGCATAGACCAATCGGTGTGTCAAGCGGGTGAATTCTCCGCTGATTGCACGAGAGTGGTCTTGACCATAAGCCGATTGCTGTGCTTGCATAAGAGCACGGTGAGCAAACAGGTCTTGACCAGGCAGCGCGTGCTCGAGCTGATCGACCGGCTGCAGGTCGGCGAGGCCATTCCGTCCGAGCGGCGGCTCAGCTCGGAGCTCGGCGTCTCGCGGCTCACCCTTCGGGCCGCCCTCGACGATCTCGTCCGGGACGGCTACCTCGAGCGGCGCCACGGCAGCGGCACCTTCGTGAGCGAACCGAAGATCGCCCAGCAGCTGACGCTGACCTCGTTCAGCGAAGACATGCGCCGCCGGGGCATGACCGCGGGGAGCCGGACGATCGAGCTGCGTGAGATCCATGCCGGCGCGGCCGTCGGCCGAGCCTTGAACGTCTCGCCCGACGCGCGGGTTGTGCTCATCCGCAGGCTGCGACTGGCGGACGGCGAGCCGATGGCGCTCGAGACGCTCCACGTTCCCGCCGCGCTCGTCCCGGGCCTCACACGTGAGATGCTCGAGGACGCATCCTTCTACGAGCTCATCGAGCAACGCTACGGCGTCGTGATCGAGAGCGGCATGCAGTCCATCGAGCCCACCGTCACGAACGAGGAGGAGTCCGAGTTGCTTGGCGTGCCGTTGCACTCCCCCGCATTCCTGTTCGAGCGGACGAGCCGCACAGCCGCCGGCGAAACGGTGGAGTTCGTGCGCTCGCTCTACCGCGGCGACCGCTACCGGCTGGTGGCCGAGTTGTCGCAACGCCGCGATCGGCCGGCGTCGGTCACGCCAGTCCTCGCCGCGGCAGTGGTCGACCAAGAGACATGACGCGGGCCGGCGTCTCGTACTTCGGCGTTCGCATTACCCGTCACGCACGACGCGATCTGGAAGAGATCGCTGCGCGTGGTTACACCGCGGTCTTGCACACGTTCTCGGAGAACGACCTCGCGTACTACCGCGGGACGATGGCCGAGCTGGTGGCTGCATCGCACGAGCTCGGGCTCGAGGTGCAAATGTGTCCGTGGGGGGTTGGACGCACCTTCGGCGGCGAGGCGGAAAGCCGGTGGGTGACGTTCCATCCGGAGGCCTGCCAGGTCCTCGACGACGGTCGTCGGGTCGCGACCGGCTGCCTCAACCAACCTGCGTATCGCGCCTTCTGCAAGGAGTGGGCCGACGTGGCGCTCGAGTGCGGAACCGATTACGTCTTCTGGGACGAGCCGCACTGGACGGTGCCGGCGCACGTCGGAATCGACGATCCGGATCGCTGGGCCTGCTGCTGCGACGTCTGCCGCGAGCTAGCGGGTGGGACCCCGACGCAGGAGTTCCGCGAAGCCTCACTCGTCGACTTCCTGCGAGAGATGACCGCCCATGTTGCGGCTCGCGACGGCAAGAACACCGTCTGCTTGTTGCCCCTGACCGAGGGGTCGCACGGCATCAAGGACTGGGACGCCGTCGCCGCACTACCGGGCCTCGACGTCTTCGCGACCGACCCGTACTGGAAGAACTTCGACGAGCCCGCGGGCTCTTTCGTCGGACGCTTTGCGACCCTGCTGGCGGAGACCGCGGCGCGGCACGACGTTCGCGCTGAGTTGTGGGTGCCGAGCTTCGGTCTGACTCGCGACGACATTCCGGATCTCGAGGCCGCGATCGAGGCGACACGCGCGGCCGGAATCGACGACGTCTGGACGTGGGGCTTCGAGGCATGCGCGCACATGACTCACCTGGCGACTCCCGATTCGCCGCTCGTCTGGGAGGCAGTCACGCGAGCTCTCAACGGAAGTGCCCCCACGACGGAGCGGCAGCGCATCGATCTGCGCGACCTCGACCTCCGGCCGACACGGGAGCTCGTGAGCCTTTTCAACGCCGAGGACCGAACCGTTGCCGACGCGGTCGCCGACGCGGCCGACTCGATCACGACGGCGATCGACGCGGTCGTGGAACGACTTCGCCGTGGCGGGCGCCTCGTGTATGCCGGGGCCGGCTCGTCGGGTCGGGCGGCCGCAGTGGATGCGGCTGAGTGCGGGCCGACGTTCTCGACGGATCAGATCGTTGCCGTGACGACCGAGGACGAGGCGGCCGAGGACGACCGGGAGGCTGGACGGCGCGACTTGGTCGCGTTGACGGTCGGACCGGACGACGTCGTCCTCGGAGTGAGCGCGAGCGGCACCACTCCGTACACCCTGGGGTCGATCGAGCACGCGAGGTCCGCGGGCTCGTTGACGATCGGACTGGCCTGCGTCGCGGGCTCCGAGCTCGTGGACCGCACGGACCTGGGGATCGAAGTCGAGGTCGGGGCGGAGGTGATCGCCGGCTCGACGCGCATGAAGGCCGGGACGGCGCAGAAGCTCGTCCTCAACACTGTCTCGACGGTTGCGATGGTGCAGCTCGGCAAGACGTTCGGGAATCTGATGGTGGACGTCCAGCCGTCGAACGAGAAGCTCCGGGCGCGAGCCCGGCGTGCGGTCGCACTCGCGACCGCGGCGCCCGAGGACGAGGTCGCCGCTGCAATCGCCGCCGCAGAGGGCGATCCCAAGGTTGCGATCGTGTCCCTGCTGGCAGGCGTCGACGCGGAGGCCGCGCGCTCACGACTGTCGGCAGCGCGAGGCGTGATCCGCGCGGCGGTGGCAGATGTCGTGGGTTGAAGCCGAGCTACGCGAACAGCCCGCGGCGCTCGAGCGACTCCTTGCGGCGGAATCGGCACATGCGCGCGAGATCGCCCGCGGCCTCGTGCTCGACGACGTTCGCTACCTGCTGATCGTCTCGCGTGGGAGCTCGAGCAACGTCGCTCGCTACCTGCAGTACCTCTTTGGCACGGTCAACCGGTTGCCGGTCTCGTTCGCGACCCCGTCGCTCTACACCGTGTACGACGCGCCACCGGCGCTCGGGGCGGCGGCGGCGATCGGCATCTCCCAGTCGGGCGCCTCGCCCGACGTGGTTGCCGTGCTCAGCGAGGCAAAACGCCAGGGACGACCGACCCTCGCGATCACGAACGATCCTGGTTCGCCGCTCGCGCAGACAGCGGACTACATTCTTCCCCTCCACGCCGGCGAGGAACGTGCTGTTGCAGCGACGAAGACGTACCTCAACTCCATCGGCGCCGTGGCCCTCCTGTCCGCAGCAGCCGACGTGGAACGGCTACGCGATTTGCAGGCGATGCCGGGCCAGATCTCCAAGCAGATCGACCGCTCCCTGGCCGCACCCGAGTTGCTCGACCGCTACCGCGAGGTAGAGGGCGGCAGCGTGATCGCGCGCGGCGTCAACTACGGCACCGCCTTCGAGATCGCGCTCAAGATCCGCGAGCTGTCAGGAGCACAGTTCGAGGCGTTCTCCTCGGCCGATCTGTTGCACGGGCCAATCGCGGCCGTAAAGCGAGGTCGACCTGCGATCGTGATCGCGCCGAGAGGGCGGACGCTGGCGAGCATGAGCGCCGCCGTCGAGAGCGTCCGCGCGCGTGGCTCCGACGTTGTGGCGATCAGCGACGATCCCGACTTCCTCGCGTCCGCGGACACTGCTCTCCCGCTCGTCCCGGACGTGCCGGAATGGCTGAGTCCCCTGCTAACGGTCGTCCCCGGTCAGGTAGCCGCAGTCCGGCTGGCGACCCTGCGCGGCGAGGACGTCGACAGCCCTGCGGGGCTGACGAAGATCACGCTCACTCGCTGAATCGCGTCCTAGGAGGACTTCATCGGGTCGAGGTAGACGTCGTCGACCGACGTCGCCGCACCCACCGCCGTGAAGCGGAAGGACACGGATGCGGTCAGCAACGGCAGTGCCCCGCCGAGCATGCTCATTTCGGGTGATGCATTCCAGGTCCCGCTCGGCGAGATGGTGCCGCCGTCGAAGACGCCGAGCACCTCGGAGAGCAGGCCCCGATAGATGATCTGCACCTTGACCCTTGAGACGTAGTTCCCCCGGGAGAGGAAGCGCATCTTGCTCGACAGCAAGGAGATGCACATCGGCGGGCTCGTGGCCGACGCGCCGGCGGGCAACGACAGCGAGAGCCTGTCGGCCGCGCTGTGCACGAAGAAGGATTCGTTGCCGAAGACGACTTTCGCCCCACCGCTGAACGTCCAACCACTGCCGCCTCCTTCAAAGCCTCCGTCGGGCGAGAACGCGTAGTTCGCGTAGTCCTTCCAGCCGACGAAGGGCGTCGAAGTCGGCGAGGGACAGGCAAGGCCGAGGCCCGCAGAAGCAGGCCCGGCGCCCACTGCCATCGCGATTGCGCCGCCGACGACGCCGAGAACGATCACCGCTCTCACGCGCCGAACGAAAGAGCTCGTTGCCACAGATTTCACTCCTTGAATCGCCGCAGTTACTTCCCGCACATCCCACTCTCCCCACGCTGAGAACCGCTTCCTCCCCCGTCCGAGTGATTTAGCCGCCGATCAAGGAATCCCCCGGGGGAGCCGATACCGCGGAGCATGGCGGCATCGGTCGCGACTGGACCCCCCGTGCCCGAGGGTGGCCTCGCGCTGCGCAGCCCGGAGGTCGAGCCGGACGCGCTGATCGAGCGCTCCCGCGAGCGGGCGTCAATGCCGCTCGGCGATCGCGACCGCCTCGCGTCGCTTCTGCTCGCCGGCTCGTTCCTCGCGGTATCGGTCGCGCTCGCTGTACTCGTCGACTCAGCCCGGGTGACCGGCGTCGTGACGGTTCTGGCCTTCGTCGTCTCGTATGCGCTCGCCTCGCGCATCGACTTCGAAATCGGAACCGGCTCGGCGGTCCCGACCCAGCTCGTACTCGTGCCGATGCTGGCGTTGCTTCCGGTGCAGTACGTGCCGCTGTGCGTCCTCGCGGGGCTGCTGCTCGGCGGCCTGCCGGAGTACGCCCGCGGACGGGTTCCGCTGAACCGCAGCGTCCTGCGGTTCGTGAACTCCTGGCACGCGGTCGGCCCGGTGCTCGTCCTCGTCGCAGCCGGGCAACCGGGGCCGACGGTCCGGCATCTGCCGGTCTACGCACTGGCGCTGGCGGCGCAGTTCGCGTTCGACTTCGGGAGCACCGCGCTGCGCGACCGGCTCGGCCTCGGCGTCTCGCCGCTCAGCCTGCTGCGCTTCATGGTCTGGATCTGGGCGGTGGACTCGGCCCTCACGCCGATCGCGCTGCTCGCGGCGCTCGGCTGCAGCGCGCATCCGGCGCTGATCGTCTTCACGCTGCCGCTGATCGGACTGCTCGCGTACTTCGCGCGGGAACGGCAGGTGCGCATCGACCACGCACTCGAGCTCAGTCACGCGTATCGCGGCACGGCCATGCTCCTCGGAGACGTCGTCGACGCAGACGACGCGTACACCGGTAGTCACAGCCGCGACGTCGTCTCGCTCGTGCTCGAGGTTGCAGATCGCCTCGGCCTCGACGCGCGCGCGCGCCGTGACGCAGAGTTCGCAGCTCTTCTCCACGACATCGGCAAGATCAAGATCTCGGCCGAGATCATCAACAAGCCGGGCAAGCTCACGGACGATGAGTGGGCGATCATGAAGACGCATACTGTCGAAGGCGAGCGATTGCTCTCGCAGGTCGGCGGGATCCTCGGGAACGTCGGACGCATCGTCCGCTCGTGCCATGAGGACTGGGACGGCACCGGGTATCCGGACGGCCTCGTCGCGGACGGGATTCCGCTCGTCGCGCGCATCGTGCGGGCGTGTGATGCCTTCAGCGCCATGACCACCGACCGCTCGTACCGCAAGGCGCGGCCCGTCGAAGAGGCGATCGCAGAGCTACGCCGTTGCGCCGGCACCGACTTCGACCCGGTCGTGGTCGAGGCGCTGGCTAAAAGCGTCGAGGCTGGAGTCTGACTCACGATCAATGCGACCGGATGCCTGGTCATCGGCGTTGTCATCGCCGCCCTCGTAGACCGCCACCATCTGCCCGCGTGGCTCCGGCTTGGCGTTGCCGTCGGGATCCTCGGCGGCTACACCACCTTCTCGACGTTCGCCCAGGAGACCCTCGATCTTGTCGAGGAGGGGCGCCTCCCGCTCGCCTTGCTCTACACAGTCTCGAGTGTCGGCCTCGGCGTTTTAGCCGTCTTCGCGGGCATGAAGGCCGGCCGGCTCCTGTAGTCCGGACAGGCCGGGGTCAGACCCCGTCAGGTGACGCTCGAGCCACTCGGCTGCAAGGCGATACGCCTTCAGCTCGTTCGTGCGCTTCGTGAAGCCGTGACCTTCGTCGTCGAAGACGACGTACTCGACCTCGCGGCCGAGCGACTGCAGCTTCTCGACCATCTGATCCGATTCGCCCTTGACCACTCGCGGATCGGTCGCGCCCTGGATCACGAGCAGCGGCGCCTGCACGTTCTCCACGTACGTGATCGGCGAACGCTCCATGAGGAAGTCCGCCTCCGTGTCCGGATCTCCGACGAAGCGGGCGATGAAGCGCTTCCACGTCGGCGGCACCGCCTTGGCGAACGTCACCAGGTTCGACGGACCGAAGATGTCTACCGCGGCCGCCCAGTACTGCGGCAGGCGCGTCACGCACGTGAGGACGGCGAACCCGCCGTAGGAACCGCCGAATACGCCGATCCGCTCCGGATCCACCCACTCCTGCGCGCGCAGCCATTTGACCGCGTGCTCCCAGTCCTGCATGTCGCCTCCGCCCCAATCGCGCTGCACGAGGCGCTGGTACGACTTGCCGTATCCCGTCGAGCCACGGATGTTCGTCGCGAGGACGCCGATGCCACGCGAGAGGAGGTACTGGTACACGGGCTGGTAGACCGGCTTCTCCTGGGCTTCCGGGCCGCCGTGGATGGATAGGACGACCGGCACCTTGCCCGCGGCCTCCGGACGGTAGAGCCACGTTGGAATGTCGCGACCGTCGAAGCTCGGGTAGCTGACCAGCTCGACGTCGACGAGATCGTCCTCGCGCAGTCCGCCGATGCGGCTGTCCGTCACCGGCCAGGCGCGGCCGGAGCGGGTCTCCACGACCCAGGCCTCGGGCGGGCGCCTCGGGCTCGACACGATGAGCGCCGCGTGCGATCCGTCCGGCGAGAGCGCGAGCGGCGGCTGCGCACCCGTGAGCTGTGGACGCGAGCCGGCGGAAAGCTCCGGCCCCGGCAGATCGGCCACGCGGTCGAGCGCACGGATTCGAAGCCGGTCGTACCCGTCTTCGTTGACGAGCCACGCCAGTACGCGCCCGTCCGCGGAGACCTTCAGATCCTCCACATCGTGCTGCGGCTCCTCGATCCAATCCCAGCGATCCGCATCGAGGTCGTAGAAGGCCAGGCCGCGGTACTCGCTGCTCTGATCCGTTACGAGGAAGAACCCGGATCCATCGGCAGCCCAGGGTCCGGAAAGGAAGATCGCCTCATCGTCGTGCGGCGTCAGCTCGCGTGATGCCCCTGTCTCCACGTCCACGAGGAAGATCGAGACATCGCTGTTGTTGCGAAAGTCGACCGAGAGCAACTGCGAGCCGTCCGGCGACCAGGCGCCAGGGAAAGAGAATTTCCCCTCACCGAACACCGCGCGAGACTCGCGGGATCCGGCCTCGCGAACCCAGATCTCCATGTCGCTTGGCCTGCGGGCGTTGGCGGCGTATGCGAACTTGCTTCCGTCCGGAGCCCACGCGTCGCCGCCGACGAAGTGCTGAACTTTCGGCGCGTCGGTCAGTCGCTCGGGCCAGCCTCGATCCGGGTCGATGAGGTAAAGCTGGTGAAACTCGTCGCCGTCATGGTCGGCACACAGCAGGATGCGGCCGTCGCGCGCCACGCCGAGGCCACGCACGGTCTCGTCCGCGAATGCGGTCAGCTGGTCGGGCCAGCCTCCGTGGATCGGAACACGCCAGAGGTTGAACTGCCCCGAGAGGTTGTTGGCGAAGAGCAGGTGCTCGCCGTCGGCCGTGAAGGACAAGACGCCTGCAAACCGCCGGACGGCAAAGAACTGCTCGAAGAGCGGCGGCGTTCGGGTCTTCGTCACGGCCACCGGTGGGACCTTAGTGGCTCAGAGCGACTAAGTCGCTAGACGTTGCGTCGATAGAGCAGGAAGCCGAGCGGGGCGAGGACGCCGAAGGCCAGGTACGGAGCGAGGTCGACCCGGCGATGCTCGCGCACGTCGGCGACCCTCGGGCCGTTGCCGAGCATTTCACGGGCTGTGTCGGCGGCAGCCTTGACGTTCTCGTTGTCGATTGCCACTCCGCCGGATGCGTCGGCAAGCCGCCTGATCGTCCGCTCGGCGGCCGGGTCGATCCGGTAGTGGGGCTCCGGCTTTCCGTCCGGCTGATACACGCGCTCGCCGCGGTGCCAGAACTGCACGTAGATCGCGTGCACAGGTGGAGGCCCTCGGAACAGCGCGCCGATGCTTCCGTCAAAGAACGGCGCACTCTCTCCGTCTGTCAAGACAACGACCAGGCGGTGCCTGGCGTCAGGTTCGAAGTAGTTGTCCAGCGCGATGCGCGTAAGTGCGCTGAGCGTCGTGATCAGTGTGCCCGAGCCGTCGCTCGGAGGCGGCACCTCGATTCCGATCGACTGGTTGATTGCTACGTCGAACGCTTGGCGGTCCGCCGTGGGAAAGATCGTCGGGAGGACGCGGTCGGTGAACGTGCAGAGCCCAACGCGGATGTCGGGAAGCTGGTTGCGGAGTTGCAGCGCGAACTTCCTTGCGCGGGCAAAGCGCGTCGGCTCGCCGGGCCCCGAGGAGGCGAGCATCGACCGCGACGTGTCGATGACGAAGAACGCGGCGGCGTCGCTTCTCACCTCCCGCGCGGACCGGTTGACGAGCGTCGGTTGCGCCGCGGCCGCTCCGAGCAGTGCAGCAATCGCGACGAGTGATGTCACGACCGCCCAGCGCGATGCAGCGTGCGTGCCGGGTAGTCCGAGGATGCCGACGACTCGTTCGCGGTTGCGCTCTGCGATCAGAAACGCCGCCAGCGGTCCGACGACCGCGAGTGCGACGAGCGCGCCGAGCGGGCTGACGAAGGTCATCGGGACACTGCCTAGTAGCCGCGGCCGGGCTGAGCGAGCGCGGCGTTGCCGCCGGGCTGGCCGGGGCGTTCCGTGCCCTTCGGCAGCTGGTCCTCGCCGCTCTTCAGCTCATACATCGCGTACTCCAGGTTGAAACGCGCGTCGGAGTTCGAGTCGTCGAGGGCCATCGCTTCGCGGAAGTTGCCGATCGCATCGGCGAGGAACGTCGTTGCGAGGGTGGAGTCGCTGACCGCCAGCGACAGGTCGAGTACGCCGAGCATGTTCGCGGCCTGCGACCGTCGTGCGGGATCTCCGCTTGCCTCGACGTCCGACAGCGCCACCTGTGCCTGCGCGCGAAGCGATTCGAACTTCCTCTGCGTCAGATTCTCCAGCGGTCGTCCCAGCCGGAAGAGACGTACGGCCTCCCGGTACCTGATGTCGTCGTTGATGCCGAGGACGTTCCGCGCGAGCCCGAAGGGCGCAACCTCGACCGGATGCCACAGCGACCGCGGCGACGGATTCGCGGTGAAGCGCAGATCGTCACTCGCCATCCGCTTGCCCCAGCCACGTGCGTCGATGGCGAACAGCAACAGGAAGACCGCCGCCCCCAGACACAAGACCGCGCCGGCAATTCGGAGCGAGCGCGTCACGCCGCGACCTCCCGGGGCGGCGCAACCTCGATCCGGCTGCAGAGGAACTCGTTCGCCGCGAGCGCCGCGAGGAGCAGGAGCGCCGGGATTACGAGCCAGAGCGGCGACGCAGCCTGGAACCGCTGCGTGGGGTTGACGTGCCGGCCGGCGAGGCCCGAGCCCGAGACGAACGGCCCTTTGCCGACGATCTTTTGGACGAAGTGGAGAGGCCCGGGATCGGGATGCAGAGCAAGGATGCGAAGATTGACCGTAGGGGAGTTCCGCAACTGCTTCAGCGTCTTCGCAAAGGCCGGCAGATCCGCATCGGCCGTATCGAGGTCGCTGATCAGGAGGAGCGTTCCGTGCTGGATGTGTTTGCGCGCGAGAAGTTGCTCGCCGAGCTGCAGTGCTCCCGAGATCTTCGTCCCGCCCGAGAATGAGATGTCCCACGGCGAACTGATGAACGTGGGACCTGACCCCAACGACTTGGCGCCGCCCTTCGTCGGCGTGTAGTACCGGATGAGCGGTCGCAGCTCGGAACCGTGCGAGCCCGGCGGAAGCAACTCGTAGGCGGTATCGGAGAACATGATGAGACCAACGGGCGCGTCAGCCGTTGCGAATGCGTCGAGCAGGCCGGCGATCTCGCGATAGCCCGAGAGGTAGACGCTCTTCGACTCGTCGAGCACGAGCACCGTGCTCGAGCGATGGGGGAGGAACGACAACGCACTGGCGTTCAGCTGCGTCGCTCGCCAGATCGAGATCGCCGCGAGCGTCGCCAGTGCGACGAGCAGGCCGAGACGGGTGGCGGTGGTGCGCACGAGCGGGCGGCGAAGCAAACCGAGGTCG
>JBKOWS010000047.1:0-40262 GCA_046724565.1 Actinomycetota bacterium | reverse complement strand
CCCAGCTTCCGAGGAGCTTGAGCGCCTCCTCAGAGCGCGAACCGGGCTCGGCGGCGTAGGTGAAGATCGTCAGCCCGTGGTCGGCGGGGAGGTCCAACCGGTTGTAGCTCAGGCTGAGCTCGCCGACCTCGGGATGATGGAGGTGCTTGACGCCGGTGTTGTGGAAGCGCACGTCGTGCGCGGCCCAGCGACTGCGAAACGCCTCGCTTAGCGTTGCGAGCTCGCCGACGAGGTCTGAAAGGTCGCGGTCGTCCGGGTCACGGCCCGCGGCCCAGCGCAGGATCGCGACGCACTCGCCGGCGACCCGCTCCCAGTCGCCGTAGAACACCTCGGCCCTCGGATCGAGGAACACAAAGCGGGCGTTGTTCACCGGCCGCGCGGGCATGGCGTAGAGCTCGGAAAACAACGCACGGCCGAGCTGGTTGGCGGCCAGGATGTCCAGGCGCTCGTTGCCGACGAACGCAGCCGCGCCGGTGATCGCTTCGAGGGTCCACTGCACCTCGGGCCGGACGCGTTGCTTGGCCCGGCGCCGACGAGGACGCGCGACCGTTGGCTGCGCGGCACGGGCGAGGTCGAAAAGGTGGGCGCGCTCGGCGTCGTCGAGCTCGAGCGCCCGCGCCAGCGCCTCCAGCACGCTCTGCGAGACCCCGCTCATGTCTCCCCGCTCCAGGCGCGTGTAGTACGGAACGCTCACACCGGCGAGGACGGCGACCTCCTCCCGACGGAGCCCGGGCACCCGGCGACTGCCGTAGGAGCGCAACCCCGCCCGCTCGGGCGTGATCCGGGCGCGGCGCGAGGTGAGGAAGTCGCGGATCTCCTTCCTCGTGTCCACGAGATCAAGCGTAGACCCGACTGCCCGTCCCTGGGAGACCGCGCTAGTACCCCTATCGACAGGGACTCTCACGTCTCGCGATCCCGTGCTTTCGTGGACGAAGCAAGAGGCCGCGACCACACCGCCTCACCACCCAACAGGAAGGTTGTCATGAAGCACATTTCACTAGGCGGACTGGATGTCTCTCGCATCGGACTCGGCACGATGGCGATGTCCGGCTACTACCTCGACCCGACGAGCAGCGACGCCGAGTCGATCCGCACCATCCAACGAGCGCTCGAGCTGGGCGTCACCCACATCGACACCGCCGAGATCTACGGCCCCTACACGAACGAGGAACTCGTCGGCCGCGCCCTCAAAGGACGCCGCGACGGTGTCGTGCTGGCGACGAAGTTCGGCTTCGTCTCCCACTCCGGCGGTGGCCCCGGAGCGCTCGACAGCAGCCCGGCCAACATCCGAACCGCGGTCGACGGCTCCCTGAAGCGGCTGAGTACCGACCGCATCGACCTCTACTACCAGCACCGGGTCGACCCGAACACCCCCATCGAGGACACCGTCGGAGCCCTCGCCGAACTGGTGGCCGAGGGAAAGGTCCTGCATATCGGCCTGTCCGAGGCCGGGCCCGCCACGATCCGCCGCGCGCACGCCGTCCACCCGATCGCCGCGCTGCAAACGGAGTACTCCCTCTGGACCCGCGATCCGGAGGCCGCGCTCCTACCGCTGCTGCGCGAGCTCGGCATCGGCTTCGTGCCCTACTCCCCGCTCGGGCACGGCTTCCTCACCGGGACGATCCGCTCCCCCAAGGACCTCGCCGACGACGACTGGCGCAAGAACAACCCGCGCTTCACCGAGGGCAACTTCGAAAAGAACCTCGGCATCGTCGACGAGGTCAAGGCCGTCGCCTCCGAGCTCGACGCGACACCGGCACAGATCGCGTTGGCCTGGCTACTCACGCAAGGCGACGACATCGCCCCGATCGCCGGCACCAAGCGCGTCTCCCGCGTCGAGGAGAACACCGGAGCCGACAGGATCGAGCTGAGCGCACTGCAGATCGAGCGGCTCAACAACCTCACCGCGGCCACAGGCGAGCGCCACGACGAGGCAAACATGGCAGTCATCGATCGCTGACAAAGCTGAACGAAGTCGTATAGCGCCGATGATCACTACTTCGTCGCTTCCAACTGAACGGAGAACGCAATGACAGGCCCATTCATCTTCATCGCAACCAACCGGCTCAAAGACGGCAAGCTCAACGGCGAGAAGAAGCGCGTGCCGGACCTCATCGACTTCATCCAGGCGAACGAACCACGACTGATCGCGTTCAACGAGTACGCCAACGACGAGGGCACAGAGGTCGCGGTCGTCCAGGTTCACCCAGACGCCGACTCAATGGTCTTCCACATGGAACTGATCGCCGAGCGCGCAGCCAGCGCGTACGCCGACACCATCGACGCGACGACGAACATCCAGGTCTTCGGCACACCCAGCGGCACCGTCACCGACATGCTCCGCCGCCAGGCCGGCGCCGGCGTACCCATGAGCATCAAACCCCACCACCTTGGCGGGTTCACTGGGTGACGAGCAGCCCAGCATGGAGCATTTATGGAGCAGAGCGGGCGCAACCGGCTCGCTCGGAAACGCCTTAGACAAGCTGAATTCGTAGCCAACGATTGCCGATAGTTGCGTGCACAACGAAATGGTTAGCAGGGGGTCGACGGTTCGAGTCTCAGAGGGCTTGAAATACCTGCAAATCAGCATCTTCTGTTGTCTGTGCTGGATCGCGGATATGGAGGGGGTCACCCGAACACGCGTGAAAGGCGGCGTCCGGGTGCCCTGCTCGGGATTCCGTTCGCCGGCGCGCTCAAGGGTCGTCTCGCAGGAAGTCGTCGCCGGCCGCCGCGGCGAGGACGCGCCCGCCTAGCGTCCGCTACGCGGCGAGCCTCTTCGCAGGGGGCCCGCCGACCGACCTCTAGCTGCGCAAGACTGATCAGGAAGTAGTTCAAACGAGACGAGGCGAAGCTTGTCGCCTCGAGCGTCTCGGCTGTCATCTGGGTCGTCACCGAGGAGCTCGCAACCCACCGCCCCAACGCCCGCCATAAACCGGGCGATGCACGAAACCGATCCTTCACTCTTTCGGGAGAACTTGGACGATCCGCAACGTGCGGTGGGCCTGGAGCCCCTTATGGATGCTCGGCGATGCCGTGGGTGATCTGCACCGCCGCTCGAAGAGGCGTCCCGCTGGGTGGCAGCCATTTGCGAACGAAGATCGGAGCCTGGTCGACCGTCGCGAGGAAGATGAAGGTCTCCTGGCCGGTGACCGGCTGAGCTTTCGTGTCCGTTCTTGGATGAGGTCAGGTCTTGGCGCCCGAGAGGGTTCCGACCTTGTCCCGCTCGGTGTCGACCAGGCCCAATGTGCGATCGACGGCCCTGCGCCACGCGGCGACGCCATCAGCGCGCTCGTCCGAGTTCATCTCGGGCTGCCAGCGACGTGCGGTCGTGTAGTTCGCACGCAACTCGTCGAGCCCCGACCAGAACCCGGTGGCGAGCCCTGCGGCGTAGGCCGCGCCGGTCGCGGTGATCTCGGTGACGGCGGGTGCTGCCACGGGAGAGCCGAGGACGTCGGCCTGAAACTGCATCAGCAGGTTGTTTCGGGTCATGCCCCCGTCGACTCGCAACTCCCCGAGCCGAGCGACTCCTATGTCGGCGAGCATCGCCTCCACCAGGTCGTACGTTTGGTACGCCGTTGCCTCCAGCGCCGCCCGCGCGATATGTCCCTTGTTGGAAAAACGCGTGAGGCCCACGATCACACCGCGCGCGTCGTCTCGCCAGTACGGCGCGAACAGGCCCGAGAACGCGGGGACGAAGACGACACCTTCCGAGCCGTCGACAGAGCGTGCGAGCGCCTCGACCTCACGTGCGTCGTCGATGATGCCGAGGTTGTCGCGCAGCCACTGGATCAGCGCGCCGGCAACTGCCACCGAGCCCTCGAGCGCGTAGACCGGCTCCGCGTCACCGAGCTTCCATGCAACGGTGGTGATCAAGCCATTCTCGGACAGCACCGGCTCCTTCCCGAGCGTGAAGTTCAGGAAGGCCCCTGTGCCGTACGTGTTCTTCATCTCACCGTGGTCGAAGCAGGTATGGCCGAACAGTGATGCCTGTTGGTCGCCGAGCACGCCCGCAACGGCGACGCCGGACAGGTCGCCGGCGGCGGTCCCGTACACCTCGCTGGAAGAGCGGATCTCGGGAAGAAGCGCACGCGGGATCTCCATGCTCTCGAGGAGCTCGTCGTCCCACTCGAGCGTGTGCAGGTTCATCAGGAGAGTGCGGCTGGCATTCGTCGGGTCCGTCGCGTGCACCCCACCGTTCGAGCCGCCCGTGAGGTTCCACAGGAGCCACGTATCCGGCGTGCCGAACAGAAGGTCGCCTCGTCTTGCCGCGTCCCGCCTGGTCGAGTCTTGGTCGAGCAACCACGAAAGCTTCAGGGCAGACGAGTACGTCGAGATCGGCAAGCCGGTGCGCTGTTGAAACCGATGGATGCCTCCGTCCGCCGCGAGCGCGTCCGCGGCGGCGGCGGTGCGCGTGTCCTGCCAGGTGATGGCCGGTGCGACCGGGCGTCCAGTCTGTCGATCCCACAGCACGACGGTCTCGCGCTCGTTCGTGATTCCGATCCCCGCCACGTCCGTGGGTGACGCGCCCGCCGACTTGAGCGCCTCGTGAATGCACTCCTGGGTGCGGTGCCAGACCTCGTCCATGTCGAGCTCGACCCAGCCGGGCCGTGGGTAGTGCATCGTCTGCGCACGTTGTGCCGTCGCGACGGGGACGCCTCGCGTGTCGAAGAGGATGCAGCGCGTGCTGCTGGTGCCGTGGTCGATGGCTGCCGCAAACCTGGCGGCCACCGCTCAGCCTTCCTGCTGGCCAGGTGTCCCGGACGGCGTGACCGGGACCGCTGTGTCGTCGTTCGACCTGTTTCCTCCGCTATCGCCCGGCTCAAACGGATCCGCAGCCGCCCCATTCGGTGCCTCCGCTTCCAGCCGGCGCTTGGCCGTCTCGAGGTCACGCAGTGCATCGTCGCCGAGGCGTGGGTACTGCGGGTCGATTTCGATCAGCGCGTGGGCGATCACCGCTGCGGCCGCGATGCGCGCAAACCACTTGCGGTCGGCGGGGATCACGTACCAGGGTGCCCAGGTCGTGCTCGTGTGACTGAACATCTCCGAGAACGCCTCCTGGTAGGCGTCCCAGGAATGACGCTCCTCCACGTCGTGTGAGGAGAACTTCCAGTTGTGATCGGGGAGATCGATGCGCCTCAGGAAGCGGACGCGCTGCTCCTCACGCGAGAGGTTCAGGAAGAGCTTCACGATCCGGAAGCCGTTCTCCGACAGGTATCGCTCCCAGTCGTTGATCGCGTCGTACCTGCGTGCCCAGACGTGATGCTCGCGCGTCTCGACCGGAAGCTTCTCGCGGAGCAGGTTCTCTGGATGCACCCGGACGACGAGCACCTCCTCGTAGTGCGACCGGTTAAAGATGCCGATCTCTCCGCGCGACGGCAGGCGCTGCTGATAGCGGCGGAGGAAGTCCTGGTCGAGCTCCAGTGCCGACGGGACCTTGAAGCTCTCGACGCGCACACCCTGAGGGTTGACGCCGCTCATCACATGGCGGATCGTCCCATCCTTGCCCGCGGCATCGAGTGCCTGAAGAACGACCAAGACGCCGTACGTGTCCTGGGCCGCGAGTCGCGCCTGGTACTCCGCAAGCAGCTCGATCCCGCCCTTCAAGAGGTCGACGCCGTCCTTCTTCTTCTCGATCCCCGCCTTGAGGCCCGGATGGAAGTCCCTCGGCAGCTTCACGCTCGAGCCCGGGCTCACGCGGAACGGCTCGATGAACCGCGCTATTCGCTTCGAGATGTCGCCTGCCATCTTTTCCCCAGTCGATGTCGGTACGGGTCCCATCGCGTCGATGCCGACGAAGCATCTCCGGCGCGGACGGCTCCAGCATCGGCGGAGACGCTGATCTCCTGCGCAAAACCGCTACGCCTCGCGGTTGTTGGGAGACGGAGGCATCTTGGGTTCGACGCCGTTCGAATACCGGCTTTTGTGCGTGCCGGGCCCATAACGACCTGAGCTCGAGTGCACTCGAGCTGCCCGGGAGAGCCTCCAGCACCCATGCCTCTCATGCCGGACGGCGGCGGCGCGCTCGCACAGACGCGTCGCGCTGGGGATCGGGAAGGCGCTCGATGAGGTCGAGGCTCGGCGAGCACAGCTGCTGGAGCGCCGCGAATGCGAGCTCCATCTCCCCTTCGACTCCGACCGTGCGGGCGATCCGAAAGTCCGCCCCCGCCTCGACCACATAATCGAGCAGCGCGGTCTTGCCGACGCCCGGCTCGCCGTACACCGCCAGCACGCCGCCGCGGCCGTCGCGCGCCGCCTCCAGCACGCGGTCGAGCACGTCGCTTTCGCGCTGCCGTCCGAGCAGCTGCACCGCCGGTGCCCTGATGACCATCTCCGCAGCATGCCACCGGGGTCACGGACTACGGGTTTCAGGGATGCGATCGCCTGGGCGGGGAGGCCACGATGCATACTTGACCGAAGCTCGGAAAGGAGTCAGGTTGACAACCGCAATCATCGGCGTCGGTAACATCGGCGGCGCCTTGGCGCGGCACCTCGTAGGCGGTGACGAGCCCGTCGTCTTGGCCGCGAAGGACGAAGCACGGGCGGAAGCGCTCGCGCACGAGCTCGGACCGCGCGCACGCGCCGCCTCCGTCAAAAACGCAATCACTGGCGCCGACGTCGTCGTCTTCGCCGTCTGGCTCGACACGATCAAAGAACTGATCGCGAAGGACGCGCGCCTGCTCGAGGACAAGGTCGTCGTCGATCCCTCGAACCCGCTCGGGTTCGACGAGAACGGCCAGATGCTGCGGACGCTGCCCGAAGGACAGTCGTCCGGCTCCGTGGTCGCTGCTCTGCTTCCCGTGAGCGCGCATTACGTGAAGGCATTCGGCACGCTCGGCGCGGACGCTCTCGCGAGCGCGGCAAATCGCGAGCCGCGGCGGGCCGTGCTCTTCTACGCCACCGACGACGACGCCGCCGCGACGACGATCGAGCGGCTGATCCGTGTCGCCGGGTTCGAGCCGTTGAAGGCGGGCGGCGTCGCCGACGCCGGACGGATCGAGATGCCCGGCGGCGACCTCCACCAGGCCGGCTTGAAAGGCGCACTCCTCGATCTCGACGAAGCACGCGCCGCAGTCGCGACGGAGGTGCCGGCATGAGCGCAACCGGCACATCCACCACCCATCGCGCCGGCCTGGAACGTGTCTGCAGGCCCGGGGGCCGTCCGATCAACTGGGTCGCGCTGGCGGTCGAGCTCCAGCGCGACTGGGCGCGCGAGGAGACGGTGGGTGATGTGATCGAGATCGTGCTCACCGAGCGGCTGCTACAAACATGAGCGTGGAGGCTCCATCCCGCAAGCGAGCCGCGATTGCCGATCCCGAGGCGCGCGAGTTCCTTCGTAGCGCGGATCCGGTGCTCGCGCGGCTGATCGACGAGCGGCCGGACTTTCGTCCGCGCGCCTGGATGGACGAGCTTCCTCCGCTCGACGCTTTCGGCACGCTCGTCTTCCAGATCGCGGGCCAACAGCTGTCGGTCGCCTCGACGCGGGCGATTATCAGGCACCTACAGGAGCGATTCGGAGGGCATATGCCGTCGCCGGCCGAACTGCTCGCGGCTGATCCGCAGGTGCTGCGTGACAGCGGCTTCTCGGCTCGAAAGGGCGAGACGTTGCGCGCTCTCGCAGAGAGGTTCGTCGACGGACGTCTGAGCGACGAGGCGCTCTCGCGTATGACCGACGACGAGGTCGAAGCGACCCTGACCGAGGTGCCTGGAATTGGGCCGTGGACCGCGCGCGGGTTCTTGCTCGTGGCTCTCGATCGTCCGGACGTCTTTCTCTCTGGCGACCTCGCGCTCCGGCGCGCGATCCAACGAGCCTACGGCTTCGACCACCTTCCGACTGAAGACGAAGTGGCTCAGGTGTCGGATCGCTGGCGGCCGTATCGGAGCCTTGCAGTGAGCTACCTGTTCGCGTCCGAATACGACGGGCAACCGTGACCGACTCAGTGGGAATCATCGGCGCAGGGCGCCTGGGGCAGGCCATGGCGCGGACCGCTCGCCGGGCCGGCCGCGACGTGGTGATCGCCAACAGTCGCGGCCCGGAATCGCTCACGTCAGCGGTCTCGGCCCTCGGTGACGGCGTGTCGGCAGGGACGGTGGATCAGGCTGCGGCGGCGGGCATCGTCGTCATCGCCGTGCCCTGGGACCGGGTGCCGGACGCCGTGGGAGGCCTCGGATGGAACGGCCAGATCGTCATCGACGCGACGAACGATTGGGGCGCCGACGACCTGAACGGGAGAACGTCGAGCGAGCTCGTCGCCGACCTCGTCCCCGGCGCACGTGTCGTGAAGGCCGGCAACACACTCGGCGCCGACGTGCTCGGCTCGGACCCGCAAGAGGCCGGCGGCCGACGCGTGATCTTCGTCTCCGGGGACGACGCCGACGCAAAAGCGGACGTCGTCGCGCTGTTCGAGGACGCCGGGTTCGCCGCGATCGACCTCGGCGAACTCGCGACCGGCGGCGCGATGCAGCAGATCCACCACCCGCTCGCCGGCGTCAACCTGATCCGACTCTGAGGAGCTTCAACCTCGACTAGAGCGAGGACGTGACCCGTTACCCCTTGAGGGCGCCGCCGAGTCCCGTGCCCCGCAGGAACGTGCGCTGGAAGAGGATGAATCCGATCAGTGGGACGAGCGAGGCGATCAGCATCGAGGCGAGCAGCACGCCGATTTGCGTCTGGGGCTGGATCGCGGGCAGCCGCACAGAGAGAGGCTGGCGGTCCGGACTGTTGGTCAAGACGAGGAACGGCCAGAGAAAGTTCTTCCACTCGGCGAGGATCGCGAAGATCGACACGACGCCGAGGATGGGCTTGGACAGCGGCAGGACGATCGAGAAGAACAGCCGCATAGGGCCGGCGCCGTCGATCTTCGCCGCTTCGAAGAGCTCGCGCGGCAAGTTGTCGAAGAACCGCTTCATCAGCACGACGTTGAAGGCGCTGGCGCCTGCCGGCAGCCAGATCGCCCAGTAGCTCTCGGCGAAGGAGTGCTTGATCAGCGGCGGATGAACGATCTCGATGTACAGCGGGACAACCAGGACGATCGCCGGAACGAAGAGGGTCCCCAGCAGGAGCCAGTAAACGAACCTTCCCCAGGCGGGCCGGAGCACCGAAAGCACGAACGCACCGGTTGTCGCAACGACGATCTGACAGAGCCACGAGCCGAACGCCAGAACGACGGTGTTCCAGAAGTAGCGGCCGACGTTCACGTGCGACCAGGCCTCGGTGAGGTTGCTCCAGGCTGCGCCGTGCGGGAAGAGCGCAAGCGGATTCGTCAACGTATCGATCGTCGGGGTGATCGCTCCCTTCGCGAGCCACACGACCGGGCCGAGGCCGATCAAAATCAGAAGGACGAAGAGGAGAACCTGCCCCGACCCGAAGAGCCACCTGATGTCGCGCCGCGCCCACTCGTTGTGTGACAGCAGCCCACCTGTCTTTTCCTCGGATCTCATGCGCTGCTCCACGATCGCGTCAGTCGCAGGAAGACAAGCGAGAAGATCGCGAGAAAGGCAGCCACCATGAGGCTCAGCGCTGCAGCTTGTCCGAAGCCCACTCCGACGGAGTTTCCGAACGCGTACTGGTAGACGAGGAGCAGCAAGGTCAGCGTCGCGTTCGCCGGGCCGCCCGAGGTGAACAGGTACGGCTCGAGAAAGACCTGAGCCGTCCCGATGATCTGCAGCATGAACGTGAGGAGCAGCACGCCACGAATCTGCGGCACCGTCACGTGCCAGACCTTTCGCCAGAGGCCGGCGCCGTCGACCGACGCGGCGTCGTACAGGTCACGGTCGACGGACGTCAGCGCTGCCAGGTAGATGATCACCGTGGTGCCGGCATTGGCCCAGGTCGATTCGACGACAAGCGCGGGCATTGCCGTCCCGGTCGACTGCAGCCAGCCGTAGGGACCCATGTGGAACCAGCCGAGCACGGTGTTGAAGAGCCCGACGCTGCTCGGCTCGTAGAACACGTACTTCCACAGCATCACGCCGACGACCGGAGGGATGACGACGGGGAGGTAGGCCAAGGCGCTGTAGGCACCGCGGAAGCGTCGCGACTCGCTGATCAAGACCGCCGCGATGAGAGGGATCGGGTAGCCGAAGAGGAGGGCGAGGAGCGCGAAGTACGCCGTGTTCTTCACCGCCGTCATGAACAAGGGGTCGCTCCAGACGTCACGGAAGTTCTGCAGCCCGACCCAGGTCGGCGGGTCGATCAGGTTGGTGCTTTGGAACGAGAGGACGACCAGCCGAGTGATCGGATACCACGAGAACGCCGTGAAGATCACGAGCATCGGCAGCGCGAACGCGACTGCCGAAAGGCCGCCGTTGCGCAGCCAGTCGACGGGCGAAAAGCGATCACGGCGCCGCTGTCTCGCCACGGACGGGGCGCTGAGGGCAGTGGGCTCGCCCGGCATGGCCCTTTCGCCTGAGATCACATCAATCTGGTCCACCCGCAGAGCCAAGTTTCACCTACACAGGCGGACGGGGAGCCCGAAGGCTCCCCGCCGAGCCAACGGTCAAGAACTACTTCCCTTCCCTGATGGCCTTTTGCGCGATGTCGTTCGCCTGTGCGAGGAGGGATGAGATGTTGGCGTTCTTGTCTGCGAAGACGGCCTGCACGACCGGGTCGAGCGCGTGGTAAACGCTCTGAGTCGAGGCCGCGGGCTCCGGATAGAGGTTCTGCTTGAAGATGCCCTTGAGGAAGGGGTTCATCTGCTTGATTGGGACGTTGATGTACGACTTGATCCAGGAGTTGGCGAGGTCGTACTGCTTCTTGTTGAAGATCGGGAACGCGGGAACGCCTACGGGCTGCTTGTTGGCTACGAGAATGCTCGCGTCACGGAGCGCGGCCGCCTTCTTGATGAGCTTCTCCATGTAGAAGAAGTCGATCCACTGAAGGGCCGCGTTCAGCTTCGCGCCTTTCGTGTCCGGCCGGACGACCGCGATCGAGCCACCGCCCATGACACCGGCGTTCTTCTGCTTCGCGAGCGGGAGCGGCGCGATGCCGTAGATCTTCGGGTCGAGGTTCGCGGCCTGGACGAGGAACGTGTAGATGTCCGAGCCGTTGATGAACATGCCGATCTTGCCGGCGGCGAACGCCTGGTTGATCGTGGGCCACGTGTAGTCGAACGTCGAGCCCATAGATTTGTCGGTCCAGCGCATCTGCTTCAGCAAGTTCAGCGCCTGAACCGTGAAGGGGCTGTTCAGCGTCGCAGTTGCGTTCGTCCCGCGACCCTGCTCCATCCGACCCCCGAGCGTGTAGGTCACCGTGGTCGCAATCCAGCCGGCAGTGTTGTCGTTGAGACCCATCTGGGCGTAGCCCGCCGCGCCGGTTCGGTCGGAGATTTGCTTCGCGTACTTGCGGAGCTGCGCCCACGTCGTCGGCGGCTTGTTCGGGTCGAGCCCGGCCTGCCTGAAGAGCTCCCGGTTGTAGTGCAGCGCCTGCGCGTACGCGGCGTAGGGGACACCGATAATCCGGCCCTTCGACGTCGTCGCCTCCGCGATGATCGTCTTCTGGAACCTCTTGTAGTACGGCCACTTCTTCACGCCGCTGGTGATGTCGGCGACCTGGCGGTGCTCACCGAGTGTGCGTGCGTCAGTAAACGGCACGGTGAACACGGTGGGCAGTCGGCCTGCCGCGAGCTGCGCGGCAAAGGTGGCCCCGTTCCAGGCGTACTCGACGGGCTTCACCACAATGTTCGGGTGCTGCTTCTCGAAGAGCTTGACATTGTCGTTGAACTGCTTCTGCGCATCCGACGAGCTGCCCGGGCGAAGCGCCGCCACATTGATCGTGACTTTCGCCTGCGAGCCTGCACTCGCCAGTGAGGCGGCGCCGACGATGAGGAACAGCGCCGCGGCCACCACGAGGAGCGTCATCGCCCTGAAACTGGACTTCATCGTCCTTTCTCCTTCCGGAGGGGTCCCGGGTCGGCCCCGGCGTCTCCAGCATGTCACATTCAACAATTCAATGCAAATATCTTTCTATTCCTTGCACAAATACGACTTTCAAGGGAAAACGCGGAGCCAAGCCGCAGTGTCCGAGGGGAGCCGGCCGTCCGCAAGATGGTCGCTGGCAAGGAGAAGGGCCGCGTGCCCGGGGAGTTCGAGGGCCGAGTCGGAGAGGTTCACGATGCAGAGGAAACCATCGCCGCGGGCGAAGGCGAGCACCCCAGGTGGGGCGTTCAGCCACCGCAATGACCCGTCGTGCAGCTCAGGCTCGGTTCGCCTGATGCGGAGCGCCTCCCGGTAGAGAGAGAGCATCGACTCCTCGAGGCCGGCCTGCCGTTCTGCGGCCAACTCACCCCACGACGTCGGCTGCGGCAGCCAGGGCTCGGCGGTTGCGCCGGCGGGGCTGAAGCCGAACGCCGGCGAGGCCCCGTCCCACGGGAGCGGCACCCGGCAGCCGTCACGTCCGGGATCTCTCCCATTCGACCGGAAGAACATGGGGTCCTGCAGCGACTCGGTCGGCAGATCCTCCACCTCGGGCAGTCCGAGCTCTTCTCCCTGATAGATGTAGACGGCGCCGGGCAGGGACAACGTCAGGAGCGCGGCCGCTCGAGCGCGCCGCGTGCCGAGCTCGAGATCGACGTCCGGGATCGCGCTTGTCTTCGCCGCGAACTCGAACTTCGTGTCCTTGCGCCCGTACCGCGTGACATGCCGCGTCACGTCGTGGTTCGAGAGAACCCAGGTCGCGGTCGCTCCAACCGGTGCGTGCGCAGCGAGGGTGGCGTCGATGCAGGAGCGCAGCCGCGCCGGTTCCCACGGGCAGGCGAGAAAGTCGAAGTTGAAGGCGGTGTGCATCTCGTCCGGGCGCAGATACCGGGCGAAGCGCTCGGGGTCGGGGAGCCAGATCTCTCCGATCAGGATCCGGTCGCCCGCGTAGCCATCGGCCAGGGCCCGCCAGGAGCGGTAGACCTCGTGTAGCTCGTCCCGATCCGTGAACGGGTGGGGGGCGGGTGCATTGCCCTCATCGAAGTCCGGAAGGGTGGCGTCCTTGAAGAGCAACGCAGCCGAGTCGATTCGCACTCCGGCGACCCCGCGATCGAACCAGAAGCGGAGCACGTCTTCATGCTCCCTCCGTACCTCGTCGTTGTCCCAGTTGAGGTCAGGCTGCTCGGATGCGAAGAGATGGAGGTACCACTCTCCCGGCGTGCCGTCGTCGTTTTGCGTGCGTGTCCACGCGCTGCCGCCGAAGATGGACGACCAGCCGTTTGGAGGGAGCTCGCCTTTCTTGCCGCGGCCGGCGCGGAACCAGAAACGGTCGCGCTCGCGGGATCCCGGTCCGGCGGTAAGCGCCTCCCGGAACCAGCGATGCCGATCGGAGCAATGGTTGGGAACGATGTCCACGATCACCCTGATGCCGAGACCGGCAGCCTCTTCGATCAGCTGCTCGGCCTCTCCCAGGGTCCCGAACATCGGGTCGATGTCGCGGTAGTCGGCGACGTCGTAGCCGCCGTCCGCCATCGGGGAGGGATACCAGGGCGTGAACCAGATGGCGTCCACGCCGAGGTCGCGCAGATAGGGAAGCCTGGCCCGCACCCCTGCGAGATCCCCGATGCCGTCCCCGTTGCCGTCCGCGAAGCTGCGGACGTACACCTCGTAGATCGCAGCGCTGCGCCACCACAGACGTGGCACGCCTGCCGGCCGCTGCGCCCCACGGCGCCGGGTTTCCTGCGTCGTCGCCACTCGGAGCTGCAGAGACTACACCGTCTTGCGCAAAAAAGTCCACGATCACTGCAAAAAACTGATTTGGAGCTAGCGGGCCGCGGCGAAGGCAGCGCGGACGGGAGCCGCAGGCGCGGTCGACGCCCGAACGACGAGCTCGGGCTCGAACAGGAGCTCCTCGCTGGAGACCTGACTGCCCCCGACCTGGCTCAGCAGCTGGGCCACGGCGGCCTGCCCCATGGCTGCGATCGGCTGTCGCACCGTCGTCAGCGGGGGGTCGGTGCACATCATCAAGGCCGAGTCATCGAACCCGATGACCGAGAGATCCCGAGGGACCTCCAGACCCCCGCGGCGTGCTTGGCGAATCACGCCGAGCGCGAGGACGTCGCTCGCGCAGACGACGGCGGTGACGTCGCGCTTGATCAGCCGGTTTGCAGCGGCAACGCCTCCCTGGATCGAGAACATCGTGTGCTCGACGAGCGCTTCGCGGTCGCCGCGTAGGCGGCGGTACGCCTGACCCTTCCGGATCGAAGGGACGTGGTCGGTCGGTCCGAGCACGATGCCGATCCGCTCATGCCCCAGGGACTCGAGATGGGCAAGCGCCTGCTCGATCGCGTGGCCGTCGTCGACCGACACGCGCGGGAAGCCGAGATCTTCGTAGGCCGCGTTGATGAGGACGACCGGAAGCCCACGTTCCGTCAGCAGGTGGTAGTGGCGATGATCCGCGCCCGCCTCGTGGTACTGCCCACCGAAGAAGATGATCCCGGAGACCTGCTGCTCCAAGAGCATGTCGACGTAAGCGGCTTCCGTGACGCCGGCTGCCGTGCGCGTACAAAGAACCGGTGTGATCCCGCGCCGCGAGAGTGCATCCGCAACGACTTCGGCGAAGGCCGGAAAGATCGGGTTCTGGAGCTCGGGCAGAACGAGTCCGACGAGTCGTGCTCGCTGGCCGCGCAGCTGCGTCGGTCGCTCGTAGCCGAGGACGTCGAGTGCCGTCAGCACCGCCTGGCGAGTCGCCTCGGAGACTCCCGGCTTGCCGTTGAGCACCCGGCTGACCGTCGCTTCGCTGACCTTGGCATACGCGGCAACATCGGCGAGTCGGCGGGTCATGCAAGAAAATGTAGTCGGTTTTCTGGTCCTCGTCGCAATCTTCCAACGACAGGGAAGGCCCGGAGCGGGAGTTCACTGAAGCGAAAGCGCTGCCCGTGCGGCCGCCGCGATGTCGGCGTTCGTGTTGGCGTGACCGCCTATCCCCCAGCCACCCTCAGGCGACTCGGTCAGCAGCACCCAGGTGCGCTCCCGCAGGCTCGAATCGCCGGCCGCGGCCGCGACGATGTCCGTGAGCTCCTTGACGACACCGAGTTGCTTGTCGCGGTCGAGCACTCCCACAGGGGTGAGCACCTGGACTCGCACGTAGTTGCTCTCCCCCGCGACGTTGGAGATCGCGGCTGTATCCATGTCGTGGATGAATGCCGCGGTGTTGTTCGCGAAGAGCGGCAGATCCGGGACCTGCTCCCAACGCATGACTGCCGCCGCGAGGTCCCGAGCAAGTACGTGCGGATCAGCGAAGGTTCCCTCGGCGGCGTAGATGTCGATCATCGGCATCAGCCGGCCTCCTCGAGGAACGCGTGGACGTCGGCGGCGAACTCTTGGTGGTGCTGGAAGAGAAAGCCGTGCCCCGAATCGGGATAGATCTTGACCCGTGCGTTCGGCAGGAGCCCCGCCAACAGGTGCGAGTAACGCGGGAGGATCATGGGGTCGCTGTCGCCGTTGGCCACGAACACCGGGAGCGCGATTGCGGCGACTCGCTGGAGCAGCGAGTGGTTGGGAATGCCCCACGTGCACACGGCGTCGTACTGCGCCTCACGGGTCTGCCACGTCGTCGGTTCGTCGCGGTCGCTTGTCCTCCCGAAGATGCGTCCGGCTGCTTGCTGGCCCGCCTCGAGGCTCGTGGGCGTCGGCGCGAAGAAGACTTGGAGGTATCCCTGCGGGCTCGTTTCCGGCTGACCGACCGCACCGATGACCTCCGGCGCCCAGCCGTGCATCCCGGCCGCACCCTGCGGCGCGGAGGAAGCGAGCACGACGCGCCGCAACAGGTCCGGGCGGATGAGAGCAATCTCCTGCGCCACGAAGCTGCCGATCGAGAAGCCCAGCAGATCGACCCGCTGAAACTCCATCGCCTCAAGGAACGCGATCGCATCGTGGGCCATTGCTTCGATGGTGTTCGGCGTACTCCCGGTCGAGGCGCCGACGCCGACGTTGTCGAACGTGACCACGCGCCGATCCGCGGCGAGCGCGTCGATGAGAGCAGGGTCCCAGTTGTCGAGGTTGCCGCGGAAGTGCTGCAACAGGACAAGCGGCACAGCACCCTCACCGACGTCGCGGTACGCGTACTCGATCGCGTTGCCGGCCCTGACTCGTTGAGTCGAAGCGACTTCTGTGACTGACATGTGTTCGTTCCTTCTCGTAGGAGGTCAGCGGGCGGCCGCGGCGCCGATCGACTCGGCCGCCTTCTCGATCAGGTCGACGACCTCGCCGGGATGGGAGACCATCGCGACGTGGCTCGAGGGGATCTCGACGGTGGTCGCGCTCATCCGCGCCGCGAACTGACGCTCGGCGTCCGGCGGGATCGCCTCGTCGTTCTGCGCCACGAGGTACCAGGTCGGCAGCGACCTCCACGCCGGCTCGCCCATGACGTCGGTGAACGCGGATGACGCAAGGGCTTGCTGCACCGCGTACAGGACTCGGGCGCGTTTCGGGTCGACGTCGGCGGCGAAGTGGTTGACGAAGTCGTCCTCGGAGAGCCAGCCGTAGCCGCGCGAGTCAGTGAAGAGATGCGCGAGCGACGGCGTGACAGGTCCCTGCGAGAGAAGCGCCCCGAGCGACTCACCCTCGTCGAGGCCGAAGGCAGCGACGTAGACGAGGCCGACGACGTTTGGAGCGTCCGAGCCGAGCGCGGTCATGATCTGACCGCCGTAGGAGTGTCCGGCGACGATCGTGGGGCCGTCCTGGAACTCGAGTACCTGGCGCAGCCGTGCGACGTCGCCGCTGAGTGAACTCAGCGGGAACTGTGGCGCCCGCACCTGGAAGCCTTCTGCCTGGAGGCGTTCGATGACGGCGCTCCAGCAGGACCCGTCGGCCCAGGCGCCGTGGACGAGGACGATGTTCGGTCGGCCGTTCATGTGACTCCCTCCTTCAGGTATGGAAACGAGTCTGGCCGAGCGCGATGCCGCTGCGCATCGCACGATCCTGCGGTTTGAAAGCTTGCGGCGCGCCCTGGGATATGCTCGCTGCGAGGAGCAGATGTCGACGAGCCCCGCGCGGGAGTTCCACGGGCGCGACACGGAACTCGCGCTGATTCGAGCCGAACTCGAACGCCTCTCCGAGAGCGCCGAAGCGGTTGTCGTCGTCGAGGGCGCCGCCGGTATGGGCAAGAGCCGCCTGCTCGCGGAAGTGTCGACGATCGCTCGCAGCCTGGGAATCACAGTCGGGAGCAGCGCAGCCGATCCGAATGAAACGGTCGTCGAGCTTGCGGCGCTGCTGGCGGCCCTCTTCGACGGAGACGAGCCGCTGCTCGGCCGCAACGGACTCGCCACCGTTCAAGCGCAGCCGGAGCAACGTTTCTGGCTGCTGAGAGACCTGCAGCAGTTGCTCGAGCGCGCGGCGGTCGAGTCACCTCTGCTGATCTCCATCGACGATGCGCACTGGGCAGACGGCGGTACGGCTGCCGCGATTCGAGCGCTGCCGATGCGACTCGTGGGATTGCCGATCGCATGGGTCATCGCCCTTCGCCCCCCACGCGAGTCGACACCGCTCGTCCACGCGCTCGAACAGCTGAAGCGAAACGGCGCGCACACGATCGTTCTCGGCCCGCTCGACGACGATGCGGTCCTGCAGCTGGCGACGGACATGCTCGCTGCGCGCCCCGATCAGTCGATTCTCGAGCAGTTGGCGGAAGGCGACGGCAACCCATTCCTGGTCGTCGAAACCCTGCTCGGGCTGCAAGAGGAAAACCGGATACGTCTCGTCGACGGCCAGGCCGAGCTGATCGACAAGCAGCTCCCCCGGCGCGTGCAGGTGAAGATGCGCGAGCGCCTCGGCCGACTGTCCGACGAGGCGAGCGACGCCGTGACCGTCGCTGCTTCGCTCGGTCGCGCGTTCACCTTCGACGAATTGGCGCGGACACTCGGACGGCCCGCATCGGACCTGCTGGCGCCGGTCGGTGAGCTCCTCGAGGCGAACCTGCTTGTCGAGCGAAACGAGAGGCTGGCCTTCTGGCACGACATCACACGCGAGGCGGTCCGCACCAGCGTCCCGGTCACCGCGCGGCGCGCGCTCGACCGCCAGGCAGCAGGTGTCCTGCTCGAGGCCGGCGCCTTGCCGGTCGAAGTTGCGGTCCAGCTCGCCGCCAGCGCCGAACCCGGAGACGAGGTGGCGATCGAGACGCTGCTCGACGCGGCAAAGGCGCTGGTTACGACCGACCCGGAGACCGCCGCGCAATTCGGGCAGCGTGCGCTCGAGATCGCACCGGCTCACCATCCGAAGCGCGGGGAGATCGTCGGCACGACGGCGATCGCATTGCACATCGCCGGCAACAGCGAGGAAGCAATGGCGTTCGCCGATCGGGCGCTCCGCGAGACGTTGCCCGCCCTGCAGGAAGCAGAGGTCCGTCTCAGCATCGCCGGCATGTTCGCGATCTCACCCGAGATCCGTATCAGCGCCGGACGCCTCGCCTTGAACCTCCCCGATCTTCCGGCAAGTCTGCGCGCCCGCCACCTCGCGTGCCTCTTCCACAACCTCGTCACTGCGGGTCGCATCGAGGAGTCGCGTGCGGTGCTCGACGAGACGCGCGCCGCCGTCGCGTCGGCCGACGATGCTGGAGGGTGGTTCACGCTGCGGGTCGCGGAGAGTGCGCTCGAGTACGCCGATGACCGATTCGACCCTTCGCTCGAGCTAATCACGTCTGCTTATCGTGACGGGATCTTCGCCGGCGACGACCAGCGACTCCGGCTCGCACACATGTGGCACGGCGAGCTGCTGAGCGTTGCCGACCGGTACGAGGAGGCATTCGCGATCGCGGCCGACGGTCTTGCCGCCGCGCAGCGGGACCGCCAGGGCTGGGCCTACCAGATGTTCGAGACCTGGCACGGCCGCATGCTGCTCCGGGCCGGGCGGCTTTCCGAGGCGCGCGCGGTGCTCGACGGACGCTTCGTTCTCGAAGACGGAACGCACGCGGCCGCCGTGCTCGACGCAGCCGGCATCGTCGCGCTTGGACGACTCGCTATCCACACCGGCGACGTACGGCAAGCTCGCCGCCTCGGAGACATCGCACGGGTCATGCTCGAGCGCGGCACACCCGCGGTGCGGCGTCACGCCGGCTGGCTGCTCGCGCTCTTCGCAATGGCCGAAGGCGACGCCGAAGCGGCCCGAGGCTGGCTCCGCGTTCCGACCGAGCCGGACGGCCGAGCGATCCTGCCGCGGTTCCCGCTCGACATCGCCGACGAGGTGCAGCTCGCGCGAATCGGACTCGCCACACAGGACGACGAACTCGCGCAGCTTGCGCTGCTCAACAGCGGGCGTCGATCTGAGCTGAACCCCGCCGCCGTCTCGATCGCGGCGACCACGGCCCAGGTCCGCGGCCTTCTCGAGCCGAACCAGTCGGACCTCCGCGAAGCGGTCGATCTCTTCGAGCGCAGTCCGCGACAGCTCGAACTGGCGGCCGCACTCGAAGACCTGGGCGTCGAACTGATCGCGACGAACCGCGAAGGCGCGATCGATGCTCTTGGCCGTGCCCTCGCCCTCTACACCGAGCTCGGCGCGCCCTGGGACGCCCGCCGCGTCCGCAGCCGCCTCCGCGAACTCGGCGTGCGGCGGCGCCTGGTCACCGCCGAACCCGAGACGAACGGTTGGGCGGCGCTGACGACGTCGGAGCTCACCGTCGCGAGCCTCGTCGCCGAAGGCCTGACGAACCGAGAGGTCGCCGAACGTCTTTTCGTCTCGCCGCACACCGTCAGCAGCCATCTGCGCCACGTGTTCTCGAAGCTCGGCATCACTTCGCGCGTGGAGCTGGCACGTGTCGCGCGCGATTACGAGATCGCCTGATCGTGCGATGCCGGGGCTGCGGCGTCGTGACGGTCTCGACGCGGGCTGGTCGGATGAGGAGCGACGTGATCATCGGGCACGACGGGAAGCCGCGTTGCGGCTGGGTCGGCGCCGCCGATACCGCCTTAGGCCGCTACCACGACGAGGTCTGGGGTACGCGCACCCACGACGAGTCCGAGATGTTCGAGGCGCTCACCCTGGGCGTGTTCGAGGTCGGGCTGAGCTGGTCGGTCGTGTTCGGCAAGCGGGACGCGTTCCGGAAGGCATTCCGAGGCTTCGACGTCGGCAAGGTCGCGGCGATGACCGCACGGGACGTTGACCGGCTCGTACAGGACGCGTCGATCATCCGTAACCGAGGCAAGATCCAGGCGACTATCGAAAACGCCCGCGCGATGATGTCCGCGTCGCCGAGCCTCGTGGCGCTCGCGAAGTCCTACGAGATCACCCGCAAACGGCCACCGCGGTCCGTGGCTGACCTACCCAAGTCGAGCCCCCAGGCGGAGGCGTTCGCGAAGCAGTTGAAGTCGCAGGGGTACCGCTTCGTGGGGCCTACGAGTGTTTACGCGTTCATGCAGAACGTCGGCGTGGTCAACGACCACGTCCATGGGTGCTTCCGCGCGACCGACTACCCCACTACGGCCCGGAGCCGTTGAAGATCGCAATCCGTCGAAGCCGGCACTGGATGGAGCATTTATGGAGCTCAAGGAGAGGTGGTCTTGGCTTGAAGCCGATGACGGATCCGGTGGCAACCGTGGCAGCCGGATCCGTACCAAGTTGCGTGCTACGCGGGCTGGATGGCTTGCGGCGCTACGCGATGTCCGGTATTCGCGCGCGCGCGTGAAACACACTGGCCTGCCGCAGCACACAGTCGATCCGCTTCTCCGGGGTGTCGTAGCCGGTGGAGACAACAGAGGATTGAAATTTTATGAAGCCCGTGGTTGCAACCGGTGGCAACCGGCAACTCTGCCCGCATGCCCAACTTCCTTCACTCGAGGCCGGCGGCGACGGGCGACGCCTTTTACGCCCGCGCCCGGGCGCGCCAGCGAGCGCGAGCTCGAGCCCGTCGTAGCCATCGCGGCCCCGACATCCTGCTGCCAAGCGCCGCAACCTTCGTGGCGGCGCCCTCCTCCTAGCAATAGGGCTAAGATCGCAATTGAAGAGGAGAGGAGGCACCATGGCGAAGAGCATTCGCGACGCGATGACTGAGGATCCCCGCTCGATCAGCGCATCGGCATCGGTTGTCGAGGCGGCGCGCCTGATGCGGGAGGAGCACGTCGGCTCGCTCCCGATAACCGACGACGAGCAGCTTGTCGGGATGATCACCGACCGAGACATCACGACGAGAGTGGTCGCCGAGGCCGCAGACCCTAAGATGACATCGGTCGGGGACGTCTACTCTCGGGACCTCATCAGTGTTGAGCCCGACAAAGACCTCGAAGAGGCGCTCAAACTCATGGCCCGCCACCAAGTTCGGCGGCTGCCCGTTGTCGAGGACGGCAGGCTCGTCGGCATCGTTGCCCAGGCCGACATCGCCCTCAGGGAGAACGAGAAGAAGACCGGTGAGCTCGTCGAGGCGATCTCTGAGCCCTCAGACGGAGAGCGCAGGTAGCGTCGCCCGGACAGCACGATCGGGTCAGTCTCGATCGCCCGTCGCGAGATCGATCACCTGAATGAGGCGACACGCGTAGGCTCCGAGAAAGCCGCTGACGGCTCCGACCGTGAGCCCCGCATGGCGTTCACGCTACGCGGTCGGTGCTCAGAATGCGTTCTCGGCCGACTTCCACTCCCGGAGGCGCTGCGCGATGAGCTCGGCCCGCTCGTCCTCGCTCCCGCCCTCCAGCACCTGGAGGTCTGAGGGGTCGGCTCGAAGGTAGACGCCGGCGGTTCGGGCATTCAACTCGGGGTCGCGATCCGACCGTGTCGTCCAGTACCCGGTGGCGCGGTCGGCGCTCTCCACCGTGATCTCGCCGGTGCCCTCGAGCTGCGGGGCATTCGGGTTCCGAGGGCGCTCGCCCTTCCAGAAGTAGAAGATGCCGGCCGGATCCCTGCGCTCCTTCGCAGCCTCGCTCGAGTAGCGGGCCGAAAGGCTGCCGTCCTCCTGCCAGGACCGGCCGTTCACGTTCAGGGCACCGTCGCGGTCCCGCGAGATGCTCAGGAGGCTCACCGCCGACGGTTCTTCCTCGCTCCGCATGGTGAGCGAGAGCTGCCACCACAGCCCCTCGACCGGGCCGCGGCGACCCTCGGTCTCGATCGCCTTGCGGAGCTTCCGGTTGATCGCGCGAACCTCCGCCGGGGTGGTGGCCGGGTCGTAGCGGACAGAGGTCAACCCGAGCAGGTCGCTCGGCAGCTTCGAACCGTTCGCGTGGAGGATGAACGTGCGCCGGATGCCGAGCGCGCCGCCGAACAGTCCGGCCTCGAACACCACGTTGTCGCGCGGCGACGCCTGCCCAGACTGGGACGCATCTGTCGTGGTCCAGTCGTCCTGGGCGAACACGAACGCGGCGAAATCGACCTCCTGGGAGAGCTCGACGAGCCGGTCGAGGGTGGACCGCCCCGGGTTGAACGTGGTCGTCCAGGGCTCGACGTCGGCGACGTCCTCTAGCCCGCGCGTGATCGCCTGGAGCAGTTTGGCCTGCTTGCCCGACGACCCGAGGAAGATGCGCGGCCTGTTCATGCGCGATTCATGATGACGGACGTGGAACGGCTATGGAACAGAGGGGGCGCAACCGGTGGCGAGGGTTTGCCTCGCCCACCGCCGGAAATCGCTCGAACCACCGCCCACGCTTTGTGCACGATCGGCTCGAGCTCGCCGGCTGGCAGGTCGAGATCACCGATGCGCAGAAGGTGAAGGGGCTCGCGCCGCTTGCCTGCAAGACCGACCGGATCGACACGTCCAGCTCGGCAGGCTCCCTCAATGGACGCCGGCTCTCGGACGACGTGATCGATGCCGAGCTCAGCCTCATCACGAACGGGAAGATCACCGGAGACTGCGTCGCCAACGACAGCACGTCTTCGAACACATTTCCCGTACCTCGGGAGCCCGAACTAGCACGGAGGCAAAGGGGCGGCACTGGCCGCCCCTTTGCCCCGAACCGGACCGCGCGCGCTTAGAGCGATTCCCGCATCGACCAGATCACCCGCGTCTGATCTCTGGGACGATCGGTCGCGTCGCCTTCTCGAGCGTGATCGCCTCACTTGTATAGACGGTTAGGCTGCGCCGTGGTGAGCGCTCCCCCTGCGTCTCCCGATTCGCCCGCGTCTCCCGATCCGGCGCGATCTTCACCGTGCTCGGCATCGTCGGCATGCGCACCATCTCCGGCCTACTGCTCAAGCACTGGCTCGAGTGCTACTCGAAGACCTACGGCGCGCTCGGGACCGTGATGGCGATCTTCTTCTGGCTCATCATCGCCGCCACGATCCTGATCCTCGCCGGCGAACTGTCGCCCGCGCTCGCGAACCGCCGTGACCGGCTCGCCGCAGCGGACGCGTCGGTGATGCCGCAGTGAGCCCGCCGCGCCTATCCCAGGTGGGCCGCAAGGTAAAGTCGGTTCCCCGGCCGAGTCCGATCGAGCGACGCCTCACCAAGTTCCTGCACGAACCGCCGAAGCTGCGAACGGCCGCGAGCGTCATCGTGGCGGCAACGCTGGTGGTCGTCGTCGGCGGGGGCGCCCTCTTCCGCATCCTCGACCACAAGGAGTACGACAACATCTGGACCGGGATGTGGTTCGCGCTGCAGACCGTGACCACAGTCGGCTACGGCGACGTCGCCCCGAAAGACGTCGCCGGCAAAATCGTCGCCTCGCTGATAATGCTCGAAGGGATCGCCTTCCTCGCGATCGTCACCGCCGCGATCACCTCGACCTTCATCGCCCGCGCGGCGCGCGAGCGCTTCGCGAGCGAGGAGGACACCGAAGGGGCTGACCGTGACCGGATCGAGGCGCGCTTCGACGAGCTTGCCGCGCAGCTCAACCGGCTCGAGTCGACGATCGACCGACTTGCCAGACCCGGCCCCGATCACTCGGTCGACTAACAGCCACGCTTCACACGGCGTCGATGGTGCCGCTAAAGCGGCTGTCTTCGGGGGTCTAGTCGTCGCTGACGGGCGAAGCGGTGTCGGGTCCGAGGCTGGTGGCTACGCAGGAAAGAGACAGTGACTGGGTGACCGAACGCGTAGCAGCGTTCTGTCGCAGTGACCAGTGGGACGTAGTCGACGCTCCTCAAGAGCGTGGTCGAGGTTCCGACGGGCACGTTTCGGATGCGGTCGGACCGGTTCTATCCGGAGGAGCGCCCGGTGCGGGAGGTCTCGGTCGATGGTTTCTGGATCGACCGCCACCCGGTCACGGTCGCCGATCTCCGCCGCTTGGTCAAAGCAACCGGCCACGTGACTTGAGCGGAGCAGGCTCCGAAAGCCGCCGATTACCCTGACGCCGACTGAGATGGCTGGCAACGTCTGGGAATGGACGGTCGACCGGTTCGAGCAGCAGACGATCCGCACGTGCTGCGCGCCGCAGCGAGACGATGCCGGGGAGCGCTACCCACGCCACGTGATCAAGGGCGGCTCACATCTCTGCGCTTCGAATTCCTGCCTCCGCTACCGCCCCGCCGCCCGTCAGGCCGAGACGATTGACACGACGACAAGCCACATCGGTTTTCGGTGTGTCGTTCGGCTTGGCTGACGTCGACCCTCGAATCCCCTCGGCTTCGGTGGCAGCGCATGAGCAGGAGCCTGCAGGGCCCGCTAGTCGAGCGATGACTTCTGCGCGGTGCGAGAGTCCTAAGGGCCATGATCGATCGAGATCCCGCCCTCGCGCCGTTCGACGAGCTGATCGGCAACTGGGCGACCGAGGCGACGCACCCGCTGTTCGACGGGGTCGTGCTGGGCAGCACGACCTTCGAGTGGCTCGATGGGGAGCACTTCATCATCGAGCGCTCCCAGAACGATCACGAATTGTTTCCCGACGCGATCAGCGTCATCGGCGCCCCCGAAGCCGGCGACGGGCTGGTCATGGAGTACTTCGATTCGCGGGGAGTGCGCCGGACGTACGGCGTCTCGCTCGGCGACGGCGTGCTACGCATCTGGCGCAACGATCCGACCTTCGCCCAGCGCTTCTCCGCGACCCTGGGGCACGACGCCTTCGAGGGCCAATGGCAACTCGCCCGCACGCCCGGAGCTTGGCAGGACGACCTGAAGGTGTCCTACCGCCGCCGCGACTAGTTGTTTCCACCCTTCCTCGACCGGGATTCGGAGTGCGTGATCGTCTCGCGCGCCGCCGAGTCGTGAGGGCTCCAGCGAACGATGCAGAAGCCGTGCCGGATCGCGAGGTCAAGCCGGGCGCGATCGTAATGGCCGTCGGCTCGCTTGGGGATCGGAACGAACCGGCCGACCATCGGGTTCTTTGCGCTCATCACTCCGAGCAGGCGGTCGACCTCGGCCGGGTCGCGCACAAGTTCGGGACAAAGGGGGATGTCACGCCCGTGGAGCCGGACGTGCGTGGGTTGCCCCTCGACGAGGTTGAACTTCCATCGCCCTCCACCCGGCGTGAGCAGCGTGTCCGCATCACGGACGTAGCTAACGGGCTGTCGGTATTGCCGGCCGGTCTTGCGCCCGGTTAGGTAGACCAGCATGAGCCGTTTGCCGAGCGGTGTCGGGATCGGCAGCGCGAGGACGGCTCGCATCGGCACGTTGACGACCCGGAATACGGCGGGCATTGCGCGCAGCTGAAGGCGTCGCGAGAGCGGTGGGTGGGCTTCGTCTGTCATCCCGGCCGCTCCTTTCGTTTGTGACTTACGTTCGCCAGCATCAGGATCTCGCGGGTCAGCACCGGCGCTGCCGCCGGTTGCAACCCCGCGCCGCCTCGCCGGTTCCTCCTGCCGAGTCGCTGACGTCACACCTAACTTATAGCAGATTAAAATTTTGTGCGACTCGATAGATCCTGCTACAGTCCCGCCGATGACCACTCAACTTGGGCTGAGGGAGCGGAAGAAGCAGCGAACGCGGCAGTTGCTCTCGGAGACGGCGCGCCGCCTGTTCAGCGAGCGGGGCTTCGAGCAGGTGAGCATCGCCGAGATCGCCCGCGAAGCGGAAGTGTCGGAGCAGACCGTCTTCAACTACTTCCCAAGCAAGGAAGACCTCGTCTACAGCGGCCTCGAGACCTTTGAGGGCCAGCTGCTCGCCGCGATCCGGGACCGCCCGCCCGGCCAGACGGTGATCGCCGCCTTCGGCGAGTTCATCCTCGAGCCGCGCGGGCTGTTCGCCGCCGAGGACGACGCGGCCGCGCGCGAGCTGATCGCAGTGACGCAGATGATCGCCGCCAGCCCGGCGCTGCTCGCGCGCGAGCAGCAGATCTTCGCCCGCTACACCGACACGCTGGCACAGCTGATCGCCGAGGAGACCGGCGCAAGGGCCGGCGACCTGCGGCCGCACGCGGTAGCCAACGCGCTAATCGGTGTCCACCGTGCACTGATCGGGTACCTGCGCGAACAACTCGAGGCCGGGGCGACCGATCGACGCCGGCTCGCGCGCCAGGTACGTCGGCGCGGCGAGAACGCCCTGGCGCTTCTCTCCAACGGGCTCGGCGGCTACGCGGCCAAGCGGCGGAAAGACGATCGATGACCGACGTCGCCATTCGAGTCGAGGGACTCACCAAACGTTTCGACACCGTGACCGCGCTCGACGGGATCGACCTCGAGATCCCGTCGCGCACCGTCTTCGGCCTGCTCGGGCCGAACGGCGCCGGCAAGACCACGACGATCCGCATCCTCTCGACGATCCTCGAGCCGGACGCGGGGCGAGCCGAGGTACTCGGCCGCGACGTCGTCCGTCAGGCGAAGGAGGTCCGCACGCAGATCGGGCTCGCCGGCCAGTACGCCACCGTCGACACCAACCTCACCGGACGCGAGAACCTGCGCCTGATCGGGCGGCTCGTCCATCTCCCGCGGCGCGAGGTCACCCGCCGCATCGATGCGCTGCTCGAGCGGTTCCAGCTCACAGCGGCCGCCGACCGGCCGGTGCGGACCTACTCGGGCGGAATGCGCCGCCGTATCGACCTCGCCGCGGCGCTCGTCAACCGTCCGCCTGTTCTCTTCCTCGACGAGCCGACAACGGGCCTCGATCCATACAGCCGAAATGAAGTCTGGGCGATGATCAGCGAGCTCGTCGACGACGGGACGACCGTCGTGCTGACGACGCAGTACCTCGAAGAAGCAGATCGCCTCGCCTCACGCGTCGCCGTCATCGACGAGGGTCGCGTGATTGCAAACGACCCACCTGCGCAGCTCAAGGCCCGGCTCGGCAGTACCGTCATCGAGATCGGGCTCGCCGACGAGTCCACGGCGAAGCGGGCCCACGACGTCCTCACCCGTACGAGCACGTCGTCGCCGGAACTGGAGGACTCGACGGTCCGGCTGACGACGCACGAGGGGGCACGCCTTCTCGTCGACGCGCTGCGCGCACTCGACGGCGAAGGGATGGTCCCCGTAACGCTGACCGTTCGCGAGCCGAGCCTCGACGACGTCTTCCTCGCGTTGACCGGCCATCACGCAGAGGAGGCGGAGACATGAGCACCGGCCAGATCGCGACCACCGCACCAGCCGGACGCCCACGGCTCCTGCCAATGGTCGTCTCCGACACGCTTGCAATCGCGTGGCGAGGCGTCCTCACGTACCGTCGCGTTCCGCAGCTACTCGTTTTCTCGACGATCCAGCCGGTCGTATTCGTTCTGCTGTTCACATACGTCTTCGGCGGCGCGATCCATGTTCCCGGCGTCGACTATGTCGATTATCTGATGCCCGGCATCTTCGTGCAGACGACGGTCTTCGGCGCGATCGCAACCGCGATCGGACTCGCGACAGACGTCCAGAGCGGCCTCCTCGAACGGTTCCGCTCCCTGCCGATGGCGCGCTCCGCCGTGCTCACGGGACGGACGATCGCAGACCTCTTTCGAAACGTGTTCGTCGTGATCCTGATGGCGGGTGTGGGCTTCCTCGTCGGGTTCACCGTCCACACGAACGCCGCGAAGTTCGTCGCGGCGATGCTGCTTGTCCTGCTCTTCGGCTACTCGATGTCATGGGTATTCGCCACCGTCGGACTGATTCTCGGCAACCCGGAATCCGCGCAAGCCGCCGCGTTTCCCGTGATGGCGCCGCTCGTCTTCGCGTCGTCCGCCTTCGTGCCGGTCGCGACCATGCCGGACTGGCTGCAACCCTTTGCGGAGCATCAACCCGTCTCGGTCACCGCGTCGGCCGCACGCGCGCTCACCCTGGGAACACCCGCGACCTCGTACGTCCTTCAGAGCCTCGCGTGGGTGGCCGGCATCCTCCTAGTGTTCGTGCCGATCGCGGTCCGGCGCTACCGACGCGCCGTCTAGACCAGGCTGGGAGCCAGCCAGTGCGCCGAACGGCGTCAGGCTGTCCTGCCAGATCGCTTGACCGACGGTCAGGCCGGCGATGATGGCGGCGAGCACCATAGGCAGAGCGTCCGGAGTCCTACGCTAGCGTCTCCGCCCCGCTGTGCCCATCCACCTGCGCGCGAAAGAACCTCCGGACGTCGCGGACGAAGAGGTCGGGCTGCTCGAGACAGGCGAAGTGGCCCCCTCGCTGCATGACCGACCCGTGGACAAGGTTGTAGTCGCGCTCGACCCAGGTGCGTGGCGGCCTACCGTTGAGCATCTCCTTCGGGAACACGGCTATGCCGGTGGGAACCTCGACGCGGCCAGTGGGGTGCGTCCGTGGCATTCCAACAGGAAGCTGCGGTAGAACCACAAAGACGATTCGATTCGGCCGGTCGCGATGTAAAGCATCAGGTTCGTGATCAGGTCCTCGGTCCGAAATGCCTGCGCGACGCCGCCGTCGCTCCACGAGTTCAGCCGCTCGAGCATCCAAGCCGCCGCCCCGAGCGGGCTTGTCTTGTAATGCGACAACCAGCGTCTGCGGCCGGTGCTCTTGCAAGCCGAAGTAGTCGAGCTCATTCGCGCGATAGCCGTCCGCGTCCTCTTTCCACTGACGTTCCTCCGCGCTGAGCTCGGCGTCCGGTACCGGCCGAATCGGCACGAAGTTGAGGTGGATCGCCGAGACCACGTCGGCGTGCTCGCCGCCGAGGTAAGCGGTGACCATCGAGCCAAGGTCTCCGCCCTGCGCGCCGAAGCGTTCGTACCCGAGCACCTCGGTCATGAGGCGCCGCCACAGCCGCGCGGTCGACTGCGGTCCCAGGACACCCGCGGGCCGACCGCTGAAGCCGAATCCGGGCAGCGAGGGAACGACGACGTCAAAGGAGTCCGCCACGTTGCCGGACTTATCCGGCTCGGCAAATGCGTCGATCACGGACAGGAACTCGAGAACCGATCCGGGCCATCCGTGTGTCAGCACCAGCGGGCAAAGAGCGTGACCGCTCCCGCGTACCCGGTAGAAGTGAATCTTGAGGCCCTCGATTTTGACGGTGAACTGCGGATGCGCATTCAGCCGCGCCTGTGCTGCGGCCCAGTCGAACTCCTCGAGCCAATAGCCGCGGAAATACTCCAGGTAGTCGACCGAGGCGCCGTGCTCCCAGGCCTCGCCTCGTGGCGCGGGCAACGTCGCGCTGCGAAGTCGTGCCCGCAGCCGAGCGATGACGTCGTCGCTGACGTTGACCTCGAAGGGAGTGAGCCTTAGAGGTAGGGCTCCCGGGCCGGGAGCGGTTCCCCACACACCTCGCACTTCCCATCCGCTCGTGTGGCGTCATTCGGGTGGCCGAGGGAGCACCTCGTCCACATGCGATTCAGTCGGACGGGCGCCCAGACGCTTGTGAAGACGCCGCCGGAAAGTCCATCCTGGCGGAACGCGTGCATTGCATCACTGTGGGCGCCCGAATGCGTTGCGCCCCGCAGCGCCTCCTCGCTCTCCCAGGCGGTCAGGGTGAATCCGTGTAGGCCGGCGAACCCGGTGACGATTCCGATGAAACCCGGGACTTCTCGAAAGTGGTGGATGATGTCGCGAGCTCGTGCCCTGATGGCCAGCTTCTCCGTCTCGTCGCGCGCGAGAAGCCATGTCATCCCCAGCGCGCCCGGCTTCTCCTTGCTCACCCAGCTGCGGAGCGAGTGACCGAACGTCATAGCACCGTCGCTGTAGGGCTCGACGATCGTTTCCAGGCGGAGCGTGTCGGCTACTGCCAGCTGATCGAAGGATCGCCGCACGCGTGATGCTGCTCTGCGTCTTGCACGGCGACCGTCGCTGACTCCTTCCGCCTTAGGAGCGTTGAGTGGACGTACCGAGTGACGGTAGGTGTCGAGCGGCCAGGCGAACAAGCGTAAGTTGTTGTTCCGCGACAATCTCTGCTTGTCGCCGGGATGCCGACTCGGCCGTACACTCGGCGCGCGTCGCCGCGTGCCCTGGTTCGTGACAAACGTGGCTACAAGTCATACAGTCTTACGACTGTCTCACGAACTAGGGGAGGGCAGACATGAGGCGCCTGATTCTGTTCGTGCTCGGACTAGCTGCGGCGCTCGTCCTTGTGCCGACCACCGCGGTAGCCGATAGCGCGACACACAGCTACGTCCTCGTCATGGAGGAGGCCAACTTCGGCGTCGCTCCGAACGGCGATCGAATTGCGATCGATGGCGAGGCGGAGTTCTCCGTCAATCCGAAGACGGTTGATGGCAGCGGCACGTTCATACACATGAGCGCGGCTGGAACGGTCCTCGCGACCGGGACCTGGGAGGCAACGGGCCTGCTCGACTACCAGTCCTACGGCTGCGGCGTCGTCTTCGGCGATCCGATCCCGCCGAACTTCTGCGGCGGCAGAGTGGCGATGCGGGTCATCCTCACAACTCCGCTCGGAAAGCTGCCGGGCATCCTCACCGTCATCTGCGTCATCGGCCCGAACCCGCCCAACAGCATCATCTCGAACGGAGACCGCTCAGAGGGAGCGATGCTCAGCGTTCCGGGCGTCATCAACTTCAATCACACGGCGGGCGGCGACAACGTCATCATCCAGACCGGCTGACATGAGGTGAGGTTTGCCACGTTCGCACGGCTCGGAAGGCCCGCGCTTGCGCGGGCCTTCGCGTAAGACTGAGCCACGAACGAGCGTGCAATGCGAGCAGGTATGGCATCAGCGCTCAGTGCGGGATGATCAGCACGTCGACCGGGAAGTACTGCGGTGCCCCGCCTTCAGGTGGCGGGCCGCCCATGACCTCTTCGACCGCCGGGCCGAGCTTCTCCTCCATGAAGCGATCGAAGGCCTCGCGCGACTCCCAGATGTCGTAGACGTAGTAGCCCTGCTCGCCCTGGCCGGCGCTGTGGACGATCAACCCCTCCGGCGACTCGTCTTCCCGCATCGGCGCGGCGTGCCCAAACATCCTTTCGGTGACCTCGTCGTAGATCTGCTTCGTGAACTCGGGCGCTGCCGTCAGGATTCCAACCGCCATCTCCCCTCCCTCTAGTCTCGTGGACGCCGGATTCTAGGCCACTAGGTTCAAGCCGGGTGGGAGGGCAAAGAACGCGGGCTCGAGGCGCACGGCTACCTAGACCTCGCGAAACAAGGACGCGAGTTGGGGGAAGTGGGATTTCTCGGCTGTGACCCATGACGCGACGGGCCGCGCAGGTTGCCCAAGCACGCGATGCTCGGCCTCGTCCCGGCCGAGTTCGGCGGCATAGCGCGCGAACTTCGATTGCTTCGCGTGCGCAAAGATCGTGACGCCGAGCAGATACGTGTCGACGAAAAGGTGTTCGCCGGCCGCGACCCCCTGCCCCACCGTTGGGTCGCAACTGAGACCATGAGACGCGAGAGACAACGATCCCAGGAGGACCTGATGACACATTCGCCCGCGTGGAGCGAGGTGAGCCGCGCTGACGTGTTGCGCGCAATCAAGGAGTACGACCGACTCGGCCCGGAGCGGTTCTTCTCCAAGCATGGTTTCGCCCCGACTACGACGTATGAGCTGGTCTGGGACAAACGCCGCTACCCGCCGAAAGCCATCTTGGGCACGGCGTACGAGCTCGCCACGGGCCAGCGCCTTGCCTCCGGTGACTTCGAGGGCGGGAAGACCGGCGCCGTCAAGGTCCTTGGAGAGCTGGGATTCACCGTCCGGGCGATACGACGATCACCCAGGTAGAGCCGGCCAGCAGGTGTGCAGAAGGCGAACGCGGTCGCTTCACGGCTCGGGAACCACCAAGTGGCTATTTCACCAACAGGTGATCGAACTAATCGCGGCTGCCGTGTCGGCCGCTGTCGCGAGCGCTGTGACCCCCGCAAAGAACTGCTGCGACTGTCCGGTGAGAAGACCGCTGGCGGCGAGGGTCTCTACTGAAGCCGGCGACCGCCGTCCGAGAAGACGGGGAGCTCGTCCGTGCGCCGGCGCCGACCGCATGCCGGCTTGTCCACACACACAGCGCGCGCCGAGGGAATGTACGAGCCTTAGCGGACGATCTCGAGCGCGAGCTCCGGCGAGCAGCCGCGGTGGATCAGCCGCGCGAGCGCGTGCCAGTCGACGAGGTCGGCGAACGTCTCGGCCAGGCTGCGCGTCAGGGCGACGCGACGCAGTTGCTCGGTGCGCCACGCGTGAACCCTCAGTGCTTGTCTCGTGCTGTCATCGAGATCGTCCGTGGACATCACGATCGGCTCCCTGGGTCGTCCCTCCGAGTCGATTGATCCCGCATTCCCCGAGATGATGGCCGTCCGTCGCCCGGGCATCGGCGCCAGCAGCGATCTGCGCGCACCGCTAGCTCATGTCTTGCGATTCCGGCTAGCCGTAATGCGCATCTCCGGCATTGCTGCGACGCTGCACGAGTGCCGCTCCGGACACTGATCGTCGATGACAGCCGGAGGTTCCTCGAAGCTGCGAGCAACCTCCTCGAGCGCGAGGGCCTAACCGTCGTCGGCGTTGCCTCGACCGGCAACGAGACTCTTCGTCAGGCGCAGGCTCTCCGACCCGACGTGATCCTCGTCGACGTCTTCCTCGGGAAGGAAAGTGGCTTGGTCCTTGCACGCCGCCTGGCCGAGGAGACCGAAGGGGCGATCGTGATCCTGATCTCGAGCCACTCCGAGGCCGACCTCGCCGGTCTCATTGCGGCAAGCCCTGCGGCCGGCTTCGTTTCAAAGACCCAACTGTCGGCGATCGCGATCCGCGGGATCGTCGATGGTCGCGCCGCGTGACCGGCCTAGCGGGCGTCGAGGTAGGTGATCACTGCGAGGACGCGCCGCTGATCGTCTTCGCTCCCCGGCAGACGCAGCTTCATGAGGATGCTCCGGACATGCTTCTCGACGGTCCCTTCGGTAATCCACAGCCGATGCGCGATGCCGGCGTTCGAGCGGCCCTCGGCCATCAGCGCGAGCACTTCGCGCTCCCGCGGAGACAGAACGTCGAGGGGGTCCTCGGCGCGGCGGGCTGCGACGAGCTCGCTGACGAGCGCCGGATCGACTACGGACGCTCCCTTCACGATGCGCTCGACCGTCTCGATGAACTCGTCCACGTCCGTGACGCGGGTCTTCAGCAGATAGCCGACTCGCCGGCCGGCCGAGAGCAACTCGGTCGCCCTGTCCACCTGGACGTGTGCAGTCAGCACGACGATCGCCGTCTCCGGAAACTCCTCGCGGATCGCCGCTGCCGCGTCGAGCCCTTCACTCGTGTGAGTGGGCGGCATACGAATGTCGACGATGGCGAGGTCCGGGCGGAGATCGCGAACGAGAGCGATCAGCTCGCTTGCGGTCCCGGCTTGTCCGGCGACCTCGAAGCCCGACCGCTCGAGGAGGCCGGCCAGTCCCTCGCGCAGGAGAACGTCGTCGTCCGCCAGCACGACCCGTGTGCCGCTCGTGCTCACACTGACGATTATGGGGTACCTTGAGGCAGTGGGCACGAGCGCCCGGTCCGTGGAACCGCACGCGCAGGATCGACTCGAAACGGGGTGGCTTGTGGAGCAGGAGGCGGCGCTCAGGCGGGTCGCGACGCTGGTCGCCACCGGTGCGTCGTCGATCGAGGTCTTCGAGACTGTCGCCCTGGAGGTCGCTCAGGTCCTTCGCCTCGCGAATGCCGCGATCTGCCGTTACGACGACGACGGCACGTCGATGACGGTCCTCGCTGTCTGTGGCGTGCATCCGTACACCTTCGAGGCGGGCTCGCGCTGGCAACTCGACGGCCCTTCGATGTCCTTGGAGGTCCTTCGCACCGGTCGCGCCACCAGGGTCGAGGATTACACGGATCTCCCGGGCTCCTTGGCCGCCGAAGCACGCGAGCACGGGTTCAACAAAGTTGCAGGCGCCCCGATCATCGTCGACGGGAGAGTCTGGGGAGTGATCTCGACGTCATCACCCGACGCGCCGCTTCCCGACGATCTCGAGGATCGCCTCGCGGAGTTCACCGAGCTGCTGGCAACTGCGATCGCAAACGGCCAGGCGCACGAGGAGCTCGCACGGCTCGCGGCGGAACAGGCAGCGCTCCGCCGCGTCGCGACCCTCGTGGCGGAGGGAGCGCCGCCTGCCGACGTGTTCGCCGCGGTGACAGCCGAGGTCGCTCACCTCGTGGGCGCGGACGGCTCGGCGCTCACCCGGTACGAGAGCGACGGCACGGTCACCGCGCTCGGCGGCTGGACGACCGAGGGCGGCTACGTCTATGTCGACCGACGATATGCGCTCGAAGGGACGGTGTCCGGCGTGATCTTCGAGACGGGCCGACCCGGCAGGGTCGACAACTACGAGGAAGCACCTGGGTCGGCGCCAGAGGCGGCGCGGGAGATGGGCTGGCGCTCCTCCGTAGGAGCGCCGATCACGGTCGAGGGCGGCCTCTGGGGTGTCTTGGCCGTCGTCTCGAAGAGCGAGCAGCCGCTGCCTCGAGACACGGAAGGGCGCCTCGCAAAGTTCACCGACCTCGTGGCGACCGCCGTCGCGAACACGGAGAGCCGCGACGAGCTCAGCCGTCTGGCGGACGAGCAGGCGGCGCTACGGCGGGTCGCGACCCTCGTCGCCAAGGGCTCGGAGCCGAACGCGGTTTTCGCAGCGATCGCCGACGAGGTGGCCGCGACGTTCGGCGTGCCAATCGCTGTCATGGGGCGCTACGACGGAGACGGCATGGCGACGGTGCTCGCGACGGTGGGCGCGGGCTTCTCCCCGGTCGGCGGCCGCTTCCCGGTGGAGACGCCGATCACGGAGGCCGTCTTCCGGACCGGCAAGTCGGTCCGAATCGACAATTGGGCGGATATCACCGACCCCGCTGCGGCGCGGGCCCGGGAGAACGGCCTTCGCTGGGCTGTCGGCGTGCCGATCGTGGTCGACGGAGCGCTCTGGGGCGTCATCGCAGTGGCGGCGCCCGAGACGGTGTCGAGCGCGTCGCAGGTGGAGCCGCGCCTTGCGAAGTTCACGGAGTTGCTCGCAACGGCTGTCGCGAACAGCGAGGCTCACGAACGGCTCACACAACTCGCCGAAGAACATGCCGCGCTGCGACGCGTGGCCACGCTCGTTGCCCAGGGTGCGACGCCCTACCGTGTGTTCGACGCGGTCAGGCACGAAGTAGCACGAATGTTCAACGTTCCGCTCACGGTGCTCATGCGTTACGACGCGGACGGGATGGCGACAGTGCTGGCAACGTCGGACGGGTACCTCGGCCCGACCGGCAGGCGCTGGCCCGTTCAGGGCGACAGCAGCGCGCTCGCACGGGTGCGGCAGAGCGGTCGCGCGGAACGGGTCGACTATTCGGCGCCTGCGCACGGGTCGATCGCGGATGCTGCGCGCGCCACGGGAGTACGCTCCGCCGTCGGAGTGCCGGTGGAGGTCGACGGCGCGCTCTGGGGCGTGATGGCCGCGGGCTCGCGCGACCCGGAACCGCTTCCGCCCGAGATCGAGCAGCGTCTCGCGAAGTTCACGGAGCTCCTGGCGACCGCGATCGCGAACGCCGAGAGCCGCGCGGAGCTCGAGACCTCGCGGGCGCGCATCGTCGCGACCGCGGACGCCACGCGCCGGCGGATCGAGCGCGACCTCCACGACGGCGCGCAGCAGCAACTGCTCTCACTCGCTCTCGAGGTACGCGCAGCGCAAGCGGCCGTGCCCGCCGAGCTCGACGAGCATCGGGCTGAGCTGTCCCACGTCGCCGAAGGATTGACCGACGTGCTCGACGGATTGCGTGAGATCGCTCTCGGGATCCATCCTGCGATCCTCGCCGAGGGCGGGCTCGGGCCGGCGCTGAAGACGTTGGCAAACCGCTCGCCGATCCCCGTCGACATCGACCTGCGAATCGAAGGGCGGCTGCCCGAGTCGGTCGAGGTCGCGGCGTACTACGTAGCGTCAGAGGCACTGACGAACGCGGCGAAGCACGCGCGTGCCTCGATCGTGCAGGTCACAGTGGACATTCGAGACCGTGTGCTGCGTGTCGTCGTCCGCGACGACGGCGTCGGCGGGGCCGACGCCGCCCGCGGGTCCGGGCTCCTCGGCCTGAAGGACCGCGCCGAAGCGATCGGGGGCAGGATCGTCGTCGAGAGCTCTCCCCTCGACGGGACGTCGCTCAGGGCCGAGCTCCCTCTCGAGGGCCGGGCCTAGCGAACGACGAAGGTGCCCCCGCATGCCGGCGGCCGCATGTTCCGGCATGGTGCACAGGAAAAGCACCGGCTTCGTCCGGGACTTTGTGGGTTACTAGACATCGACCGCATGGGCGTGGTTTTGGGACGTTGGCGTTGAGAAAAACCAACGCAGCTAGGTCTTGTCTAAGACCCTGAGCAGCGCGCACAATCGATGGCGGTGCGGGCGCGCGAGAGACAGTTGGCGCGACGGCACCGACAGTCAGACACCGCCCGCACCGCCACTTGCGTTATCGATTTGCGACGAAGCCAGGCCCGCCCAGGAGCGGCGTTCTGGGAGGTCCGAACGCCGCAGCTCGGTCGTTGCCCTGGGGAGAGCGAGGGCGCAGAACACGAGGGGGCCCTGGGCGGTTCGCAAACTGGATTCTAAGTCCTGGAGCTTTGCTCGTTGCCGAGCTGTGGGGGGATCGCTCTGCTCGAGCGTCAGTCCACTGGTTCCGCCCGGCGCATCGCCTCGTACACCGCCTCCCAATGAGTCGCGATCTCCTCCAATGCGCGGGCGGTTGTTAGCGCAGCCGCCTCCAAGCGGGCGTTCACCTTTTCAACCTCACCCAAGCGCCGCTCCAACAACTCAAGCTTCTCGGCGAGGCTGCTCACTTGCTGCGCGATCAGCTCGGCGTCGTCCACTGTTCCCACAACATGATCCGGCCCGGTCGGTCAACCGTCAACTCAGTGTTTGTCGGGTGGCTCGAGAGCACCGACCTCCGGCAAGTGTTGGACGACGTCGCCACCAAGCGCGCCGTTCAAAACCCTGGCTGCCGCACAGACGGCGAGTACCGGCATCACGCTCGAGCGCGGTCGTTTTCCCGGCCTCCGGATGAAAGCTTCACGGGCCTTCGTCGTCAATCGGCTGAGGCTCTGCGCCCGGGTGATCGAGGAAGAAGATGGTGATCTCCTCGTACGGCTCCTCACCCACATTGACACCGCGGTGAACCCGATCCGTCGGCTCGTCCCAGTCCGCTTGCCCAGCGGTGACATCAAAGTGATCGCTCTCGCCACCATCTCGGTATTCGATGGCGAGTGCATTGCCAGTGAGGACCACCGTCACCCGATGAAATGGATCACGGTGCCAAGGCATCGCCTCGCCGGGCGCGAGGCGCAACCGACGGACGAGCGTTGCTCCACGTTGGAAGAGTCGTTCCTCTGTCATTGATGACTCATCCTTGCCCGCGCAGGTGTCTCTGCTTCTCCCGATGATTTTCCCAACCTCGCGAGTGATCGGAAGTCGAACCGCCTCATAATCGTGGGGCCATGCCGTGGGCAACGAGGCTGGTGGGCAGGCGCCGCGAGATCGCGGAACTCGAGCGAGAGCACCGGCGGGCCGCCGCCGGAGAGTTCCGCTCCCTTGTGCTGCTCGCCGATCCTGGGATCGGAAAGACGCGCCTCGCAAGCGAGTTTCTCGCCCGGAAACGCGGGCGGGCGATCATCCTCGCGGCCCGCGCCTACCCGTTCGGCGGAAGCGTCTCCTTCGGGATCTGGTCAGAGGCCCTCGAGAGTCACCTACGTGAGCTCGCCTCAGAGGATGTCGTGAAGCTCTGCGGCGGGTTCCTCGACGATCTTGCTGCGGTCATCCGGAGCGCCGCGGCGGTGCGTGGCGCTGCTCCCGGTCATGAGCCTCCGCGGCCGCGTTTGCTCGAGGGGCTCGCGGTCCTGGTCTCCAACCTCTCGACCGGGCTGCCTCTCCTTGTCTTCCTCGACGACGCGCACTTTGCCGACGCGTCGTCGTGGGAGGCGTTCGGCTACCTGGCGCGCAACGTACCGGACGCTCGTGTGCTCGTGATCGCCGCTGGGCGACCGGCCGAGCTGAGTGAGAACGAGACCGCGATGGACGTCCTCCTCGGCCTCGAACAGGAGGCGCTGCTCGAGCGATTGGAGCTCGGTGCCCTCGACCGGGAGGCCGTAAGCGATCTCGCCAGGACTCTCCTGAATGATCTTCCGCCCCCACCGCTAGTGGACTGGCTGGCCGAGCGATCGCGCGGCAACCCGCTCTTTGCCCTCGGCCTGCTCCAAGCGCTCCTCGACGAGGGCGCCGACCTCTCGGCTCCTGCGCTTCACTCCCTGCCCGAGGAGCTCGCCGAGCGGGTCGCGGCAACAGCGAGAGGACTCGATGAGCCCGAGCTCGCGACGCTCGAGGCGCTCGCGACCGTGGAGCGGCGCGTCGCCTTTCGCGACCTCGTCACCTTCACCGGTCTGCCGATCGACCGACTTCCGGCAACACTCGAGCGACTAGTCCGCTCGCGGCTGGTGGTCGAGGTCGAGCGCGGGCCCGAGCTCGGCTACGAGATCGCACACCCGCTGATCGCGGAGGCGATCTACGAGCGCATCGGCGGCGCCCGGCGCCGTGGCCTGCACCGCCTCATCGGCCGGGCGCTACTCGCCGAAGAGCGGCTGGGTGAGGCGGCCCCCCACTACGCCCGCTCCGCGGAGGTCGGTGACCAGGAGGCGATCGAAGCGCTTGGCGACGGCGTCCGACAGGCCGAGAGCCGCGGCGCATACCGCGAGGCGCTGACAATCCTGGACGCGCTGGTCGAACTCGTCCCAGCGGACGACGAGCGCTGGCTGGACATCCTCAATGCGCTGTCGTGGAACGCAGAATGGGTTGTCGATCATCGCGCCGACGCCCACGCCCTGCTCGGGCTCAGGGCCATGAGGGCGATCGACTCCCTTCTCGGGAGGTCAGCGGAACCGGCGGCTCGGGCCACCGTCAAGTTTCGCCTCGCCAACTTCCTCGGCTGGGGTACCGGCGACCTGGACGAGGCGGAGCGCGCGTGTGCCGAGGCTGAGGAGTTGTTCGAGCAGGCCGGCGATCGCTCCAGCGCGCTGCTGGCAGCAAATGAGCTCGCCTGGATTCGGGGCCTGCGGGGCGACTATCCCGTGATGCAGGCCAGGGCCGGCGAGGTCGCTGAGGCCGCGGAGACCTCGCACGAGCGGTTCGCGGCCATACAAGGACTCCAGGCAATCGGATTTGCAGCCTGGGTTCAGGGGCAATTCACCGAGGCGGAACACGCCTGGTCGAAGAGCATCGGACTCGCGCGGCACGAAGGAAAGCTGTATCGGCTCACCGTCGGCCTCGGGCACTTGGCGCTCCTGCATGCGACCGGGGGGCACATCGAAGAAGCTGGCCCTCTAGTGGAGGAGGCCAAGGCGATGAGCCTGTACTGGGGCGAAAGCCTTTTCCCGGAGTGGGAGGCGATCTTCCACTACTTTGCCGGCGACTTCCCAGCGGCACTCGCATCGGCCCAAGCGGCGGCGGCTCGAGCTGTCGGCGAGCTCAGCAAACGACGCGCGTTGGGAGTCGTGTTCGCCGCGCTCTCAGCGGCCGAGGCGGGGCAGCCTGCCCTGTCGCACAGCTACCTGGACCGGGCTCGGCGGGCCTTCGGAGAGCGCGATTGGCAGTTCTTCAGCCACACCTGCGGTCACGCGGAGGCGATGCTCGCCTGGCAGGAGGAAAGGGCTTCGGATGCGATCGCCGGCCTGCAGGAGGCTGCCGAGCGCATCCTCGCCACGGGCGCAGAGCCGTTCGCGGCCCTCGTCTTCGTCGATCTCGCCGAGGTCGCAGCCGACTGCGGCAACGCCGAGGCCGCGACGGAAGCGGCAGACCAGCTCGAGGCTCTCGCCCGCCGCATCGACCGCCGTCTCTACCAAGCGCTTGCGGAGATGGGACCGGCCTGCCTTGGCCACGCCGACGCCGCGCAGCGCGCCGTCGACCTTCTCTCGAATACCGAGTGCAGGGCATTCCGCGCCCGCGCGCTCGAGCTGCTTGGACGGTCGCTTCTCGACAGCGATCGGACGGAGGCGATCGAGACGCTGAAGCGTGCCGCAGCCGCGTTCGAGGCATGCGGTGCCGTCTGGCGCGCGGACCGGGTCCGGGAGACCCTTCGCGGCCTCGGAGGCCGGGGTCGCAGAGCCGCGAGGGCGGGGCTCGGCCCCTCGGCGCTGAGCGCGCGCGAACGGGAGGTGGCGCGGCTGGCCGCGGAGGGTCT
>JBKOWS010000090.1:0-10654 GCA_046724565.1 Actinomycetota bacterium | reverse complement strand
GAAGATCTCCATCAGGAGCTCGACCTCGTCCGGCGGCCGGTTCCAGTTCTCGGTCGAGAACGCATACACCGCCAGCGAGTCGACGCCGAGGTCGATCGCAGCCTCGACGGTGCGACGGAGAGCCTTCGTCCCGGCGCGGTGACCGGCGGCGATCGGCAGGCCGCGCTTGCGCGCCCAGCGCGCGTTCCCGTCCATGATGACCGCGACCGCGTGCGCTGCGTCCGGCAGCTCCCGCTCGGGCGCAGGACGCGCGTGTCGCAGCGTCTTGATTTTCGTGAGGAGGCTCATGCTCTTCCTATCTTCACCGAGCGGAGCGAAGGTCTTTCGCCCCGACCCGCGGAAAGTGCGGAGCACTTTTCGCGGCTAAACCTCCATGATCTCGGCTTCTTTGTGCTTCAGCAGGTCGTCGATCGTCTTCGTGTGGTCGTCGGTCAGCTTCTGGACGCGCTCCTCGGCGCGGCGCTCGTCATCGCTGCCAACCTCCTTGAGCTCCTTGAGGTGATGGACGGTGTCGCGACGGACGTTGCGCACAGCGACTCTCCCCTCCTCCGCGATCTTCCGCACGACCTTCACGAGCTCCTTGCGGCGCTCCTCGGTCGGCTGCGGCATCGGCAGGCGAATCATCTTGCCGTCATTCGACGGCGTCAGGCCCAGGTCGGACTCCTGCAAGGCCTTCTCGATCGCCTTGATCGAGGACGGATCGAAGGGCTGGATTGTCAACATTCGCGGCTCGGGGACGTTGATCGTCGCGAGCTGTTTGAGTGGAGTCTGCTGGCCGTAGTACTCGATCTGAACCCGGTCGAGCAGCGCTGCTGAGGCGCGGCCGGTACGCACGGTGTTGAACTCGGTGCGGGTGTGCTCGACGCTCGCGTCCATGCGCTTCTCCGCGTCCTGGATCAGCTCGTCGACCGTCGCCATCAGCGTTCCTCCTTCGCGGGCGTGAAGATGATCGTGCCCAGACGCTCGCCTGCGACCACGCGACTGATGTTCCCGGGCGCGAGCGCGAAGACGTAGATCGGCAGATTGTTGTCCATGCAGAGGGAGAGCGCTGTCGTGTCCATCACGCGCAGGCCCCGCTCGATCGCCTCGAGGTGCGTCAGCTCGGGCAGGAACTCGGCGTCGGGGTCGACCCGCGGATCCTTCCCGTAGACGCCTCCCGTGCCGTGCTTCGCCATCAGGATGGCGTCGGCGTTGATCTCGAGCGCGCGCAGCGCGGCCGCCGTGTCGGTGGTGAAGAACGGATTGCCCGTTCCGGCGGCGAAGATGACGATCCGGCCCTTCTCGAGGTGCCGGATCGCACGACGGCGGATGTAGGGCTCCGCGACCTCCTGCAGCTCCAGCGCGGAGAGAACGCGGGTGTGCGCGCCGCGATCCTCGAGCGCGTCCTGGAGCGCGAGAGCGTTCAGAACGGTCGCGAGCATGCCGGCGTAGTCGGCCGTGGCGCGGTCCATCCCTTCGGCGGCGGCCGCCATGCCCCGGTAGATGTTCCCCGCGCCGACCACGAGCGCCAGCTCGACGCCGGTCTTCTGGACGTCGATGATCTCTTCGGCCACCGCGTCGATCGTCGCGCGGTCGAGGCCGTAGTCGCGGTCGCCCATGAGCGACTCGCCCGAGAGCTTGAGCAGGATCCTGCGAAAAACCGGCGCCGATTCGCTCGGCGCCGCCACCGACTCTTCGGACTGAATGCTCACCCGCTCAGCTCGTAGCGTTCGAACTCGAGCACTTCCGCGCCCACGTCGCGCAGCGCATCACCAACCTTCTTGGATGAGTCGTGGATCCATTCCTGGTCGACGAGCACGTTGGCGCCGAAGAAGCGTTTGTTCAGCATGCCTTCGACGATCTTCTCACGCGCCTGTTCGGGCTTCGACTGCACCTCGTCGGAGCTGAGGTAGATCTCCCGCTCCTGCGTCACCGTCTCCGCCGGAACGTCGTCGCGGCCGATCCAGTTCGGCTTGAGCGCGGCGATGTGCATCGCGACCTTGCGCGCAAGGTCCTCCGATCCTCCGCGCATCTGGACGAGGACGCCGATCTTGTTGCGAGGTGGATGCGCATACGCAGCGATGAATCCGCCGTCGACCGCCTCGAATCGCGCCGTTCCTGTGACGACGATGTTCTCGCCGAGCTTGCCGGCGAGCTGCGCCCGCTCCTCCTCTAGCTCGGCCTCCGCGCCCGGACCGTTGGCATCGACCGTTTCGAGCACCTTGTCCGCGAAGGCGAGGAACTCGTCGTTGTTCGAGACCGGCTCGGTCTCGCAGCCCACGGCGATCATGGATCCGCGCTTGTCGCCGTCGGCGAGGCGATAGAGGACCTTGCCCTCCGGCGTTGCACGGTCGGACCTCTTCGCGGCGCCGGCCATCCCCTTCTCGCGCAGGATGCGAACTGCGGCCTCCATGTCGCCGTTCGCCTCCTGGAGTGCGCGCTTGGTGTCCATCATCGGCGCGCCGGTCTGGTCGCGCAGCTCCTTGACGAGCGCGGCGGAGATCTCAGCCATCCGTGCGCACCTCCTCCGTGACCGGAGCCTCGGCAGCCTGCTCCTCGCCTGGGGACACCTGCTCGGAGTCGCCTTCGGGCGTCGAGGGCTTCTCCCCGACAGACGCACCGTTCTGCGCGCGCGTGAAGTCGGCCGGGGTCGCCTTGCGCTGGCCAGCCTCGATGCCGTCGGCGACGGCGCGCACTATCAGGTCGCACGAGCGGATCGCGTCGTCGTTGCCGGGGATGACGTAATCCGCCTCGTCGGGATCGGAGTTGGTGTCGACCAACGCGATGACCGGCAGGCCGAGCCGGCGCGCCTCGCGGACCGCGAGCTGCTCCTTGCGCAGGTCGATGATGAAGACGGCGTCGGGCTGGCGTTTCATGTCGGCGACACCGCCGAGGTTCTCGTCGAGCTTCTCCAGCTCTCCGAGCATCGAGATACGCTCCTTCGCCGGCAGAAGCTCGAGCTGGCCTTCTTCCTTCAGGCGCCGAAGCTCGTGCAGGCGGTCGATCCTGTCGGAGATGGTGCGCCAGTTCGTTAGCAAGCCGCCGAGCCAGCGGTGGTTGACGTACGGCATGTTGACGCGCTTCGCCTGCTCCTCCACCGCGCCCTGGCTTTGCTTCTTCGTGCCGACGAAGAGGATCGAACCCCCCCGCTCGGCAAGGTTGCGCGCGAAGTCGTGCGCCTCCTCGAGCAGCTGAAGGGTCTGCTGCAGGTCGATGATGTAGATGCCGCCTCTCTCAGTGAAGATGAAGCGGCGCATCTTTGGGTTCCAGCGCCGTGTCTGGTGGCCGAAGTGCACTCCAGCCTCCAGCAACTCGCGCATCGTGACGACGGACATCGGGATGAGGTCCCCTTTCTGGTTAGTTGTCAGTGCTCCGGCGGGGCCTGGCTGGAACCGGCATCCGTCGGCGCCGGCACCGCCACCCAGACCGATCCACCGGGTCGGGTACGAAAAACCGCCGCATTCTAGCGGCTAGTCCCCGTCGCGGGCGCGTCCCAGAGCCGAAGCGAGGTCGGCGGGAAGGGGCGACTCCACGTCGACGCGCGCGCCCGTGAACGGGTGGTCGAAGCCGAGACGCGCCGCGTGCAGAAACTGGCGCGTGAGGCCGAGCTCGCGGGACCGGCCGTAGAGCGGATCTCCCGCGACCGGCAGGTCGATGGCGGCGAGGTGCACGCGGATCTGGTGCGTGCGTCCGGTTTCGAGCCGGACGTCGAGGAGCGCATGCCGCGAGAGCAGCTCGACGACGTCGAAGTGCGTGACCGCTTCGCGGGGCGTGTCGGAGTCGAGCGAGTGCCGCAACGGATCTCTCCGGTCACGACCGATCGGCGCCTCGATGCGGCCGCTGCGGGAACGTGGGAGACCGACGACGAGTGCGAGGTAATGCCGCTCGAGGGAGCGCTTGCGCACGAGCGCCTGCAGGCGCCGGTGGGCCTCCTCGGAACGGGCGACGACCATGAGTCCCGAGGTGTCCCGGTCGAGGCGGTGCACGATGCCGGGGCGATCCGCGTCTCCCCCCGCGACGTCGTGCTCCAGCAAGGCGTGCACGAGCGTCCCGCTGGCATGACCCGGTGCGGGATGGACGACGAGCCCGGCCGGCTTGTCGACGACGACCAGATGCTCGTCCTCGTAGGCAATGCGGAGGTCCATCTGCTCCGGCTCGAGACCCGGGCTCTCCGTCGCCGCGGGCTCGAGCTCGAGCTGCTCACCTCCCGTCAGCCGATGACTCTTCCCCTGCAAGCGCCCGTCGACGAGCACGGAGTCCGACGCCAGCAATCGCTCCGCCGCGCTGCGAGACCCGACCTCCTCGAGCGACGCGAGGTAGCGGTCGAGCCGCTGCCCGGCGGCTTCCTCAGGAACGCGTAGCTTCACGCGCGCGCCTCGCGCGCACGGCCGCCCTCATTCCGAACGATCGGACCTGGAGACGACGTGACCGGGCCGCGCCGCCTCGCGGTCCGATGCGACGAGCGCAAGGAGCAGAGCAGCGACCCCGACCACGATGAACGTGTCGGCAAGGTTGAAGGCGGGCCAGTAGCGGAAGTCCAGGAAGTCGGTGACGTGTCCGAGACGGACGCGATCGAGCAGGTTCGACACGCTGCCGCCGATCACCAGGCCGAGCGCGACCGGCAGCACGGGATGGCGTGACCCGGACCGGGCGAAGAAGTAGAGCATCCAGGCGACGGCCAAACCGGTCAGCAGGATGACGATCGAGGTCGCGCTCGCGAACAGTCCGAACGCGATCCCGGAATTGGTGACGTGGTGGATGGAGAAAGGACCGACCACGTGCACCTGGTCGTTCAGGTCGAGCCGGTTCGTGACGATCGACTTCGTCAGCTGGTCCGCACCGAGCGCAGCCAATGCGACCGCCGCCAGGCTCAGCCACTGAGGGAGCGTGGCACCGAAGGGACGCTCGGCCATGGAGATGGGCGTAAGGCCGTCAGTGCTCGAGCCGACGCGGATGTCGGCGGGACGCGACTGGAGGCGCTCGGTCAACGACGCTCCCGGTCCCGCTGGCACTCGATGCACAGCGTCGCCCACGGCAGCGCCTCGAGGCGCTCAACCGGGATCTGCCCGTCGCAGTTTGTGCACCGCCCGTAGGTTCCGTTCGTGATCCGCTCGAGCGCCGCATCGATCTCGGCCAGAACATGCCCCGAGTTCTCCTCGAGCGTGTAGTCGAGCTCGCGGTCGTAGGTCTCGGTCGCGGTGTCGGCGAGGTGGTTGTCGTAGGCGGTTTCTTCGCCGGCATCTTCCGACAGCGTGCCGCTGTTCTCCTCGTGCAGGTTCTGTAGCGCGGCCTCGACCCGACCGCGCTCCTCGAGCAGTGTCTCGCGGAAGCGATCAGTGTCGATTGCGCTCACGAGACCTGCTCCTTTCCCGCTGCGGACGAAAGACGTCGTTCGACCAGCGCCTCGTCGATCCCGCTCAGCTCGACGAGCTTGTCCCGCGCAGTCTGACCCGAAACGAGCTTCACCGCGGCGCGTGGCACCGACAGAGTCTCGGCGAGCAGCCGGACGACCGCATCGTTCGCGCGCCCGCCTTCGGGCGGAGCCGCAACCCGGATCTTCCAGCCTTGTCCGTAGCGGCCGACGACGCCGGCGCGGCTCGCGCCTGGGGACACCCGTACTCGCAGGCGCGTCGAAACTGCCTCCATAGCAGGGAGTCTAGCTTCGGAGCCTCTTCTTCTCCGCGGCCGGAAACCGGGGTCGCGCGGGGCGCGTATGTACTCCTCGGAGGTTGACCCGATCTCGATCTGGAGGGGAGAGAAATGCAAAAACCGCTCAATCGGCGTCTTTTGACGATTGCTTTTGCAGCCAGCGCGCTGCTTGTGCTCGCGGGTTTGCCCGCGGGAGCGACGGCCGCGAGTGACAACGTCTACTCCGTCACAAACCTGGTCTCCGACGTCTCCGGACAGGCGCCGAACACCGATTCCAACCTCGTCAATGCCTGGGGCCTCACGTCGACCGCCGGCTCGCCGTGGTGGGTCTCGGACAACGGGATGGACGTGTCGACCGTCTATCGGGCAAACGGCACGACTGCCCGCGCGCCGGTGTCAGTCTCGAGTGCACCGACCGGCGCCGTCTCGAACTCGAGCGCGAACTTCGTCGTCACGACCGGTCCGAATTCGGCACCCGCAGCATTCATCTTCGCCACTGAGCACGGCCAAATTCTGGCGTGGGCCGGGCCCACCGTCTCCGGCAACACAGCGATGCAGGAGGTCGCAACTCCTGACGCGGTCTACAAGGGACTCGCCATCGCGGGCGACCGGCTGTACGCGACCGACTTCCACCATGGCCGCGTCGACGTCTTCGACGGCAGCTTCCAGCCCGTGAACACGCCCGGAGCGTTTGTCGACCCGGGGATCCCGGCCGGGTACGCGCCGTTCGGGATCCAGAACGTGGACGGGAAGATCGTCGTCACGTACGCGAAGCAGGACGCGGACCAGCACGACGACGTCGCGGGGCAAGGACACGGCTTCGTGGACAGGTTCACCACGACCGGAACCTTTCTCGGGCGCGTTGCCACTCACGGCCAGCTGAACTCACCGTGGGGGATCGCGAAGGCGCCAGCGAACTTCGGACGCTTCAGCGGCGATCTCCTGGTCGGAAACTTCGGCGACGGTCAGATCAGCGCGTACGAGCCGCAGGCGGACGGCAGCTTCGAGCTGGTCGGCCAGCTGCGCACCAGTGACAACAAGGTCCTGACGATCGACGGGCTGTGGGCGCTCCAGTTCGGCAAGGGCGCCCTCGCGAACAACGGCCCGACGACGACGCTTTTCTTCACGGCCGGCCCGGACGGCGAGTCGCACGGCCTGTTCGGAACGATCACGACCGGCTGACTTCGTGGCTCAGAGCCACTGAGTCGGACGGGGCGGGCCCGAGCGGGCCCGCCCCGTTCTACGCAGCCTCGGCCTCGGCGGGCGGCTCTTCGTCGACGAGCGCGAGGGCGGATTGGAGCAGCGAGCGTAGCCGCCGCATCTCGGTCAAGAGACGGTCGTGCTCCGCGCGCGCATTGCGCGTGATCGAGCGTGCCTCGTTGCGCGCCTCTTCGAGGATCAGGTCGCCTTCCTTCCGCGCCTGCTCCTTCAGCGTGACCGCGGCTTTCTCCGCTGACACGAGCGTCGTGCGCAAGAGGCCCTCGAGCTCCCGATAGCGAACGAGATCGGCCTCCAGCAGCTCGACCTTGTCGGCGAGGTCCGCGCGCTCTCGCCACACGTCTTCGAAGCTCGCGGCGATCTCGTCGAGCAATGCGTCGATCCCGGTTCTGCTGTAGCCGCCGACCATCGTCTTGCCGGGCTTGAGATGTCTGACTTCGACGGGCGTGAGGGTCATGGTTCCCTCCTTTCAGTGCAACTTGTCGAGAATGCTGATGAGCACGAAGCGCAACAGGTAGAGGAACGCGACGCCGATCACGGGCGAGAAGTCGATCGGACCGAAGTTCGGCAGGACCCGGCGCCACAGCCGCAGGTACGGGTCACACACGTCGTAGAGGAAGCGCTGGATCCGGTTCAGCCACGTCGAGTACGGCAGCCGCACCCAGGACGTGATGATGTACGCGAGGATCAGCAGCGAATAGACGTAGAGGAAGACGCTGACGAAGCTCTCGACGCTGTCGACCGCGTCGTAGAGCAAGCCAAGCAAGGCACCGGCGGCCATCCAGCTCATTTCGGCGACCGGCGTCGTCTTCCTACGCCCAGAGGGCTGGTCCTCTACGCCTGATTGAAGAAGCCCCCGCGCTCGAGCAGGCGGGCGCGCTCCTCGGCCGAGACCTCGACGTTCCGCGGGGTCAGCAGGAACACCTTGTCGGCAACGCGCTGCATCCCGCCGTCGAGCGCGTAGGTCAGCCCGCTGGCGAAGTCGATCAGTCGCTTCGAGAGGTCCTGGTCGGAGCTCTGGAGGTTCAGGATGACGGGGATCGATTCCTTGAACTTGTCCGCGATCTGCTGGGCGTCGTTGAAGCTCCGCGGGACAACCAGGTGGACGCGAACGGACGCCGGCGACGGGACCGCGGCGACCCGTGGCCGCAGGACCGCCGTGCGGTCGTTCGCCGGCTGGGGCTCGGGATCCGTCCAGTCGTCGAACTCGCGCTCTCGCCGGCGTGGTGCGAGCCGGCGGACGTTCGGACGCTCCGCGTAGGTTCGCTGCAGGTCCTCGTCGGTGACGTAGGAGTCCTCGTCCCAGTCCTCCTCCTCGGCGATGCCGAAGTAGACGAGGGTCTTGTTCCACACGTCCGCGAAGCCCATCTCGCGCGAAATGTTACTCCCCGTACAGGACCGACCCCACGCGAACGAGGGTCGCTCCCTCCTCGGCGGCAACGCGGTAATCCTGACTCGTGCCCATCGAGAGCTCGTGCAGTCCGTGCTCCTCGGCGAGCTCGCGGAGCCTGCGGAAATAGGGACGTGAGCCCTCCGGGTCGCTGGTCTCCGGCGGCATCGTCATCAGCCCTCGAATGTCGTCGTAGAGGTCGAGGAAGCGCGGCAGCTCTTCCGGATCGATGCCGGCCTTCGACGACTCCGCCGCGAGGTTCACCTCGAGCAGCGCCGGGACCTCGAGCCTGCGTGCCGCCGATTCCGAGTCGAGCGAGTGCACGAGCTCGCAGATCCGGTTGAGGATCTTTGCCTTGTTCGACTGCACGCGGCCGATGAAGTGCCAGCGGAACGCATCGCCGTACTCGGCGTGCTTTCGCTGCAGGTCCTGTGCGCGGTTCTCGCCGACGACGGCGACGCCGGCCTCGGCGAGCGCGGACAGGTCGGGCAAGGCAACGTACTTCGTCGCGGCGACGATCGTGACGCCGTCTCCGACCTCGGTGCGTATGCGCTCGTAGTTGCGGCGAATCACCTCAGGCGACGTAGCCGATCACTCCTTGACGTCCCGTGATCGGTCCGTCGCGACGATGTGAGAAGAACTGCTCCGGGTTGCACGCCGTGCACAGGTCGACGCGTTCGACTGACTCGACGCCCGCGTCTCGGAGCACCTGCTCGGCCACCGTCCAGAGGTCGAGGTTTCGGCCGTTGAGCGCCGCGTCGCCGAAGCGCGCGCGGTAGTCGGCGGCGATGTCGTCGCCCACCTCGTAGCAACACGGCCCGATCCCCGGCCCGACGACCGCGGCCAGCTTTCCGCCGAGCGCCGCGACGCCCGCTTCGACGATCCCCTCCAGCAGGCCGCGCCGACCGGCGTGCAGGAGCGCCAGCGCGGGCGTCCCGTTAAGCCGCGCGAGCGCGACGGGAAGGCAATCCGCGGTGAGCTTGAGCATCGGCAGGCCCGGTTCGTCGGTCCAGAGCCCGTCGCCCTCCTCCCCACGTCGGCCCCGCTCGGCTCGGTTGACCGTCGCAGTGTGCATCTGCTTGTTCATCGCCAGCGATTCGTGGTCGGCGCCGACCGCCGAGCAGAGTCGCCGGCGATTCTCTGCGACGTTGGCCGGATCGTCGTGCGTCAGCAGGCCGAGGTTGAGCGACTCGAACGGGCCCTTGCTGACACCACCCCGCCGAGTCGAGAACGCGACCTCGTAGGGCCCGGAGACGTCCCAGCGGATGAGCGGCATGTTCACGACCGAAGGGCCCGTGCGCGCTCGAGCAGGTCTTCGCGCGTGTTGAGCTGGGGTCGTTCGATCACCGCGTCGAGGAGGGACTCGAGCGCCTGTCCGAGCTCGGGCCCTTCCTCGTAGCCGAGCTCGAGCAGATCGGCTCCGTCGACGGCGAGGTCTGTCACGCGGTGCGGCTCGGACTCTTGCTCTTCGAGCAGCCGGCGTAGCGTCGCCGCCGCCTCGAGCTCCCAGTCAGCGGCCCGCTTGCCGCGCAGGTCGGCTTCCTTCAGCGAGACGAGGTCGAACGCGAGATCGTCGCCGTGCTCACGCAGGAACCGGCGGGCGAAGAGCTCGTCGATTCCCTCGAGCGGGAAGGAGTGCGCGCGAATCAGGCGGGTAACGCGATTCCGCAGCCGGGTCGGGTAGCGCAGTCGCCGCAGCACCTCGGAGGCGATCGCTGCGCTCCGTTCCGCGTGGGTGCCGTTGGCCCCCGGCTTGTCGAGATCGTGGAGGAGGGCCCCGAGCCGCACCGGCAGATTCGCCTCGGCATCGGCCGCCGCCTGGACGACGGCGAAGATGTGCTCGTCGAGCGGCAGGTGCTGGCGGTCGCTCCCCTGGTCGAAGCCGAGCGTGGCCTCGAACTCGGGCAGAAGCGCCGTCAGCACGCCCGTCTCGCGGGCGAGTTGCAGTGCCCGCGCCGGTTGCCGGCCGAGCAACAGTTTCGACAACTCTCCGAGCCCGTCCGCCCGCAGACCGCCGCCGACGCGCTCGCCCGAGACGAGCCGGACGCTGTCGGCCTCCTCGCGCATCTGCTCGAGCGTCTTCTCGTCGGGCTCGAGCCCGACCTGCGCGACGAGGCGCAGCCCGCGAACGAGACGCAACGGGTCCTCGGCAAAGCTGCGCGGCTGCACTGCGCGTAGAACACGTCGCCGCAGGTCGTCCTGACCGCCGAACGGATCGACGAGCTCGCCGGTCTCGAGCCGCCGCGCCATCGCGTTCACCGTGAAGTCACGACGGGCCATGTCGTCCTCGATCGAAAGTCCCGGATCGGCGACGATCTCGAAGTCGTGCCGGCCAGGACCGGTGCTCCGCTCGGCGCGCGGCGGCGCGAACTCGATTCCCGCCGGCGCCAGTGCGCGCAGCTTTGCGTCGCGTGGATA
>JBKOWS010000013.1:0-15855 GCA_046724565.1 Actinomycetota bacterium | reverse complement strand
CGGGACGAGCTCGCGAAGCTCGAGGCCGCGCAGGCGCAGCGAAATGAGGAGATCAACGCGAAGCGGCGCGAGCTCCCTTGGGTGCCGATTGAGAAGGAGTACGAGTTCGACACCGAAGAGGGCAAGAAGACCCTCGCGGAGCTGTTCGACGGCCGCTCACAGCTCCTTGCCTACAACATCATGTTCGGGCCCGACTACGAGAACGGTGCCTGCCCCGGCTGCACCAATCTCGCGGACGGGCTCGACGGCGGGCTCGTCCACCTGAACCACCGCGACGTGACCCTGATCTGTTTTTCGCGGGCACCGATCGAACGACTGAGCGCCTACAAGAAGCGGATGGGCTGGCAGTTCCCGTACGTCTCGACCTACAACACCGAATTCGCGTTCGACTTCGGCCTGGCGCTGACCGAGGAGCAGGCGCAGCAGGTCACTGAGGTGAAGGAGATGGTCGACAACCCGCCCCAGTGGCTCGAGGAGTGGTCAGGACAGATCGGAGCCGAGCTCAAGGACGGGCTGCGTGAGGCTCCGACCTGGATCTCCTTCGCTCGTGAGAACGGCAGCGTCTACCACACCTATACGGTGATGGCGCCCGACCCGTTCGTCGCGCCCTACTACAACTTCCTGCTCGAGCGGACCCCAAAGGGGCCGCCCGAAGAGCCGCGCGCCTGGCGGAAGGACGAGTACCCCGATTGAAGCGGCTGGCGCGGATACTGTTGGACGAGACGTGCTCCGTCAGGAGGCCAGATGAGCGAGAACGAGCCGAATCGCACTCAGACCTTCCTCTACGACGCGGACGGTAACCGCACAGACGACGAGAGTCTCGCTGTGCGAGCAGAGACGGTTGACGTCGATGCTGAGGGCAACATCGTTCAATGGCACGCGCACGACAGTCTCGCCTGGGAAGTAGACCCGATCTCACTCGAGGGCGACGCCGGCGAGCTCGCGACCCGGCCGAAGCACGACGAGTGACCTCCGCCTGGGCGCCTTAGAAAGTAGGGAGAGGGCGACCGGGGACGATCGCCCTCTGGGTGGGAGGGATGCGGAGCAAAGAGGTGGGCTTCCCTACGAGGGGACGGGGTTGCGCCACCCCAAAGCCCTTGAGCCCTCCGATCCGCAGTTGCCTGCAGCGGCACCATAAGGCAGCGCCTCCTCCGCAACCAGCAGCGATCAGAAGTCGGAATCGAACCTCTACGAGCAGTGATCGACCCTGGCAGCCGCAGCTCCGGCTTCGCAGACGGGGATGGCCTGGGCGTACTGTGGAAGGGTGGAAGACGAGATCGTAGTCGTCATCGAGATTCCGCGCGGTTCCCACAACAAGTACGAATACGACCCTGAGCTGAACGCAATCACACTCGATCGGCGCCTCTTCACCTCGACGGTGTACCCCGCCGACTACGGCTTCGTCGACCGCACGCTCGGCGAGGACGGCGATCCCCTCGACGCCCTCGTGCTCGTCGAGGATCCGACCTTCCCGGGCTGTCGGATCCGCGTGCGAGCGGTCGCGGTCTTCCACATGGTCGACGAGAAGGGCCCCGACGACAAGCTCGTCTGCGTCCCACTGCGAGATCCAATCTGGTCGGACGTCCAGGACGTCGATGACATCCACGAGGCCTTCCGAGCCGAGATCGAGCAGTTCTTCAGGGTCTACAAGGAGCTCGAGGGCAGGCCCACGCGTACTGCGGGCTTCGGCGACCGCTCGGTCGCGCTGCGCGTACTGGCCGAGGCGCGCGCTCGGATCGCGACGGTGAGTTAGTGGCGGAGAGCCGCTAAGTTCGGTGTGAGGGTTCCCGCCCGTCGTGCCTACCGAGGCGGCTAGCTGGGCGCGACCGCCTCGTCTTCCATCTCGGCGAGCAGGTCCGCGATCGAGTCGACGATGCGCGAGGGACGGTACGGGTAGCGCTCGACCTCGGCGCGACTCGCCACTCCCGTCAGAACGAGGACCGTGTGCATGCCGGCTTCGAGGCCGGCGACGACGTCTGTGTCCATCCTGTCGCCGATGATCCCCGTGTTCTCGGAGTGCGCGCCGATCGCATTGAGGGCAGATCGCATCATCAGCGGATTCGGCTTTCCCACGAAGTAGGGAGCCACGCCCGTCGCCCGGCTGATCAGGGCGGCAACCGAACCGGTCGCGGGCACGGGCCCGTCCGGGGCAGGCCCCGTCGCATCCGGATTGGTCGCGATGAACCGCGCGCCGCCGAGAACGAGGCGAATCGCGTTCGTGATCCGCACGAAGCTGTACGTTCGCGTCTCGCCGAGGACGACGTAGTCCGGATCCTTCTCCGTCAGCGTGTAGCCGGCCTGGTGGAGCGCGGTCGTCAGGCCGGCCTCGCCGATCACATACGCCGTTCCGCCGGGCCGCTGGCTGTGGAGGAGGTTGGCGGTAGCCATTGCCGACGTCCAGATCGCCTCCTCGGGAACGTCGAGCGAATTGCGCCGCAGTCGCGCTGCCAGGTCGCGCGGCGTATACATCGAGTTGTTCGTGAGAACGAGGAAGGACGAGCCCCGTTCTCGCAGCCGCTGGAGAAAGCGCTCGGCGCCCGGAATCGGATGCTCCTCGCGAACGAGGACCCCGTCCATGTCGATGAGCCACGACGTGATCGAGTCCACGACGTCATTGCAACATATGACGTGGGCGTCGCGGGTGCGCTAGTGCAACCTGAAGAAGCGGGCCTTCGGGTGCAGCGAGAACGTGTCCTCGTACTTCAGTAACAGGCCGCGGACGTCGGACTTGCTTACCGAGAAGCAAATATTCCCGCTGACGCTTTCGCCCGACCGCACTCTCCAGCCGAAGTTCAGCGCGCCCGGAACGCTGCCGCACGAGTCGGTGATCGACGTGTAGGTGATCTTCGACCTACCGACGGCTGCCAGGCGTTGCGGATTGAAGGGTGTGTCTGCCCGCTCACCTGTATACCCCAGCGAGATGTTGATCATGAAGAACTGATCACCCGCCCGCGGCGGCGCGTTGTACTTGTTCCACTTGACGACAGCTCGCGTCGCGTTCGGGATGCTCTTGTTGACTCTGAGCTTCCATCCTCGGCCGTCTGGCAGTAGGACGAATGTGTGGACCTGGTACGGGTTGGTGTGGGTGCCCTTGCGCCCCCCGGCCAAGGCGGACGCCACCACCGTCAGCACAAAAACGAAGAGCAGAAAAACCGTTGTCGTCCGCTTCACTCGACCAGCCGCCTCCCTTTCCCTCTACCCGAGGTCACCCGGACTGGATTGTCGCAGGTGCTCCGCCGCCTTCCTCGAATGCACGTGAAGCTCAACTTGCCGAGGCCCTCCGGGACGTCGCCTTCCGGCGTATTCCCGGCGGGGGCGTGCTAACTGCCGCTGCGGCGGTCCTTGCCGGACCTCCGGTCCTGCCCGCCCCGGCGGTCGGTGCCCGAGCGTCGCTCCTCGCCGCCGGGCGGGCCCGAGCCGCCGCCCTTCCGCCGGTCGCCCGAGCGGCGGTCGTCGCCGGATCGTCGGTCTCCGCCTGAACGTTTCTCGGCCACGGCACGTATTGAACGACCCGGGTCAGACGGAGTCAAAGCCGCCGCGACGGCCGATCTCTAGGACTCGTCTTCGCCGAGCGCGTCGGCGAGGAGCCCGCAGGCGAACGCCTGCCACGCCAGCTCCGGGTCGCGGAGGCGCTCGACGAGCCGCGGGTCCGCTTCGAGCTCCTCGACCGCCGCGGCCAGGGTTGCGCGCCGATCGGGCGAGCCGACGTCCCGCGCGAGCTCGAGGACTGCCGGGTCGTCGAGGGTCGGATCGCGATGCAAGTCTCCGCCGGCTGCGAAAACGAACAACGCCCGCCGAAGCGCTGCGTTGCGCTCGACCTCGTCGAGCTCCACCCGCTGGCCCGCGACGTAGGCGAGCACCACGAGGTCGATGTCGTCAGTGGTCGAGGTCAGGTGGCGTACTCGTCTGCGATCGCGAGCGCCTCGTCGAGAATGCCGATGCCCTCATCGATTTCTTCGCGGGTGATGGTCAGCGGCGGGCAGACCATGATCACGTTCCAGTGGGTCATCAGGTAGAGACCGCGCTCGAGCGCGGCCTTGGAGACCCGGGCTACGGGTGCGAACGCCTCGCCGGTGGCGTTGAAGGGGACGAGCGGCTCGCGGGTCTCACGGTTCTTCACCAGCTCGATGCCCCAGAAGCAACCGAGCCCGCGCACCTCTCCGATGGAAGGATGCCGCTCCTGCAGGCTGCGCAGCGCCTCGGAGAAGACGCCGCCCATCTCGGCCGAGTTCTCGACGATCTCCTCGTCCTTGAACGCCTCGATCGACGCGACCGCGGCTGCACACGCAAGCGGATGGCCGGAATAGGTCAGCCCGCCGGCGAAGTATTTGTCGCGTATCCAGTCGGCGATCGGCTTGCGCACGATCATCGCGCCGAGCGGGACGTAGCCCGAGTTGATCCCCTTCGCGACCGTGAGGATGTCCGGGACGACATTCCAGTTCTCGACCCCGAACCACTTCCCGGTGCGGCCGAACCCGGCCATCACCTCGTCGGTGATCAGCAGGATCCCGTGGCGATCGCAGACCTCGCGGATCGCTTGCAGGTACCCGTCAGGCGGGACGATGATCCCGTTCGTCCCGACCACCGTCTCGAGGATGACGGCCGCGACCGTGTGGGCGCCTTCGTACTGGAGGATCTCCTCGAGGTGCGGAGCGCCCGTGCAGACCGGGCAGGGGTCAGGGTGTCCCGCCGGACACCGGTAGGTGTACGGATCCAGCATCCGCACGACGCCGGGAATGCCAGGCTCGGCCGGCCAGCGACGCGGGTCGCCGGTGAGCGTGATCGCCCCGGCCGTCGCTCCGTGGTAGGAGCGGTAGCGGGCGATGATCTTGTGCCTGCCCGTGTACCAGCGGGCGAGCTTGATCGCGTTCTCGTTCGCTTCGGCGCCGCCGTTCGTGAAGAAGGACATCTGCAGGTCGCCCGGCGTGACCTCGGCCAACATGCGGGCCAGCGTCGAGCGTGCCTCGGTGGCCATCGGAGGACCGATCGTGCAGAGCCGCTCGGCCTGCTCCTTGATCGCAGCAACGACCTTGGGGTGCTGATGCCCGATCGACACGTTGACCAGCTGCGACGCGAAGTCGAGGTAGCGCTTGCCGTCGTAGTCCCAGAAGTAGCGCCCCTCGCCGCCTGCGACGGGAATCGGGTCGAGCGCGTCCTGCACCGACCAGGAGTGGAGGACGTACTGCCTGGCGTCGGCGACGATCTGGCGGCCGAGCTCGGTGTTGGTCTCCAGGGTCGCCATCGTCGAGGAGCTTAGCCTGCTCAGAACTTCGAGGGAATGGAGGTGGGCGGCGTCCCGATCACGATCGCGATCTCCTTCCTGTCCTCGAGTTTGATGTTGCGCGGATCGCCGCTGTACGGATCGCCATCGATATAGATGGTGAACGGGGCGGCCGGCTTGCAGTAGCCGCCGACACACTTCCGGTCCAGGCGCACGTTCCACTCGGTGAAGAACTCGCCGAGGTTGTTGAACTGATTCTCCTTCGCCTCGGTATGCAGGATGCCGCTGGTGTCGTGTGTGTGGAGCGGGGAGATGCACGGCTGCGCACAGGGAGGGTTGATGCCGCCGTAGGCGATCGTGCCGTTCTCCAAGGGGATCCGCTTGACGGCCGGGTCTTCGATGTTGATCCCGATCGCCGCCGGCACCGTCACCGGGTTCCCGTTCACGAAGACGTCGAGGTGAGAGTGGACGTGGAGGAAGACGAACTCGTGGGTCTCCGGCGTGAGCCCGGCCTTGCGGGTGAGGGCCATCGGGTTCGGCGGCGCGGGCCAGGGGGCGGCGCCGGTAGCCGGCACGCTCGCCGCACTCTGCTCCACGACCTTCTTGTTCCCGCTACCCCCGCAGCCAGCGAGGGCGAGCAGGAGGAGAAGGGCCGCCCAGCGCTTCATCGGCAGGACACTATCCCCGGTGCGCCCAAGGCAGGGGTCTGACCCCGGCAGGGGTCGGACCCCAGAAGTACGGTCGCGCCTTCGGAGCGGTACGCTGGACGGGTCACGCGAGGAGGGGAACGAGATGACCGAGCTGGCCACACCGCCCGTCGAGCAGGAGCAGGAACTCAAGCGGATCAGCCACTGGATCGGCGGCCGCGTCGTCGCGGGCGAATCGGGGCGAAGTGGCCCGGTCTACAACCCCGCGCTGGGACGGCAGACCGGCGTGGTCGATTTCGCCACGCGCGAGGAGGTCGACCGCGCGGTGCAGACGGCCAGGGAGGCTTTCCCGTCGTGGCGTGCGATGTCGCTCTCGAAGCGCACCGCGATCTTCTTCCGCATCCACGATCTCGTCGTCGAGCACCACGAGGACATCGCGAGGATCCTGACCGCCGAGCACGGCAAGGTGCTGTCCGACGCGATGGGGGAGGTCGCGCGCGGCCTGGAGGTGATCGAGTACTGCTGCGGGATCCCCGAGCTGCTGAAGGGCGGATTCTCCGAGCAGGCCTCTACGGGCATCGACGTGTACTCGATCCGACAGCCGGTCGGCGTCGTGGCGGGGATCACACCGTTCAACTTCCCCGCGATGGTTCCGATGTGGATGTGGGCGCCGGGCCTCGCGTGCGGGAACACGTTCGTACTGAAGCCATCGGAGAAAGATCCGTCGGCCTCCGTCTACGTCGCAGAGCTGTTGCAGGAGGCCGGCGTCCCGGATGGGGTGTTCAACGTGGTGCACGGCGACAAGGTCGCCGTCGACGCGGTCCTCGAGCATCCCGACATCTCGGCGGTGTCCTTCGTCGGCTCGACACCGATCGCGAGGTACGTGTACGAGAAGGGGACGTCGACCGGCAAGCGGGTGCAGGCGCTCGGTGGTGCGAAGAACCACATGATCGTGCTCCCCGACGCGGACATGGACATGGCGGCGGACGCGGCGGTGAGCGCGGCGTACGGCTCGGCCGGCGAACGTTGCATGGCGATCTCCCAGGTGGTCGCGGTCGGTGATGCCGGCGACCGGGTCGTCACTGCGATCAAGAAGCGGCTCCCGAAGATCAAGGTCGGCGACGGTCTCGAGCCTGAGGTCGAGATGGGCCCGCTCGTGACGCGCGAGCATCGCGACAAGGTGGCGTCCTATATCGACGGCGCGCGCGAGCAGGGCGCCGACGTCGTCGCCGACGGCCGTGAGACTGCGCCGGAAGGCGACGGGTTCTTCCTCGGCGTGTCGCTGCTCGACAGAGTGACACCGGAGATGGATGCGTACCGCGACGAGATCTTCGGCCCGGTGCTCGGCGTGACGCGCGTCGCGACCTACAACGACGCCGTACGGTTGGTGAACGAGAACCCCTACGGCAACGGGACGGCGATCTTCACACGCGACGGTGGCGTTGCGCGCCAGTTTCAGTTCGAGGTGCAGGCGGGCATGGTCGGGATCAACGTGCCGATCCCGGTGCCGGTGGCGTACTACTCGTTCGGCGGCTGGAAGAACTCCCTCTTCGGGGACACGCACATCTACGGGCCCGAGGGGATCAACTTCTACACCCGCGGCAAGGTTGTCACGTCGCGCTGGCCCGACCCCGCGACGTCGAAGGTCGACCTGGGCTTCCCGCAGACGCGCTGACGATTACGCCGCCGCGGCAGCCGCGGGTCTGAGCTCTGCCCCGAACCGCTCCCGCGCGATGAACTGCCCAATCCCGGGCTCCGCCACCAACTCGTCGTTGTCGACCAGCACCTGGCCGCGGAGCAGCACCGTCTCGGGCGAGCCCCTCACCTCGGTGCCCTCGTAGAGGTTGTAGTCGGTCTTCGAGTGCTGTGTCTTCGCCGAGATCGTGACCTTCTTCTCCGGGTCGAAGACCACGAGGTCCCCATCGGAGCCGACGGCGATCGTTCCCTTGCGGGGATAGAGCCCGAAGAGCTTCGCGGGATTCGTCGAGAGCAGCTCGACCATCCGGTTGAGCGAGATTCGCCCGGTCCGCGCACCGAACTCGTGGATCATCTGCAACCGGTTCTCGAGTCCCGGCCCGCCGTTCGGGATCTTGGAGAAGTCGTCGCGTCCCATCGTCTTCTGGCCGTCCCACAGGAACGCGCAGTGGTCTGTCGAGATCGCAGACAGCGTGTCGGTTCGCACCGCGTTCCAGAGGACGTCCTGGTTCTCCTTCGCGCGCGGCGGTGGTGTGTAGACGTACTTGGCCCCTTCGAAGTTCGGCCGTTCGAGGAACGTGTAGTCCACGAAGAAGTACTGCGTGCAGGTCTCGCCCCAGACCTCCCAGCCCTTCTCGCGCGCGAGCTGGATCGGCTCGACCGCCTCCTGGCACGACACGTGGACGACGTACAGCGGTGCGCCCGCCACGTGAGCGAGCTGGATGGCCCGGTTCGTCGCCTCGCCCTCGGTCTCGGGCGGCCGCGTGAGAGCGTGCCAGTGCGGCTCCGTGTGACCCGCGGCGAGCGCCTTCTTGACGAGGACGTCGATGGCGTCACCGTTCTCGGCGTGCACCATCACGAGCGCGCCCGTGTCTGCGGCGACCTCCATGGTCTTGAATAGCGTCTCGTCGTCCACCATCAGCGCGCCCTTGTACGCCATGAAGAGCTTGTACGAGGTGATCCCCTGGTCCGGGAGCGACGCGAGTTCCTCGAGCGTGCCGCCTTCACGGAGATCGGTGACCGCCATGTGGTAGCCCATGTCGATCACCTGCTTGCCGTTCGCCTTCGCGCGCCATTCGTCGACGGCCTCTGCGAACGTCGAGCCTTGCGGCTGGATGATGAAGTCCACGTGACAGGTCGTCCCGCCGAAGGCGGCCGCGGTCTGTCCGGATTCGACGTCGTCGACGGTCACCGTGCCGCCGAAGGGCATGTCGAGATGCGTGTGTGGGTCGACGCAGCCGGGAAGCACGTACTTCCCGGCTGCATCGATCACTCGCTCGGCCTGGATGTCGAGGGATTCGCCGATGAGTGAGATCCGCTCGCCTTCGACGTAGACGTCGCCGACGTAGTCGTCCGCCGCGGTAATGATGCGGCCGCCTTTGATCAACACGGACATTCGGATCTCCTCTCCTCGGCCTCTGTTCCTACTTCCCGCCCTCGGTGATCTTGACCTTCGCTTTCTTCCACTTCTTGCCGTACACGTCGACCTTCTGCGCCTTCAGCGCCGCGACCGCAGCCTTGGCCAGGTCCGTTCGATAGGCACCTGAGGGCGTGTTCTTGATCACGCCGAACTGCTTCGCGATGGACGCGGTCCGGTTGAACGCCTTCGGATCCATGATCCCGATCCCGAGCTTGTTCGGCCAGATCAGGGCGTTGATCTCGTTCATCTGCCACGTCTGGTGCCCTCGCGGCAGGGCCGGGCCGTTCCGAAGGACGATGTTGACGCAGTCCCTCCAGTGGTCACGGCAATAGATCCAGCCCTTGAACGACGCCGCAAGGAACTTCTTCGCGATCGCCTGGTTCTTCTTGTCCTTGATCCAGTCGTCCCGCACGAAGATGTCGTCCTCGAGCATCGAGGTGCCGGCACCCTTCTTGGCGTTCTCCATCGGGATGACGTTCAGGTCCGAGAGCTTGTACAGGTTCCCGGTCTTCGGGTTCTTGGTCTCCAGCACCTGCGCCAGCTCGTTGTAGGTCATCGCTGCGGCCGCGTCGACTTCGCGGCTCAAGAAGAGATCCATGTTGAACGGCTGGTTGACGATGGTGACGTCGCTCTTGCTCTTCGGATCGATCCCGTTCTTCGTGAGTGCCGCGTACAGCTCGTTCTCGTTCCCGCAGCACCAGACGCCGACTTTCTTGTCGCGCATCTTGGCGATTGTCGTGATGCCGCTGTCCTTCCAGGTGATCTCGGTCATGCCGCTCTTGGAGAACACCTGCGCGATGTCCACGATCTTCTTGCCGGTGTCGCGGAACGACAGCAAGCTCGGTACCCAGTCGATGCCGAAGTCCGCCTGCTTGCCGAGGACGACCTGCTCCGGCGTGATGGTCGGCCCGCCCACCTTGAGCGTCACGTCAAGTCCGGCCTTCGAGTAGTACCCCTTCGTCTTCGCGGCGTAGTAGCCCGCGAACTGCGCCTGCGTGACCCACTTGAGCTGCAGGGTCACCTTCGTTGCCTTGGAGCTCGATGCCATCTCGGTGTGTGCGGCTGCCCCTGCCGACACGACCAGGCACGAGAGCACCGCGATTCCCACGACCCACCTGTGCTTCATGCGCCTCCTCCTCTGGTCCGACGTTCTGCCATTCTCCCTCAACTCACTCCGGATGGAAGGCCCTCGCGGACGGATGCCAGCTCGTCGTGAGCCGCTCCACCAGGGCAACCACCGCGTAGAAGGCGATTCCGAGCAGGCTCGCCATCACGATCCCCGCCCACGCGTCCGTGAAGTTCCCGTAGGACGAGTCGTTGAGGATCTTCACGCCGAGCGCATCTGTGGGGCCCCCGTAGTACTCGCCCACGATCGCGCCGATCATCGAGAGCACCGTCGCCACCTTCAGTCCCGTGAAGATGTGGGGCAGCGCGTTCGGAATTCGCACTCGCCGGAACACCGACAGCCTTCCCGCCGCGTACGACTGCATCAGCTCGATCGCCGACGGATGCACCGAGGTCAGCCCCCGTAGCGCGTTGATCATCACCGGGAAGAAGCAGAGGACGGCCGCGATCGCCATCTTTGAGAAGGGGTTCAGCAGCCCGAACCAGTTGTTCATGATCGGAGCGAAGGCGATGATCGGAACAGCGTTGGCCGCGACGGCATACGGCATGAACGCGCTGCCGAGTGGTCGCCAAGCAGCAAAGAGGAGGGCGACGGCGAGCCCGAGCCCACAGCCGAGGGCGTAGCCGCCCAGGGCCTCCTTGAACGTGTAGATCCCCTGGCTCCAGAGCGCGTGCTTCTGCGCCCAGAAGGCGTGGGCGATCGACGTTGGCTTGGGCAGGAGGAACTCCTGCACGTGGAACGCGGTGACGAGTCCCTGCCAGGCCGCGATCCCAAGCACGAAGACCGCGAGGGCCGGAATCCAGTCGAGCGCCGTGCGGCCGATGCGGCGCCCAACGCTGTGCGGCACGGGCTGGACGATCGTGCTCATGCTGGTTCCTCCACCAGGGCAGGCTCTTGCGTCTCGCCGAGGGGTGCGCCGGCGGCGGCCAGGCTCTCGCGCACCTGTGTGACCAGTTCGAAGAAGTGCGGCTGCTCCCTGACAGCGTTCGTGCGCGGCTGCGGGAGGTCGACCTCGATGACCCCGGCAACGCGCCCGGGGCGGGCGGACATGACGACGACGCGAGTCGAGAGGAAGACCGCCTCCGGGATCGAGTGCGTCACGAACACGACCGTCGAGCCGGTCTCTTGCCAGATCCGCAGCAACTCGGCGTTCAGGCGCTCCCGCGTCATCTCGTCGAGCGCACCGAACGGCTCGTCCATCAGGAGCAGCGCGGGCGAGAACGACAGCGCGCGGGCGATCGAGACGCGCTGCTGCATACCGCCGGAGAGCTGCCACGGATGGTGGCTCTCGAAGCCGGTGAGCTCGACGAGCTCGAGCATGTCCTTGATGCGCGCGTTGCGCTTGGAACGGCTCCAGCCCAGGAGCTCGAGCGGGAGTGAGATGTTCTTCACGACCGTACGCCAGTCGTAGAGGACGGCGTCCTGGAAGACGATCCCGTACTCGTGGTCCCGCCGCGCGCGCTCGGCGGGCTTGCCGTTCACCTGCACGCTGCCGGCGGTGGGTTTCGTCAGGTCGCCGATGATCCGGAGGAGCGTCGACTTCCCGCAGCCCGATGGGCCGATCAGCGAGACGAACTCGCGAGGCTCGACCTCGAGGTCGATTCCCTGCAGTGCCGTGACGCCACCTCGGAACTGCTTCGAGAGCCCCTTGATCGCAACGGCGGTCATACGAGGTCGCGCCACTTTGGGGCGCTCTCGTGGGGGAAACCATGTTTCCCCCACGAGCCCCCTTCTTCGAGGGTCGTCTCAGGCCCCGCGCCGCTGAGATCGCCGCGGGGGCTGAGGAGTACGAGGGGAGCAACCCGGTTTCCCCCGAGCTTCTTCCACACCTCGTATTTCATACGAGGTTCTCCGGGGCGCGCTTGAGCACGAGCCGCTCGACCAGCACGACGGCAAGGAAGAACGTGATCCCGAGGGCCGCGCAGACGACGATCGTGGCCCAGAGGTTGGCCGGTTGCGTGGTGTAGTACTGGTTGAAGTTGACCAGCGCGTAGCCGAGCCCGCCCTGGAGCGAAGCCGGGGTCTCGCCGATGATCGCCCCGATCACGCTTGCCGTCGCGGAGATCTTCAGCGCCGAGAACAGGTAGGGGAGTGAAGTGGGCACGCGCAGGCGCCACAGGATCTTCCAGGGCCCGGCCGCGTACGATCGCATGAGCTCGAGCGCCTGGGGATCAGGAGAGAGCAGGCCGCGGAGCGTGTTGATCGCGACCGGGAAGAACGTGAGGTAGGCGGCAATCACTGCGACCGAGATCCACGGCGTCACTCCCTTGGTTCCCAGGCCGACGACGACCATCGGGGCGATCGCAAGGATCGGAACGGTCTGCGAGACGACGATGTACGGCAGAACTCCTCGCCTCAACACGGTCGAGTGTGCGAGGAGTACCGCGAGGAAGAAGCCGACCACCGCGCCGAGCGCGAATCCGGCCAGTGCCTCTTTCCCTGTGAAGAGCGCCCAGTGCCAGAGGTAGTGACGTAGGGGTGGCCCGTCGGGCTGCAGGGGCTGTCCGAAGGCGTGCCAGATCGTGCTGACGTGCGGCATGTTCGTGTCGTTGACCGTGAACGGCCAGGTCCACTGTTCGCGTATGCCCAGCCAGCGGTAGCCCTCCCAGAGGCCCCAGAGAGCCAGCAGTCCCAACGGAAGGAGCAGGACGCGCGCTGCCGCGCGCGGGAGTGCACCGGCCCCTCTTCTCGGGCGCTCGACCGCGATCGCCGACATCGAGCGATGCTTACCACACTCCTGAATCGACCGGTTAGGCTCGCGCACGATGCCGCTCGAGCCAGCCAGGACGGTTGCGGAGCTCCGAGAGCTCCGGGAGCAGACGGGAAACGAGGATGGCGCCCAGCGGGTCGCCTGGACGGACACGTGGGAGCGGGCCCGCGAGTGGTTGAGGGGCAAGGTGGCCGGGACTGGGGCGGAGGAATCGGTCGACGCGGCCGGCAACCAGTGGTTCACGCTTCGCGGCGAGTCGGACCGTCCCGTCCTGCTGGGCGGGCACATCGACTCGGTGCCGAACGGAGGGTGGCTGGACGGCGCTCTGAACGTCGTCGCCGCGGTGGAGGTGCTGCGACGGATCGCCGAGGAGGGAACGCCCGCCGTCACGATGAGGCTCGTCAACTGGGCCGACGAGGAAGGCGCGCGCTTCGGGCGGTCGCTCTTCGGCTCGTCGGCCGCGGCCGGGTCGATGGCGGACCAGGACGAGTTACGCGCCCGGAAGGATGCAGACGGGACCGCGCTCCCTGACGCGCTCCGCGGGCACGGCGTCGAGCTCGACTCCGCGCTTGACGCCCGCAGCGAGCTCGAGGGTGCAGCCGCATACCTGGAGCTCCACATCGAGCAGGGGCCTGTGCTCGAGTCGATGAACCTGCCGCTCGGCGTGGTGCTGGGGACCTTCGGGGTCGAGAGACATCAAGTCACGTTCCGCGGACAGGCGGCTCATGCTGGTTCCACCCCGATGGACAAGCGTCGCGACGCGCTTGCGGGTGCCGCCCGACTCGAGCTCGAGATCAGGGAGATCGCCAAGCGGACCGGGGGAGGCGCCGTCTGCACGATGGGCGGCGTCGTGACGAGACCCGGGATCGTGACGTCCGTCGTCGAGACCGCGGAATGCCTGCTCGACCAGCGTCACCTCGACGCGGCGACGCTCGCAGCGATGCTCGACGAGGCAAAGCGCGCATCGGAGGACTTCGCCCGCCAGGAGAACATCGAGGTCGAATGGGAGCGAATCTGGAACATCGAGCCGATCCTGTTCGACGACGCTCTGATCGAGCTCGCCGACGAGTCGGTGGTCGAGGTGGCGGGAAGCTCGCACCGGCTGCCGAGCGGCCCACTGCACGACGCGGCCGAGGTCGCGCGCGCCGGTATCCCGACCGTGATGATCTTCGTACAGTCACTCCGCGGCCTCTCGCACACGAAGCTCGAGGACACGAAGGATGAACACCTCGAGCTGTCCGTGCGCGCTCTCGATCGCCTCGCCTCGAAGACGATCGAGCGCATCGCCGCAAGCTGACGGGGCCGACGAGAGCATCAAGGTCCACGCGCGTGCGCGCGCGATAGCCCCCACCCAGGGTGGGGTCGATCACCCGCCACCCTCTGGTGTCGACGATAGCCGCCTCGAGCGCGCGCGGATGGGCCGATTCCGTGCCGACACGCAGCAGCGAGGTGCTGCGCGCGAACGCACCGTGCTCGGCTGACGCCTAGAAGACCCGGACGAGCAGCACGCCGACGCCGACGAGCGCGATGCCGACAAGTCGTCCTGGCGTCACGTGCTTCGTCTCGAACCCGACCCAGCCGAAGTGGTCGACGACGAGCGACGCGACTCCCTGGCCTGCGACGACGAGCGCCACCAGCGTGGCTGCGCCGAGCTTCGGCGCCGAGACGATCGACCCGACGACGTAGAACGCTCCCAGCGCGCCGCCGATCCAGACCCACCAGGGCGCGTGGCCGAGCCGCTCCCACGTGGGCAGCGGCTTGAATACCAGCGCGGACGCCACGAACAGGACGATCGCGCCGACAAGGAAGGAGACCAACGCCGCCCGCACGGGGCTGTTCACCCAGTGCGCAAGCTCGGCGTTGAGGCCGGTCTGGAAGGGGAGCACGGCGCCGGCGGCAAAGGCGAACAAGAGGTAGAGCCAGACCACGTCGTGGGCGTTTTCGCGGCGATATGCTCGTTCCCCTGCCAGCGACCGGGGAGGTTCGATGCTCAGCTTTGGCGTGACGGTCCTGCCGGATCCGCCGTACCAGCGGATGATCGAGTTGATGCAACTCGCCGAGGGGCACGGCTTCGAGTTCGCCTGGACGTACGACTCACACATCCTCTGGGAAGAGTCCTACGCGACCCTGCCGCTGGCGGCTGTTCAGACGAGCAAGATCAAGCTGGGTCACTTCGTCACGAACCCGGGCATCCGCGATCCAACGATCACCGCGAGCTGGTACGCGACGATGCAGGACATCTCCGATGGCCGCATGGTCATGGGCATCGGGCGCGGCGACTCCTCGCGCCGAGTCGTCGGACTGAAGCCCGTGCGGGTTGCTGAGTTCGAACGTCGCTGCGCGATGGTCAAGGACCTGATGAACGGCCGCCCCGTCAACTGGAACGACAAGGAGCTTCAGTTGAAATGGGTGCGCGAAGAGTTGCCGGACGTGCCCATGTGGATCGCCGGCTACGGGCCGAAGGCTCTCGCCGTCGCGGGCCGAGTCGGCGACGGCGTGATCATCCAGCTCGCGGATCCCGTGATCATCCAATGGATCATGAACACAGCCCGGCGCGCCGCCGAGGAAGCCGGCCGTGACCCGAGCGAGCTCAAGTGCATCGTCGGCGCCCCAAGCCACACCTCAGATGACCTCGCAGATGCGCGCGACCAGTCGCGCTGGTTCCCGGCGATGGTCTCGAACCACGTCATGGATCTGATCGAGCGTTACGGCGAGGACTCCGAGATCCCGAAAGACCTGACGGAATTCGTCAAAGCGCGGAAGTTCTACGACTACAAGGACCACTCGCGCGTCGGTGCCGCTCACGGCGAGTTCGTCACGGACGAGATCGTCGACCGCTTCTGCGTCCTCGGGACGGTCGAAGAGGCCACGAAAAAGCTCAAGGAGCTGGAGTCGGTCGGGGTCGACCAGTTCAACATCTACCTCATGACGCGTGGGCAGGAGGAGACGTTGAAGGCGTACGGCGAGGAGATCATCCCGCAGTTCACAGGCGTCGCGGCGTAGCGCCGCAGCTAGCCTCGCCGGAGTGAAGCTCCG
>JBKOWS010000091.1:0-5411 GCA_046724565.1 Actinomycetota bacterium | reverse complement strand
GGGGGGCCAGGCCGCGGCGGAACACGTGAACGTCGCCTCGATCTGGTTCCGAAACAGCATCCGCGGCGCGGTGGGCCTCGCGGTCGCCGTCTTCATCGCACAGCGGGCCGGCCTTCAGCACGGCTTCTGGGTCGTCCTCGGAACACTGTCGGTGCTGCGGTCGAACGCTCTCGCGACCGGCTGGTCGATCCTCAGCGCCCTCGCCGGAACCGCGGTTGGAATCGTGGTCGGCGCAGGCCTCGTGATCGCGATCGGCACGCATGAAGCAGTGCTGTGGGGCGTTCTCCCGTTCGCCGTGCTGATTGCGGCCTACGCACCTCGGGCGATCTCGTTCGCCGCTGGACAGGCAGCGTTCACCGTCGTGCTCTTCATCCTCTTCAACATCATCCAACCCGTCGGCTGGCAGGTAGGTCTCGTTCGTGTCGAGGACGTCGCAATCGGTTTCGCGATCAGTCTCGGCGTCGGTCTCCTCTTCTGGCCTCGCGGCGCGGGCTCGCTTCTACGCGTAGTCCTCGCGGCGGCGTACGAGCGCAGCCTCGAGTGCGTTCTGGCTACGGCGCAAGAGCTGATCCATGGAGGCGATACCGACGACGTTGCGCACTCAGAGCGAGTAGCAGATGCCGCCCTGCACCGGCTCGACGACACCTTCCGGCAATACCTTGCCGAACGCTCGGCAAGCGAATACAACGTGGAGGACGTAGCCGCGCTAGTCGTCGGCGCGTCGCGGGTTCGACGGGCTGCGCAATCTCTCGAGTCGCTCGCGCAGATGATGGACAGCAAAACGCGACTCGAGCGCTGCGGCGAGAACCTCGACCGGGAGCTGACCGCGCTGCAGTCGTGGTACGTCACCCTCGGCTACGCACTCGTGCAGACACGCCCCGTTCCGCCGCCGCACCTCCGCGACACCGAAGGCACCAACCGACTCGTCGCCTGCGTCCGCGAGTCCGCTCACGACGGCGACAGGGCAACGGTCGTAGCCGCGCTCGGCTTGCTCTGGGCGACCCAACATCTGGACAACCTGTGGCGTCTAGAGTCGCACCTCAGGGAGCGTGCGAACGCCGCACGCGTCGACTCGACGGGCAGCAACATGCTTCGCAGGCTGAGGCTTGCCTAGCCGATCAGATCGCCTGCGTCGCTAAAGAGGAAGTGGGCCTGCATCTCCGCGCGGTCGGCAGCGCGCAGGTGGCGTCGCTCGGCCTTGCGATTGTGGCGTAGCTGGGCCTGAGCGGCGAGGTTTCGCTCCCGGCCCTCGACCACGAGACGCTTGAACGCCTTCACGACGAGCTGCTGAATGTGCCTGCCCTTGGCGCTCGTCGGATGCTCGCGACCGAGGCTGAGCACTGCTTGCCTCGAGCCGCTCGTCAGCCGGTTGTAGGCGATGCGCCGGGCGGAAAGGCTCCCATGGCTCTCCGCTTCGAACATCGCCTGCCTGACGGCCCCGAGCTCCGAGTGACGCCCGAAGATCTCGCTGATCAATAGCGCATCGCCTTGCGGCACGGGCGGCGTGGCCGGCGGCAGCGGGGGCTCGTTCCCCGGCGTCGGCGGAACCGGTTGCCAGCTCGACAGCTCTTCGACGCTGTTACCCGTCGTGAGCCGCGTCGGTTGCCCGCTCCCATCGGCGTTGATCATGTAGAGGTCGACGTTCCCGCCTCGATCGCTCGAGAAAAGGATCTTCGTTCCGTCAGGCGACCAGACGGGACTGAAGTCGTCGATCGTTCCCTTCGTCAGGGCATGCTGCCCGCTGCCGTCGGCATTCATCATCCAGAGGTTGATGAAGTCCCCGCGCCAGCGCGTGTAGACGATCTTCGTGCCGTCCGGTGACCAGGCGGGGCTGTCCTCGTCGTCGGCGTCCTTCGTGAGTCGCGCGGCCAGCGCGCCTTCGGAGGTCATCAGGTAGAGGTCGTACGAGTCCCCGTTGTCGCCGACGAAGGCGATCCGAGTGCCGTCGGGCGACCAGGCCGGGGCGTAGTCACCGTCACCGCTCGGGTTTCCTCCGAGCCGGTGGAGGCCGGATCCGTCGCTGTTCACGACCCAGATGCCGTAATCGAGGTTGGCCCGGTTGCTCTGGAACGCGAGCTTCTTGCCGTCCGGTGACCAGGTTGGATACTCGTCGTAGACGTACGTTCCAGACCAGCTCCCCGTCTTGGTGAGCGCCGACTGACCCGAGCCGTCGGCATTCATCAGGCACAGCGAGAAGTTTCCGCAGACGTACGCGAGCCGGCTGCCGTCAGGCGACCAGGAAGGCTCGGCGTTGAGCCCGGACGTCGTGACGATCCTCGGGCCGCTCCCGTCCGGGCCGGCGAGAGCGATGTCGGCACGCCCGTCGCGGATCGTCATGAAGGCGATCGTCCCGTTCCGCGACGGACCGGAAGCTCCCGCGACCCCGGCGAGGATCAGTGCAGCCGTCGCGAAAGCGAGTAGTGAGGCGAACGGTCTCATCCGTGGACGGAACAGTGCTGCGCCGCTCTAATCCTGCGCTAACCGCGGCGAAACTCGAGCTTGCTCCGCCTGAAATAGTCCTTTTGGGCTAGGTCCTGGTCTCAGGATTGACGCATTTGGATCATCCGGCTGACCGACGCTGCAGACGAAGCTTGGCGGGACCAGAGCGCGCGAACGGCGTGCGGGCGCGACTACGGAGGAGACAAGACATTCCGATCAGGAATCAAGAGCTTGGGCCGGTGTTGGAACGCCTGGCGGCACCCAGCTTCGCAACTGATGCGCGCGGGACCGTCATGTGGTTGAACGCGGCCGCCGTCGAGCTGCTCGGTGATGTGCGCGGGCGCCGGCTTACGGAGGTAATCGCACCGCACGATCACGGCAAGCTCCGCAAGGCGCTCGCGGGCTGGTTGGCCGGCATCGATTCCACGAATCTCGACGCCATTCTCGTCACCGGCGAAGGAGGCCTCGCCCCGTGCACGCTCAGCTCAACGGCGCTGATTCGCGACGGGTACGTGGTCGGTGTCCTCAGCCTCGTGACGCGCACGCCACCGACGCACCTACCGCCACCGGTGCAACCCGAGCGATTGTCGCCGCGCCAATTCGAGGTCCTGCAACTGCTTGCGACTGGGGCAACGACTGACCAGATCGCCAACGCCTTGCACCTGAGCCCCGACACTGTGCGCAACCACGTGAGCGCCGTGCTGCGCAAGCTCAACGCGAAGAGCCGGCTCCAGGCGGTTGCGATCGCTCGCCGCGACATCCTCGTCATCCACTAGCCGCCACCGGCCTGTTACGAGGAGCGCCCGACGCCGGGTGAGTCGAATGACCGCCTCACTGAACGGCCGGCGATGCTAACCGCAGCGCCGCGGCAAGACGGGGACACGCCCGGGACCTGTCCGAGAACGCACCGGCTTCCTGGGCCACGGCGTGGTGTCGGACACTGTGCCGTACGCGTCAAGAAACCGTCGCGGAAGAGGCGCAAACGTTGGAGTCAGGACGGTATGCCCGTCGGCCAACCGGGACAGTGGTGTCGGACACCGTTACGAGAGTGTGACTTTCCTCCACAGGTCAGGCTGCGTCGGGCGTCTGCTTGTCCTGGAGCTCGGCCAGCAGCTCGTCCACCATCCGCGCGGGGTCGATGCGCACCAGCCGGCCGAGGAGGCCGCGCCGCTCCCACCGGCAAACGCGCTGCGCCGCATCTGCAAGTCGCTGGGCGCAGGACAGGCAGACCCTGACGTGGCGGTCAGTCTCGATGCTCGGGCATCCGGCGACGTACCGCGCGATGTCGTCTTCGCTCAAGTGCGCAACAAAGGGCACCACCAATTCATCCCCGGTTCTTCTCCTGTTGAACGCGGTGCTTTAGGTTCCCAGCCAGCAACCAACGGGAGGTGGAAGAAGCATGGACTCAAGCGGCCAGCAGATGGGCGGCCCGGCCTATCCGGTGCAGTTCTCCGTCGAATACCCCGACCGCGACCTCAACCGGTTGACGACCGCCCTCAGGATATTCACTGCGATTCCGATCCTGATCGTTGCGGCCTTCCTCGAGGGCCAGGGAGGCAGCTATGCATCAGGCCACCAGACCTGGACGATCGCGGGCAGCGCCAGCGGCTTGCTGTTCATTCCACCGCTGCTCATGATCCTGTTCCGGGAGAAGTACCCGCGCTGGTGGTACGACTGGAACCTGGAGCTGCTCAGGTTCTCGAACCGGATCGGTGTCTATCTCGCCCTGATGGACGACCACTATCCGTCGACCGACGAGCATCAGTCCGTAAGGCTCGACTTCCCCTACCCAGATCCGAAACAGGATCTCAACCGCTGGCTTCCGCTCGTCAAGTGGTTCCTGGCGATCCCGCACTACATCGTGCTCGTCTTCCTCTGGTTGGCGGCCCTTGTGTCGGTGATCATCGCCTGGTTCGCGATCCTCTTCACGGGCCGCTATCCGCGTGGCCTCTTCGACTTCCTACAGGGCGTCGGCCGGTGGACGAACCGCGTCGTCGGCTACGCGTTCATCCTCGTCACCGATCAGTACCCGCCGTTCCAACTCAGCCCGTAGTGCGGGCTGAGGCACGCAGAGGCAGGCCCATCGCCGAGTTTGAGTCGACCTCGAAGTAGGTGTTCTCGCAGAAGCCTCGGGTAGCCGGGTCGAGGTAGTCACGGAGTGCGTCGAGCGACTCGGCTTCCCACAGGCAGTCCGCCGCTGATGCGTCCTGCGCGGGGAGGAAATGGTGCACCTGGACCCCGGCGGGCGCGCCGCCACCGATGTCGTTCGGGTCAGTGGCCAGGAACCTCCCACGGTCGGTGACGCGGTGATGGACGACGAGGTACATGACGGATCCTCCTCTGGGTCGTACGTTCTTGTTCCCGCACGACCATAGGCCGACCGTCACGGTTCGACATCGCACAGTCATGCCAACTTCGCAAGCGACACGACGTGGTCCGTTCGTACCACGCGATCGAGTTATGTCAGGCCGTGCTGAAACGCAAAAGCGGTCGCCGCTGCGCGGGACGACACTCCTAGCTTGCGGAAGATGTTCTGAAGGTGTCGCCTGACGGTGTGGTCGCTGATGACAAGATCCTCTGCGATCGCCGGTTGCTCTTGCCGGCAGCGACCAACCGAAGCACCTCGAGCTCGCGGACCGTCAGCCCATGGGCATTCGACGTCCGCTGGATCAGAGAGTCGACGTGCGCGAGCTCCGTTACAGCCCCCAGCTCCGCGAAGACCTGCCGCGCAGCCTCGAGCTCCAGATCACCCGAATCGTGATCGTCCATCGATCTGCAAGCGAGCCCGAGGAGCAAGCGAGCCCGCGCTGCCTCGTAGGGCACGGCCAGCTCCTTCGTGGACACCATCACGAACAAGTATGCGACTCAGCCCAGGGAGCGCCCACTTGGCTTGCCTCGCGGCTACAGGTCGGCGTATGGGGCGACGCTCATGTACTTGAAGCCCGTGTCGACCGCGAGCGTGACGATCACCG
>JBKOWS010000162.1:0-2639 GCA_046724565.1 Actinomycetota bacterium | reverse complement strand
CCACATTCGTCGCGCTGCTTGTCCTCGCGTGGCTCGCGTGGGACACCGGCGCCGATCCGGTCCGGCTCGCGCGCGGCCTGCCGTGGATCCTCGATTTCGTTCGGCGCATGATGCCACCCGACCCGAGCGTGCTGCCGGCCGCTCTGCTCGGCGCGCTCAAGACGGTCGAGATCGCGCTGCTCGGCACCGCGGTGGCGGCCGTCGTGGCACTGCCGCTCGGCTTTCTCTCCGCGCGCAACGTGGCGCCGCGCGGCGTGTTCTACCCGGCGCGCGCCGTGCTGAACTTCTTCCGCAGCGTGGACACGCTCGTCTACGCGCTGGTGTTCGTCGCCGCGGTCGGTCTCGGCCCCTTCCCGGGAGTCCTCGCCGTCGTCGCGTACACCACGACCTCGCTCGCCAAGCTCTATGGCGAGGCCGTCGAGGGCGTCGACCCCGGGCCGGTCGACGCGATCACCGCGACGGGCGCGACGCGGCTGCAAGTGCTGCGCTTCGGCGTGATCCCCCAGGTCCTCCCGCTGTTCCTCTCCTACGTCCTCTACCGGCTCGAGACCAACATCCGCGCGGCGACCGTGCTCGGCTTCGTCGGCGCCGGCGGCATCGGCTTTTATCTGCAAACCTACCTCCGCATGATCGACTACCGCGCGGCGTCGACCGTGCTGCTGGTCACGGTGGCCATGGTGATGGTGGTCGACGCGATCAGCTCGCGGCTGCGCGATCGGCTCGTGTGAGGCGCGTGTGACGGTTTCGTGGCGAGCCCTGACAAAGCGCGCCGTCTGGGCTAGAATCGCGGCACCTCGCGAAGGGAGGGCCCTCAATGGCTCACAGAACGGTCAGACTCGGCTCATGGCTGGCGTGCGCGGCGATCGTCGCGGCGGCGATCGGATTCGCGGCGACCAGCGTCCGCGCGGCCAAGGCGACGCTGACGGTCTACACCGCGGTCGAGGCTGACGATCTCAAGAAATATGCCGCCCGCTTCAACGAGGATCATCCGGACATCGAGATCAAGTGGGTGCGCGACTCGACCGGCGTCATCACCGCCAAGCTGCTCGCCGAGAAGGCCAATCCCCAGGCCGACGTGATCTGGGGTCTGGCTGCGACGAGCCTCCTGGTGCTGAAGCCCGAGGGCATGCTCATGCCGTACGCACCGAAGGGTGTCGAGCGGCTCGACGCTCAGTTCCGTGACAAGGACAATCCGCCGGCGTGGGTCGGTATGGACGCGTGGGTCGCGGCCCTCTGCTTCAACACCGTCGAGGCCCAGAAGAAGAACCTGCCCAAGCCGACCTCGTGGAAGGACCTGACGAAGCCCGTGTACAAGGGCACCGTCGTCATGCCGAATCCGGCCTCGTCGGGCACGGGCTTCCTCGACGTCTCGAGCTGGCTGCAGCTCTTCGGCGAGACCGAGGGCTGGAAGTACATGGACGCGCTCCACCAGAACATCGGCGTCTACACGCACTCCGGCTCCAAGCCGTGCACGATGGCCGGCGCCGGCGAGTACCCGATCGGCGTGTCCTTCGAGTTCCGCGCGGCGCGGCAGAAGAAGCAGGGCGCGCCGATCGACATCGTGTTCCCGTCGGAGGGCTCGGGCTGGGACATGGAAGCCACCGCGATCGTGAAGGGCACCAAGAACCTCGAGGCGGCCAAGACGCTCGTGGACTGGTCGGTCACCGACAAGGCCATGAAGCTCTACAACGAGGGCTACGCGATCGTCGCGATCTCGAAGATGTCGCAGCCGGTCGAGCACCTGCCGGCCAACATGCTCGAGCACATGGCCAAGAACGACTTCCAGTGGGCGGCCCTCAACCGCGCCAAGATCCTCGCCGAGTGGGAGAAGCGCTACGGCGCCAAGTCGGAGCCCAAGAAGTAGCGGAGACGGATAACGACGCCCTACCTCCGGATCAGCCGCCTCACCAAGAAGTTCGGCGCCTTCACCGCCCTCGACGACATCTCGCTCGAGATCGTCGAGGGCGAGTTCGTCTGTTTCCTCGGCCCGTCGGGATGCGGCAAGACCACCCTGCTGCGGGCGATCGCGGGACTCGACATCCAGACGACGGGCAGAATCGAGCAGAACGGCCGTGACATTTCCGCGCTGCCGCCGACCAAGCGCGACTTCGGCATCGTCTTTCAGTCGTATGCGCTCTTCCCGAATCTGACCGCCGCCCGGAACGTCGCGTACGGCCTCGAGAACACACGCATGCCGCGCGGCGAGCTCATCAAGCGCGTCCACGAGCTGCTGGAGCTGATGGGCCTGGCCGCGCACGGCAACAAGTATCCGGCCCAGCTCTCGGGCGGCCAGCAGCAGCGGGTCGCGCTCGCGCGCGCGCTGGCCACCTCGCCCGGGCTCCTGCTGCTCGACGAGCCGCTCTCGGCGCTCGACGCGAAGGTGCGCGTGCACCTGCGCCACGAGATCAGGGAGCTTCAGCGGCGCCTGCGGGTGACGACGATCATGGTCACCCACGATCAGGAAGAAGCGCTCACGATGGCCGACCGCATCGTGGTGATGAACGCGGGCGCGATCGAGCAGGTTGGCACGCCGCTCGAGATCTACCGCGAGCCGGCCTCGCCGTTCGTCGCCGACTTCATCGGCGTGATGAACTTCGTGGCCGGGACGGTCGTGCGGGACGGCGCCGTGCGCCTGGGCC
>JBKOWS010000001.1:0-50023 GCA_046724565.1 Actinomycetota bacterium | reverse complement strand
CTGCAGCTTGAGGTCGTATCGCTCGACCAGCCGGTCGCGCGTGTCGTACGTCTCGGGGAAGAGCACGAGCGTGTCGAGCTCGACGATCGGGATGTCCAGCCCGAGCTCGCTGACCATGTGGATCAGGGCGGAGGACTGACGTTGCCACGAGCAGGTCAGGCACATGCGGGCGCCGAACTGATCGTGCGCCCAGCGAAGCACGTCCTCGGCGCTCATCGACTCGACGTCAGGAAGTCGGAGTGCGGGCGCGGTCGCCAAGCAGCACCTCCTTCAACGTGTCGCCGCGCAGCCCGTACCGCAGGGTCGCGAGCGGGATCACCTCGTCGGGCGGGATATTGCCGAGGTTGACCGAGGGGCCGAACTGCTTGATGAACCACGCCTGGGCGGCCTTCGTCGGCGCCTCGAACACGACGTTCGCCGGTCCGACCGTCATGGCGATCTCGCCGATCAGCTCGGTGCGCATACCGCCGGAGGAGTCGAAGATCCCGGCTGTGCCGCCCTCCCTCGCCTCGGTGATCACCTTCCAGGCGCCGGCGTCGAGCTCCTCCTGGAGCCACTGCACCCATTGCTCGGCGCTGTACTCGACAGACGAGTCCTTCGAGCCCACCTCCGAGAGGACGGTGAAATCGCGGGCGAAGTCGGCGATCAGCTCGAGCTTGCGCTCACGCGGGATCTCGATCGTCCCGTCGGAGATCTCGACGTGACGCAGCCCGAGGCTCTGGAGCCAGATCTTGTAGTCGTCGAGCCTGTCCTTCGCATACACGACCTCGAAATACGTCCCGCCGATCACGACCGGGACGTCCCGGAGCACGTCGAGCTTCCGCTCGAGGTTGCCGGTGACTGCAGCCGTGCCCCAGCCGAGCTTGACGATCGAGATGTGTTCCCGCGCGACCTCCAGCACGTCCTCCCACGTGCGCGGGCCAAGGCCCTTGTCGATCACATGGGTGAGGCCGTGGTGCTTTTCAAAGACGAGCACTGAGCTCCTCCAGCTTCTTCTTCGCGCGCTCCTGGACGTCGTGGAACAGCGAGTTGCCGTGCGCGTCGATGCCGACCGTGAGCGGCCCGAAATCCTTGACGCGGAACTTCCAGAGGCACTCTGGCATGAGCTCCTCCCAGTAGACCTCTTCGATCTCCTCGATCTGCGTCGTCTCGAGCGCGGCTGCACCGCCGACGATCGCGAAATAGACCATCCCGAGCCGCTGCATCGGCTCGATCGCCTCGTCGGGGAGCCCGCCCTTGCCGCAGATCGCGCGGACGCCGTATTTCGCGCCGAGCCCCTCGGTGAACCGCACCATCCGCGCCGACGTCGTCGTGCCGATGCAGACCTTCTCGTACTTGGCGGTCGAACGTGCCGGGTTGAAGTCCGTAATGTGTCGGTCGACGATTTCCGACGGAACCCTCGGCAGAGCCGACGGTTCCTGATGGTCGGCACCGCGAGCGGTGCCTTCGCCGACCTTGCGCACGCCCGGGGCCGTGTGCAGGAGGAACGCTCCTTGCAGGTCGAGCGGCGGCTCGACACCCTGGTCGAAGATGCGGATCTGCGTGCGGTCGCGGATGCCGATGATGTGACCGTCGACGAGGACCTCATCGCCTGCACGAAGCTCGCGGATCGCTTCCTCGGCCGTCGGGAACCTAAGGCGCTTAGAACTCACGGTCGTACTCCACTTCGCCGTCGGCCTTGACGTGCGCCGTTGCTCTCCGCGCGGCCCAGCACTGGTAGTTGACCGCGACCGGGTTCAGCGTCATGTGCGTGTCCGCGTGCTCGATGTGGCACTGCAACACCGTTACGTCGCCGCCGAGGCCCATCGGACCGATGCCGGTCTCGTTCAGCAGCTCGAAGAGCTCCTCCTCGAGCTGCGCGACGTGCGGGTCCGGATTGCGCGTGCCGACGGGACGCGCGATCGCCTCTTTCGCGAGATACATCGCGTAGTCGGCAGAGCCACCGATGCCGACGCCGACGATCCCGGGCGGACACGGCTTGCCGCCGGCATCGACGATCGACTCGAGCACGAACTGTTTGATGCCTTTCACCCCGTCGGCGGGGACGCACATCTTGAGGAAGCTCATGTTCTCGCTGCCACTTCCCTTCGGCACGCACTTGACGTCGAGCCCGTCCCAGTCCGGGATGAACTCCCAGTGGACGATCGGCAAGCGGTAGCCCGTGTTCGGTCCGGTGTTCTCGCGCGTGATCGTGTGCACCGCGTTCGAGCGCAGCGGATGCTCGACGGTCGCGCGCTCGGTCCCTGACTTCAAGGCGGTGTAAATACGGGCCGGATGCAGGGGAAAATGCTCACCGACCCGGCACGTGTAGACGGCGATTCCCGTGTCCTGGCAGACGAGATTCTTGTCAGAGTCTGCGATCCCCACGTTCTTCAAGATCGTCTGCAACACGCGCTGACCGGGAACCGACGTCTCCTTGCCGGCGGCGTCGGCGAGCGCGTCGCGCAGATCCTGCGGGATGTCCTTCAACGCCCAGACGTACAGATACGCCGCCGCGTCTTCGACTGCCGCCTCGAGATCCGTTGTAGTCACGGTGCTCATCGCCTTGCTTTCCCAGCTGCCGCTCTTCCTGCGCGTCGCCCGAAGACGCAACACTCGAGCAGGCTATTTCCCATCATCCGGTTGCGTCCGTGCGTGCCGCCCGCGATCTCGCCGCAGGCGTAGAGACCTTCGAGCGTCGTCTGTCCGTCCGTGTCGATCACGAGGCCGCCGTTCTGGTAGTGAAGGACGGGGTAGGTGAGGATTCGTTCCTTCAGCGGGTCGATCCCGCCCGCACGGTACCGGCGCAGCATGTACGGCAGTGACACATCCGCATCTCGTTCTGGTATCCGAGTGGTGTCGAGGAGGACGGCTGGCCGTCCGTCAGGCGTCTCGACACCCTTGCCGCTCTCCACCTCGTCGAAGATCGCCTGACTGACGGCGTCACGCGGACCGAGGGAGTCGGTGAACTCCTCGCCGTCCGCGTTCAGGAGGACGGCTCCGTACGCGCGGGTGGTCTCGGGAATCGAATAGCCCTGCATGTTGGGAGGCCACGCGCCGCCGTTCGGGTGGTACTGCAGCGCATCGAAGTCGCGCAGCTCCGCGCCGAGGTCGACGGCGATCTGCGTCACTTCCCCCGTCGCGCCGGGATGGTTCGTCGACAGCTCGCCGCGCTCCTGCGCGACGCGATAGCACCGCCCGCCCGCTGCGAGGACCACCGTCGTGGCGTCGATCGCGTGGTCCCCGCAGCGTGCGCGCCAGCCGTTCTCCGTCCGTGCGAGCTCGGCGAGCGGTGACTTGGGGAAGGTTCGGATGTCGGAGCTCTCGACGACGTCCCGCAGCGCGGTCGTGATCGCGTGACCGGTGCGATCGCCAACCTGCAACAGTCGTTGTCGCGAGGCTCCGCCGCAGCGGGCCAGACGGTAGCCGCCGTTCTCCCGCGTGAACTCGACGCCGAGCTCCTCCAGCCAGTGGATGGCAGAGGGAGCCTCCGAGGTCAGGATCTCGACCAGCCTGCGGTCGGCGGTCTCGTGCGACGATTTCCACACGTCCTCGGCGTGCTGCTCGGGCGAGTCGTCATCGCCGAACGAGGCCTGGATCCCGCCCTGGGCCTTCGCCGAGTTGCAGGACTGCAGCGCGCCCTTCGTCGCGAGCGCGACCTTGGCCCCGAACCGAGCGGCGGAGACCGCCGCGGCGAGCCCGGAGGCGCCGCTGCCGATCACGAGCACGTCAAAGCAGTCCGCCACGACCGTCAGACCCTACCACGGATACGTTAATTCGTGTGATTAGTAGATGTTATGCAAGAGCTGCTCCACGTCAGCCGCGGAGGCCCGACGAGGGTTGGCTTTCGCCCCGGCCCGTACGACGGTGGCGGCGGCGATTTCAGGCAGGTCCTGCTCGGGCACGCCGAAGTCGCGAAGGTGCTCGAAGCCGCCCAGCCGCGCAAGCTCCTCGACGTCCACTCCGACCGCGTCGCGGAACTTTCGCACCGCCTCAGGGGCCACCTCTTCGTTGAAGCGCAAGACCTGAGGGAGCGTCAGTGCGTTCATCGCACCGTGGGGAAGTCCGTAGCGTCCGCCGAGCGCCTGCGCCATCGCGTGCCCGAGCCCGAGCATCGAGCCTCCGAGCGCCATGCCCGAGTGCATCGCGCCCTCAAGCAACTTGCTGCGCGCCGCGAGATCGTCCGGCGCGTCGACTACACGGGGCAGCCACTCGCCGATCAGCTTCGCTCCTGTGAGCGCATGCTCGTCCGCCTCCGGGTTGTGTCCGTCGACGTAAAGTGCTTCCGCGCTGTGGGCCAATGCATTGAGCGCGGTCCCGACCGTCTCCGCGCGCGGCAGCGAGAGCGTCAGCTCCGGTTCGTAGACCACACCGCCGAGGTGGGCTCCCGACCCGCCGCCCCTCATCCTGCGTTCGGGATCGCGGATCCCGAAGAACGTCGTCCACTCGGCCCCGGCGTAGGTGGTCGGAACGGAGATGACCGGAACGCCGGCGTCAGCCGACACCGCCTTGCCGAAGTCGATCGCGCTGCCGCCGCCGACGGCGAGGATGCCGTCGCCTGCGCGGGCGGCGGCGTCGGCCACCCGCTCCGACGGCACCTCCGTCCACCGCTCGGCGATCGGGATCCCGAGGTCGAGATCGGCCCAGCGCTCGCCCGCAACCACCAGCGGCCCGCTGACGCCGAGCTGCGCGAGCAGGGCGGGAAGCTCCGTAAGACCCCAGCGGACGATCACGCAGGTAGGTGTTCCCGCGCGTACGCAACGAACGCGCGAGCTGCGCGAGTCTCGGTGCGTCCGACCGCGCGGGCGAGAAAGATCTCGCGCACCGGATCGAGGCCGCGAACGCGCGCGGTCGCGACCCGACCCGCGGCGAGATCGGCCTCAACCGCAAGCCGGGAGATGAACGTGATGCCGTGACCGTCGAGTACCGCGCTGCGCGCCGACTCCTGCAGCCCGAGCTCGAGCCGGACATCCAGGTCGCGCAGTCTCGTCCCCGCCTTCCGCAGCTCGTCCTCGATCACCTGCCTGACGCCGGCGCCTTCCTGCATCACGATCAGCGGTTCCGACTTCAGCTCGTCGAGGGAGATGGTTTTCCCCGCAAACCGATGCTTCGGCGGGCAGGCGAGCACGACCTCGTCGCGGAAGAACGGCTCGAAGGTGACGCCGCGGTGGCGCCGGCCGGCGCCGACGATGCCGAGCTCGAGCTCGCGGTCGGCGACGCGGTCGACGAGCGTCTGCGTGTCGGAGACGGTCAGCCGCACGCGTAGCTGCGGGTGCTGCTCCTGGAACTCGCAGAGCAGAAGCGGAACAACCGTCCCACCCGGGCCGGTCGAGGCGCCGAGCTCGAGCGTGCCAATAAGCCCGCCCTCCTCGTCCTCTGACAGCTCCTCGAGCAGGTTCTCCTCGAGCGCGAGCAGGCGCTGAGCCGAGGCGTAGAGGCGCAGGCCCGCCTCGGTCGGCTCGACCCGACGGCCGGACCGGTCGAGGAGCTGTCGCCCGAAACGCTGCTCGAGCGACCTGATCTGCAGGCTCACGGCGGGTTGCGTCACGCCCAGCCGCTCGGCGGCCTGCGAAAAGCTCTTGCGCTCGACCACGGCGCAGAACGCAGCCAGCTGGCGCGTGTCCATAAGCGATCATTATGCAAAACGGCTGGGGCCGCCGTTCGCCGATCTACCATCGGAGCGTGGCCGTCACGTCGGAGCCGGACGACTCCTTCATCTTCCGCTTCTCTGAGCTGACCGAGGCGAGCCCGGCTCGTCGCCGCGACGCGGCTCTGCGCACCCTCGACGTCGTCCTCTCTGCGTTCTTCCTGCTCGTCACCATCCCACTGACGATCCCGATCGGCGCGGCAACGCTGCTCGCGAGCGGTCGACCCCTCCTCTACCGCGGCGAACGGGTCGGCCGAGGTGGCCGCGTCTTCCACATGCTCAAGTTCCGGACCTTGAAGCCCAAGGCCGAGGAGCGCCTCGGGCCCTATCTCGGCGAGGAGCTCGTACGCCGCACCAGGCTGGAGACGACCGCGATCGGCGGCTGGCTTCGAGCAACCCAGCTCGACGAGGTTCCGCAGCTCTGGAACGTCCTGCGCGGGGACATGAGCCTCGTCGGCCCGCGTCCGATCAGGCCGCGCTTCTACGGAGAGCTGGCGGAAGAGCTGCCGGCGTACTGGCAGCGGCTCGTCGTACGCCCCGGGCTCAGCGGCTTCGCGCAGGTCCGTCGCGGCTACGAGACGTCGATGGCGGAGAAGCTGGCGCATGACCTGGAGTGGATCGCCGACCGCTCCGTGCGTCTGTACCTGCGCACTCTTGCCACCACCGCCTGGCGCGTACTGCGTCAGTTCGGACGTGGCCTCGCGTCCGGGGCCTAGAGCGGCTGCCACTGCAGTTCAACTGGGTCGACCGGTCTTTGCAGACGGACGACGGGCTAAGCCCGCCGTCCTAAGGGTCGGCGCCGCCGAGTCGGCGCCTTAGATCTCCAAACGAGCATCCTCGAGGTCGAGGTCTCGCAGCAGCCCTCGCTCGACGTCGCTGCTGATCTCGCCCTGTAGGCGGAGGTCGACAACGGCGGAGCGCTCGGCGTCGAGCAGCTCACGGCGTAGTCGCTGGTACGCCTGCGACTGCTCCTCGATCGCGCCGTCCGAACCGTCGTCAAACCGCGACGCGAACCTGTTCTTGCGAAAGCCGTAGAGGCCACGCATGCGTTCGGCGGTGTCCTCGCGCACCCAATCCTCGCCCGCAAGGTCATCGAGTCGCGACAGCGCAGCGTCCGCCGCAGCGATGCGCGCCCGCGCGTCTTCCTGCTCGGCGAGGTGATCAGGCTCGAGCTGGAAAGCGCGGATCACCGCGGGGAGAGTCAACCCTTGCACGACGAGCGTCCCGAGAATGACGCAGAAAGCAAGGAAGATGATCAGGTCCCGTTGCGGGAAAGCGCCGCCGGCATCCGTCGTCAGCGGAATGGCGAGAGCAGCGGCGAGCGAGACCGCGCCGCGCATTCCACACCAGGCGATGACGGCCGGGCTGCCGATCGTGATCGGACCATGGCGCAGCCGGGGAAAGAGGACCTTCGGCAGGTACATCAGGACCGGGCCACAGATCAGCCTCGTCACGACCACGGCGACCGCAACCAAGACTCCCCACCAGACCAGGGAGGTGCCGGGCTGCCCGTTCAACCGGTCGAGGATCCCGGAGAGCTGGAGCCCGACGAGCGCGAATAGCAGCGCGTTGAAGATGAAGGCGATGATTTCCCAGACCGCCACGCCCTGAAGCCGCGTCTGGACCGACGTCAACTCCGGCGTCCTCCAGCCGAGGTACACGCCGGCGGTCACGACCGCGAGCACACCCGAGGCCTTGATCGCGCTCGCCGGAATGAACGCGAAGTAGCCGGTCATCAGCGAGATCGTCACTTCCACCGGCGGGTTGTCCAGACGCCGCCGCACCGCAGCGACGAGGTAGCCGACGACGAGCCCGACGCCCACACCGCCGACGACCGCCCAGAGAAAGCGCCACGAGGCGTCCCAGAAGGAATACGTTCCGGCGACTACCGCGGTGACGGCGACGCGGTAGAGCACGAGCGCGGTTCCGTCGTTCACAAGCGATTCGCCCTCGACGATCGTCACGACGCGCCGCGGAACGCCGAGCCGCCGCATGATTGCGGTGGCGGCGATCGGATCCGTCGGCGAGACGACCGCGCCGAGCACGAACGCGGCGCCCCAGGACATGTCGTCGACCCATTGGTGTGCGACGACTGCGACGACGGTCATCGTCACGATGACCAGGGGTATGGCGAGCATCCCGATCGCGACCGCGTTCGCCCGGAAGTCTCGCAGGGAGGTGAAGAAGGCGGACGAGTAGAGCAAGGGCGGCAGGACGGCGACCAGGACGACGTCCGGCGGCAGCTCGAGCGACGGCATGCCCGGCACGAAGCCGAGCACCAGGCCGCCGAGGACGAGGAAGATCGGGTAGGGAGTGCGCAGGATCGGCGCGGCCACGAGCAGGCCCACGATGGCGAGCAGGAGGCCCAACAGGACCAGCTGGTCGTGGGTGTCGAAGGCCATGGCCATGCCCCGAGCCTACGCCGCTCCTACACTGCCGCGCATGTGCGGAATCTGTGGGATCGTTTCCCCGAACGGCGGCGCGCTAGCCGACCGCGTCGCCGCCATGAGCGCCACGCTCGTCCATCGCGGGCCCGACAGCTTCGGCGAGTTCAGCGCCGGCGACGTTGCCTTGGCTGCCAGACGACTCTCGATCATCGACCTCGAGACCGGCGACCAGCCGATCGCGAACGAAGACGGCACGCTCCACGTCGTCCAGAACGGGGAGATCTACAACTACCGCGAGTTGCGCCACGAGCTCGAGCGCGCCGGGCATCGGTTTCGAACGCACGGCGACACCGAGGTTCTCGTCCACCTCTACGAAGAGCACGGCGACGCGTTCGCTCAGTTGCTGCGGGGCATGTTCGCCGTCGCGATCTGGGACGGGGCGCGGCGGCGGCTGGTGCTGGCGCGCGACCGCTTCGGGATCAAGCCGCTCTACTACGGGGCGGCTGACGGCGAGCTCTCGTTCGCGTCCGAGCTCCGTGCGTTACCACGGGGCGAGATCGACCTCGACGCCCTCGAGGCGTTCCTGGCCTTCAACTCGATCCCCGCCCCGCTCACGATCTTTCGCGAGATCCGCAAGGTTCCGGCCGGGCACATTCTGAGCTGGGAGGACGGCCGCATCCGGCTCGAGCGTTTCGCCCGACCCGCGCCGGTGCCCGCGGACGAGGTCCGAGAGGACGACGAGGCGGAGCTGGTGGAAGAGCTGCGCTCCCGCGTGCGGGACTCCGTGCGTGCCCATCTCGTCAGCGACGTGCCCGTGGGCGTTCTGCTGTCGGGAGGCGTCGATTCGTCGTTTCTCGCCGCGCTCGCGGCGGACGAGAGCTCCGAGCCTCTGCGGACGTTCTCTATCGGCTTCGAGGAGCGTTCCTTCGACGAGCTCGCCGGCGCGCGCCTAGTCGCCGAGCGCTACGGAACGCAGCACCGCGAGCTCGTGCTGCGACCCGATGCCGCCCTGCTCCTGCCCGCGCTCGCCGAGGCGTTCGACGAGCCGTTTGCCGACTCGTCAGCACTACCGACCTTTCTCGTGTCACAGCTGGCGGCAAACGACGTGAAGGTCGCGCTCTCCGGCGAAGGCGGCGACGAGCTGTTCGGCGGGTACTACACCTACGCGGCCGATCTCCTTGCCGATCGCGTCGGTGGCGTCGTGCGTCTGGCGCGGCCGTTGGTGGAGCGCCTGCCCTCATCGAGCCGGAAGGCGAGCTTCGACTACAAGGCGAAGCGGTTCGTCAGGGCGGCGCACCTCCCACCGTTGGAACGGCATCACGGTTGGAAGGAGATCTTCTCGCCCGACGCCAGAGCGGAGCTCACCGGCCGGCGAGCGGTCTTCGACCCGGTGAGCTTGCTGCGCGCCCGCTACGACCAGACCGAGGGGGCAGACGAGCTCGCGCGGTTGCAGGACGTCGACCTCGGCGTCTATCTCGTCGACGACCTGCTGGTGAAGACCGACCGAGCGTCAATGGCCCACTCGCTCGAGGCACGCGTTCCCTATCTGGACACCGTGGTGACGAACCTCGCCCTCGCGCTGCCGACGCGGCAGAAGGTGCGCGGCCTTTCCAAGAAGGTCTTGCTACGGAAGGCGGCCGAGCCGCTACTCCCCAGCGAGATCGTGCAGGGCAGGAAGCGGGGGTTCTCGATTCCCGCCGCGGCGTGGCTGCGCGGCGAGCTCGAGCCGTTCGCCCGCGAGACCCTGTCCCAGAACGTGTTGCGGCGACAAGGGTTCTTCAGACCCGAGGTGGTGGTGCGCTTCATCGACGACCACGTGGCCGGCCGAGAGGACCGGAGCCGCCAGCTCTGGGGCCTGCTCGCGTTCACGCTCTGGTACGAGCGCCACGTCGAGCGCGAGCCGCGCGAGCCGACCAGCCCCGAAGTTTTGGTGGAACACACCTAGACTGCGGCGGTGTCCCGGCCTCTGATCGTCCACGTCGTCGGCGCGCGCCCGAACTACATGAAGGTGGCGCCGGTCTACGCCGAGCTCGAGCGGCGAGGAAACGTCGAGCAGCGCCTGGTCCACACCGGCCAGCACTACGACACGCTGATGAAGGACGTCTTCTTCGCCGAGCTGCCGCTCCCCCGGCCTCACGTCCAGCTCGACGCTCACACGACGGAGAGCGCCCTGGGCGAGCTCGAGCGCATCTTCGAGGAGCTGCAGCCCGACCTCGTGGTGGTCGCGGGAGACGTCAACTCGACGCTTGCCGGCGCGGTCGCTGCAGCCAAGCACGGGCTGCCGCTCTGTCACATCGAGTCGGGCCTGCGAAGTAACGACTGGTTTATGCCCGAGGAACGCAACCGGGTGATCACGGACCATCTGTCCATACTGCTGCTCACACATAGCGAAGACGCAGACAGGAACCTCGCAGCCGAGGCGGTCCCGGAGGAGCGCGTCAGCCGCGTCGGGAACACGATGATCGACACGCTGCGCGCGAACGAGGATGCCGCCCGTTCCCTCGAGGCCTGGCGAGAGTTCGGGCTCGAACCGGGGCGTTACGTACTCGTCACGTTGCACCGCCCGAGCCTCGTCGACGATCCGGCTCTGCTTGCCGAGACGATCGCGGGCCTCGATGAGGTGGCGGAGATGCTGCCCGTGATCTTCCCGGTGCATCCGCGAACGAAGCGAAACCTCGAGGGCGCGACGCGCGTGCTCCTGACCGAGCCGCTTCCGTATCGCCAGTTCCTTTCGCTCGAGACCGAGGCCGGAGCGGTTGTCACCGACTCGGGCGGGATCCAGGAGGAGACCACGGCATTGCAGATCCCGTGCTTCACCCTCCGCGCGAACACGGAGCGTCCGGTCACGATCGAGCTAGGCACGAACACGCTGCTGGGTCTCGCGCCGGAGAGGTTGCGCGAAATTCCCTCGCTGCTCGCCAACCCGAAGCCCGGAGAGATCCCGCCGCTCTGGGACGGCCGTGCCGGCGAGCGAGCGGCCGGCGCGGTCGAGCGCCTCCTGAGCCTTGTGGAGGTTTCCGCCTGAGGGGTGAAGGTCTGGGTGGACATGACGGCGTCGGCCCACGTGCTGGTATTCCGGCCGCTGATCAAGATCTTGCGGGAGCGTGGCGATGCGGTGGAGATCACCGCGCGCGACTACGCGCAGACGCTCCAGCTCCTGGAGCTGCACAACCTGGAGGCGACCATTCTGGGCCGTCACGGGGGACGATCACGGCCTGGCAAGGCGCGCTCGCTGGCGTCTCGCCTGCGCGCGCTGCACAGATGGGCGCGACCGCGCAACTTCGACCTCGCGCTGGCGCACGGCTCACACGAGCTGACGCTGAGCGCCCGGCGCCTCGGAATTCCGAGCGCGACGACCCACGACTACGAGTTCGCGAAGCTCCAGCATCAACTCGGCATGCGGGCCGCGACCAGGGTGGTCGTGCCCGACTCGATTCCCCCCGAGCGGCTCGAGCGCTTCGGTGTCAGACCGCCGAAGCTCCTGCGTTACCCGGGCCTGAAGGAGGAGTACTACCTTTCCGACTTCGAGCCCGACCCAGAGGTGCTGGCGCGCTGGCAGATCGACACCGACCGGGTCCTCGTCGTTCTGCGGCCGCCGCCGGACGTCTCGCTCTATCACCGGCACTCGAACCCGTTGTTTCCGCAGACGCTGGACCACCTCGGGCGGCTGGAGAATGTCCAAGCGGTGGTCCTGCCGCGCACGGAGGCGCAGCGCGAGTACGTCCGCGGCCTCGAGCTGCCTTCCCTTCTCGTGCCCGACCGAGCGGTCGATGCACAGAGCGTGATCGCGTTCGCGGACGTCGTCGTCTCGGCCGGCGGAACCATGAACCGCGAGGCCGCCGCGCTCGGCGTACCCGTATACACGACCTACGGCGGCAGGCTCGGCGGCGTCGACGAGGAGCTGATCCGGGCGGGGCGGCTCAAGCCGCTGACCGATCCGCGCGCGCTCGAGCTGAGCAAGCGGAAGCAGGGCTCAGGCCGCCGCGTCCGCCGCGACCCCGCCGCCCTGCTCGACCTGCTCCTCACGGCCCGTCGCGACGACGCGTAGGACGTCGTCTCCGTAGCGCTGGAGCTTCGCGGGTCCGACACCCGGAACGGTGCCGAGCTCCGAGAGGTCGCGAGGGCGCCGCTCGGCGATCGCCGCAAGGGTCGAGTTGTGGAAGACGATGTACGCCGGCAGGTCGTCCGCGCTGGCGCGTTGAAGCCGCCACTTCTTCAGCGCTGCGTAGACCGGGTCGTCGGGCTCGGCCGGACGGCGCGCCGGGCGCGTCTCGACGCCGAGCTCCCCGAGGAAGCGACTCGGCTTGCCACTCCACGTCAACGCCAGGTGTCGCTTCGCGCGCGTCAGGCCGACGTAGAGGAGACGCCGCTCCTCGGCGATCTCTTCGGACTTCTTCGCCTGCCGGACCGGCAGCTCGCGCTCCTCGACGCGCGGCATGAAGACCGCCTCGAACTCCAGTCCTTTCGCGCCGTGGAGCGTCAACAGGTGGACACCTTTTCGCTCCGGGCCGGTCGAGCCGAAGCGCTCCTCGAGATCGGCGATGAAGTCGCGCGTCGTGCGCACGCCGTCGTCGAACTCCGCCGCGAGCTTCACGAGCCTGCCGAGATCGGCCTGGCGGACCAGCTCCCGCTCGCCGAGCTTCTCGGGGGGCCGTTCGACCCAGCCCGCATCCTGCGCGTAGCCGCGCACGGCCGCCGCGACGACCGGCGTGGCTTGCAGATTGCGTAAGCGCTTGAGCAGCTGCCTCGCAGCTTCTCGCCCGAGGAGCGCCGCGCCCTGAAACGGAATCCGCGCCTCGTGGAACGGCTCCTCGAAGTCGGCCAGGCGCGCATTCGTCCGGCAGAGGACCGCCATCTCTTCGTACGGCACGCCTTCCGCGTGCAACGCACGCACCCGCTCGACCACCAACGCCTGCTCGGCGCGGGGCTCCTGGCACGCGAGGAGGCTCGGCTCCGGCCCGGCTGCGCGCGTGGAGCGCAGGACCTTCTCGGCGCCGCCAAGAGCAGGAACGATTCTGTTTGCGAGCGCCAGCACCTCTGGCGAGGACCGGTAGTTGGCCTCGAGCCGTACGACGGTCACGTTGGGAAAGCGCTGCGGCATCTGCAGGAGATAGCGGGGCGTCGCGCCGGTGAACGCATAGATCGACTGGTAGTCGTCGCCGACCGCACAGAGCTCGTCGCCGCCGCCGAGCCAGCAGTCGAGCAAGGTCTGCTGGAGGAGGTTGACGTCCTGATACTCGTCGACGGTGAAGGCGCGATACCGATCGCGCATTCGAGCGAGCGCTTCCTCGTCCTCCTCGAACAAGCGGACGGCGAGCTCGAGCAGATCTTCGAAGTCGACGAAGCCGCGTTCCGCCTTCTCCGACTCGTAGAAGCGGAAGACACGGCGCATCAGGTCAGCCGGAATCGGGGGCTCGTGGTCGCCGAGCCCCTCTTCGTACCTGTCCGGGGTCAGACGCCGGTTCTTCGCCCACTCGATCTCCGTCGCGAGATCGCCGGCCGGGCGGAACTTGTACGGCGGCGGGAGGCCGTTGCCGATCCTGCGGAGCGTCAATGCCTTCGACGGCAGAATCCGATTCGGGGCCCCGCCCAACCAGTGGAGCTGCGCGAGCGCGGCGGAATGGAACGTTCGCGCCGTCACGCCCGACGCGCCGAGCGTCTCGAGGCGGCCCCGCATCTCCGTTGCTGCCTTGTCCGTAAAGGTCACAGCGAGGATCTCGTCCGCGCCGAACGCGCGGTCGGCGACCTGGTTCGCGATCCGCCGCGTGATCGTGGTCGTCTTGCCGGAGCCGGCTCCCGCGAGGATGCAGACCGGTCCGCGGACCGCCTCGACCGCGCGTCGCTGCTCGGGATTCAGTCCCGCGAAGATGCGCTCGGCGTCCACCGACCCACCCTACGGACGCGATGGGACGGAGCTGTGACGGCTTAGTGGAGAGTGTCTTCCAGAACTGCAGTGCCGGCGCGGCGCGGCTCCTTCAACATCGCGGCCAGCTTCGAGACGACGTCCAGCGTGTCGCCCCGTTGGACCATCCGCTCGAGCTCCGTCAGCTCGTCGTCGAGCCAGTCGACGTCGATCGGCGGACGCGCGGCGCGCAGGATCTTCGGGTGGAAGGTCGGTCCGACCGTCTCCCCAGCCGTCCAGAGCTCCTCGTGAAGCTTCTCGCCCGGACGCACTCCCACGAACGCGATGGGGATCTCAGTCTCGGGCTCCTTGCCGGACAGCCGGATCATGTTGCGCGCGAGCTCGAGAATCTGCACGGGCTCGCCCATGTCGAGGACGTACACCTGGCCGCGCCCACCGATCGCGCCCGCCTGAACGACCAGTGATACCGCCTCGGGGATGGTCATGAAGTACCGCGTCATCTCCGGATGCGTCACCGTGACGGGCCCGCCCTTCTCGATCTGGCGGCGAAAGATCGGAATCACGCTGCCCGACGAGTTGAGCACGTTGCCGAACCGGACCGCGACGAACCGGGTGCTGATGTCATCGCGGTGCCCGTAGGCCTCGACAATCCACTCGCACAGCGCCTTCGACTGTCCGAGCAGGTTCTTCGGGTTCGCGGCCTTGTCTGTGGACACCAGCACGAACCGGCCCGTCCCGTACTCGACCGCGACCTCGGCGATCGCCCGCGTGGCGAGCGTGTTGTTGCGGACCGCCTCGAGCGGGTTGGCCTCGAGCAGTGCGACGTGCTTGTACGCGGCGGCGTGGAAGACGACGCGCGGCTTGTAGCGCTCGAAGACCTGGCTCATCTTCGCGCGGTCGCCGCAGTCCCCGAGGACGGTTGCCACAGCCGAGAAGTCACGGTCGTCGACGAGCTCCCGCTCGATGTCGAACAGGGCGGCCTCAGACTGCTCTACGAGCACGAGCCGCGCGGGACCGACGCGCGCGATCTGGCGACACAGCTCGGCGCCGATCGAGCCGCCCGCGCCGGTCACAAGCACCGTCTCACCCGAGAGGTACTTGGCGATCGAGCGGACGTCCACCTCGACCGGCTCACGGCCGAGGACGTCCTCGACCTGGACGGGGCGGATCTGCCCGGCGAGGTTGAGGTCGCCGGAGATCAGCTCGTAGAGACCCGGCAGCGTCTTTACCGGCACATGTGCCTCCTGAGCGATCTCCACCACGCGACGTCGAGTCCCACCCGACGCGGAAGGGATCGCGATCAGGACCTCGTCCGGCGGGTTGTCCCGAAGGATGTGCGGCAAGTCGTCCGTCGTGCCGAGCACGCGGATCCCGTGCAGCCGGATGTTCTTCTTGCGCGGATCGTCGTCGATCAGGCCGATCGGCGTGTAGCCGAGCGCCGGCGCCTTCAGCATCTCGCGCACGACGAGCTGCGCCGCGTCCCCTGCTCCGACGACGATCACTTCCTTCCCTCGGGCGATCAGCGAGGCTGCGCCCGGCCGCTCGATCATGCTCCGCGCGATCAGCCGAGTGCCCGCGACGAACGCGAGCAGGATCAGCCAGTCGAGCACGGCGATCGAGCGTGGCAGCGGGAAGCCCTTGACGGGATGCGCGAAGTAGACGACGAGATCCGCCGCGACGCACGCGACGGTCACGCCGCGCGCCGCTCCCCACATGTCCCGCGTCGAGACGTAGCGCCACCAGCGGTTGTAAAACCCGAACGCGATGAAGACCGCGAGCTTGATCGCGACCACGACGAGGATCGTGTCCAGCATGAGCCGGTGGTACGGCGCCGGCACACCCTTGTCGAACCGCAGCCAGAACGCGAGCCACCAGGCGAGCGCGATCAGCGCGCCGTCAGCCACCAGCTGCCAGATGCGATGCCGGTTGACCGGGATCACGAGGCCACCGGCGCGGCAGCCTGCACGACCGAGACAACCCGCTCCTGTTCCGCCGCGCCGATGCCTGCCCAGAGGGGAACGGAGAAGTTGTCCAGGGCCAGCTGCTCCGTGACCGGCAGCGAGCCGGCGGTGTAGCCGAGGTAAGCGAGCGCCGGCTGGCGGTGGAGCGGGGTCGCGTAGTAGACGGCGCTGCCGATCCCCTCAGTCTTCAGAGCGGCGCGGATGCGATCGCGATCGGGCGAGCGGCAGACGAACAGGTGATACGCATGACCGGGCTCGTCCTCGGGAAGCTCGCACGCCGTGCCGAGCCCGAGCTCTGCGTAGCGCCCGGCGGCTTCGCGCCGCTGTGCCACCCAGCCGTCGAGCTCCTCGAGGAAGACGCGCAGCACCGCAGCCTGCAGCTCGTCGAGCCGCGAGTTGTAGCCGATCAGCTCGAAGTCGACCTTGTCACGCGAGCCGTGGAAGCGCAGGCGGCGAAGGCGCTCGGCCAGCTCCTCGTCGTCCGTCGAGACCAGGCCGCCGTCTCCCAGGCAAAAGAGGTTCTTCGTCGGATAGAAGCTGAACGTGGAGGCGACGCCGCTGCGCGCGATGTCGGGCGAGCCGAAGGCCTGCGCCGCATCCTCGATCACCGGGACGCCGAGTGGGGTGAGCTCGGCGAGCGGCGCGGGCCTACCGAACAGGTGCACCGCGATCACCGCTCTCGTCCGGGGAGTGATCCGAGCGGAGACCTCCTCAGGATCGAGGTTCATCGTCGTCGCGTCGACGTCGGCGAAGACCGGTGTCGCACCTCGGCGCGCGATCGCCTCGGCGGTGGCGTAGAAGGTGAACGACGGACAGATCACCTCGTCTCCCGATCCGACCCCGAGCGCGTCCAGGACGAGGACGAGAGCGTCCGTGCCGTTGGCGACGCCGACGCTCTCGCGCACGCCGAGATAGGCCGCAGCCTCGCGCTCGAACGCGGCCACGTTCGGGCCGAGGATGAACTCGCCGCTGACGAGCACGCCCTCGATCGCCTCGCGAACGCGGGGCAGCAGCGGCTCGTACTGTGCCTTTACGTCAACCAGCGGGATCTGACGCACGGCCAGAGAGTCTAGAAGGCGCCGACTCCTGCGGCGCCGCAGAAAGGCCGTGCGAGCTTTGCTCGTGCGGCCGTCTTATACACCTCAGTTGGGAAACTCACGTCGTTCAGCCCTCTCCCTTTCTGCGAAGAACCCGACTCCTGCGGCGCCGCAGAAAGGCCGTGCGAGCTTTACTCGTGCGGCCGTCTTATTCACGTCAGTTGGGAAACTCACGTCGTTCAGCCCTCTCCCTTTCTGCGAAGAACCTGACTCCTGCGGCGCCGCAGAAAGGCCGTGCGAGCTTGCTCGTGCGGCCGCTTCACCCACATTCCTAGGGTCGCGCACGTCCCTCAGCACCGGCCGCCTTCTGGGAAGACCGTCTCCAACGGACGATCAAATATGCGGCGAGCGCGATAACGAGCGCGACGATCGCGTACTCCACGAAGCTGAAGTCGTGATGGAAGCGCTCGTAGCTCTTTCCAGCCCCGTAGCCGGCGCCGGCGATCGCGAACGCCCACACCGCGGAGCCGATCAGGCTCAGCACGGTGTAGCGCCAGAAGGGCATGCGAAAGATCCCGGCCGGAATCGAGATGAAGGAGCGGATGACCGGTGTCACCCTGCCGATGAGGACGGCGAGATCGTCCCAGCGATCGAACCAGCGCTCGGCGCGTTCGAGCTTGTCGGGACCGAGGTGGAACCAGCGCCCGCGGCGCTCGAGCAAGGGCCGGCCGCCGTAGAAACCGATCGCGTAGCCCACGATCCCGCCGACGAGGTAGCCGAGCGTGCCGGCCAGGGCCATCGCGACGAATCCCCACCCGTGCGAGGAGATCCGCGAGCCGAAGAGGTCGACGTGCTGACCGGGGAACGCACCGGCGGCCAGCGCGCCCGCGTACACCATGACCAGCTCGCTGGCGGCCGGGAAGACGGCGTCGATCGCCATGAGGGCGAACACGGCGTAGAGGCCGTGGTCTCCGATCAGCGAGGTGAGGGAGCCGGTGACGCTGGCTAGCACGCGCCGGACGTTACCGGCGTAGGCGGAAGCGCGATGTCAGTTCGACCGCGCCGACGTCGTTCGTGGCGGTCGCGCTGAAGACGTAGGCACCTGGACGACCGGTCCAGCTGATCGAGCCGTCGCCGGCGGAGAGGTTCCGGGCCGGCAGGGTCCGCACGAGCCCGCCGCCCGGTGTCTCGATCCGCACGACGACCCGGGCCGGCCGCGCAAGCTTGAACGTCGCCGTCACCCGTCGGCCGGCAGCACGAGCGGAGAGAAAGCCGAGCGTGTTGTTGAGCGCGAACTGGCGGTCGCCAACGGAGTGGCGCCCGAGATCGTCGTCGGCCACCACGTGAAAGGTCCACGTTCCCTCCGGCTGTCCCGTGCCGGTCCAGTTGAAGCGATACGTCCCCGCGGCGCGGGCGCCCGAGTCCAACGGCACCACGACTCCCCCTGGACCGTTGAGCGTCGCACTGACCGTCGAAGGGCGGACGAGCTTGTAGAAGAGCGTTTGAGTGTCGTCGACGCCGTCCGCGTTTGGGGACAGGACGCGTGCGTTCGGCGTTGGTGCATAGACGCCGTAGTAGAAGAGCGTGAGCGCCTCGCCAACCGGGCGCTCGCCTCCCGGATCCGAAGGTCGGTTGAGCAGCTTGCCGTCGAACGCCATCGTCGTCGAGCCGCCCGAGTCCAGGGCCGACGCGGTCACGCAACCGAGCCGCATCATCGTCAGCGCGAGCTCGAAGTTCGACAGGCCGGTGCTGTAGCCGGGTTGGCGCCCGTCGACGGCGACGAGCAGGATCCGGCCGTCGGCAGTCTGTCCGACGCCGGTCCGAGCGGTGCGCGGAGCGAGCTGTTGCGTGGTGAAGTCCTCGAAGGACCGGTACACCGGTTTTCCGTCACGCACGATGACCGGCCCGCCGCCGACTGCGTCGACCACGTTCGACCACGAGGGCGTCAGAGTGAGCAGGAGAGTCGCCTTGGAACCGAGCGGAGCCTCAGTGGAGAGGAAGCCGGCCTGGGCACCGCGCGCGACGAGCACCGCGCCGTTGGGCGGAATCGGCTGGTTACCGCCGCTCACGTATTGCGTGACCGTTCCGATCAACGGCGTGTTCGGCCGCGTGGCCGGGAACGGCTGGATGACAGCCTGCGCGCCGCCGTTCTCGGGCGGGGTTCGCGGTCCCCACGCGCGCGTGTAGAGCGTCGTGCGGTTCGCGCGCGGCGGTTCGTTGATCCCGAGGATGCGCCGCTGTCCCGATCCCTGCCAGGTGCCTGCCAGACGAACGCGCTCGACGTGGAGGTTGCCGTCGGTGTCGATCCCGACGGTCGAACGTTGGTCCGCGGGAGCGCTGTCGAGGACGCCGCCGCGAATCAAACCACCGGTCGGGTGTCCGTCCGAGAAGCTGAACAGATCGCCGTTCACGGCGGCTACGGTTGCCTGGCCGGAGACACGCTTCTCCATCGACGTCACGCGTTCGCGGCCGACGATCGTCTCGTTCGACAGCACCGGCTTGAGCGCGTAGAGGCCGCGCGGTTTCGGCGCGGAAATCACATTGATCACCACCGGCCCGTGGGAGGTGAACTCGACCTGGCGCGAGTAGACGACACCGGGAAGAAGTGTCTGGCCGCGGACCGGCGCAGCTGCCGGTGCAACTCCCGGGATCGACAAAATCCCTGCACAGAGGGCACAGATGACGGCGTTGCGCACCACGACCCCGCGCGAGGGTAGCCGAAGGTCCGGCTAGGCGGTGCAAATCATCTGTAATGGCCGCGCGGCGGTTGTACTGTGTCTTGTTGGCCACCGCGGCCTATGAGCCGCCTGAGGAAGGGGAACCATGAGACGCGCACTCATCGTCGCGGCGATCGCGATCGCTGCTGTCTCTCTCTATGTCGTGACGACTGCGCCTGCGGGGCAGCAGGCGGTCACGCCGAAGCAATTTGCCGCGCTGAGCAAGCGCGTGAAAACACTCGAGAAGGACGACAAGACCTTGAAGACCGTCCTCGGCGCTGTTGTGTTCTGCGTTCTGAACAAGGGTGCGATTCCGACGACAAAGGCGCCGGCGTTCCATGTGACGGCGACCGGCGAGACAACGGACTTCTACGCGCTGACGACCAACGACCAGGACTGCGTCGACCTGATCAACAGCCCGGCCACGGCCAAGCGTTTGCGCGCATTGCTAGCGCACTGAGCTAAGGATTCGAGCTCTTCGCGTGACGGCGCGCCTGCTCACGCATGCGTGCCCGCGCCTCTAGGACGTGTCCGTGCGCGGCCCAGCCGTGGGCGGCGCCACGCGGGACCTCACCGTCCCGGAAGTGCGCGGCCGCAGTGCGGCAGTGGCTGGCGGCGAGCTCGAGCTCGGCGGCCGCCTCCTCGTAGAGCTGCGCTTCCGCGGCGAGCCGCTCGTTCAGTTCCAGACCTTGACGTCCCGGTAGAGCGTGTCGCGCTGCACCGGCGTCTTGCCGAGCGCCTTGATCAGGTGCACGAGCTCTTCCGTCGACGTGCGATGCGTCGTGCCCGCCGCCGAGACGACGTTCTCCTCGATCATGACCGAGCCCATGTCGTCGGCGCCGAACCCAAGCGCGACCTGGCCGATCTTCATACCCTGCGTCACCCAGGACGACTGGATGTGCGGGACGTTGTCCAGGTAGATCCTCGAAACCGCCTGCGTGAGTAGGTAGTCGAACGACGTCGGCAGGTCCTCGCGCGCGACCTTGCCGGCGAGGCGGTTGCCGTCGTTCTGGAACGTCCAGGAGATGAAGGCGCGGAAGCCGCCGGTCTCGTCCTGCAGCTCGCGGATGCGGCGCATGTGCTCGACGCGGTCCGCAACCGTCTCGACGTGGCCGTACATCATCGTCGCGGTCGTCGACATGCCGAGACGGTGGGCGTGACGCATGACGTCGAGCCACTCCTTCGTCTTGGTCTTCTTCGGAGCGATCTCGTCGCGGACGCGGTCGACCAGGATCTCGCCGCCACCCCCCGGAATCGAATCGAGACCGGCGTCCCGAAGCCGCGAGATCGTCTCCCAGAGCGTCAGCTTGCTCCGTCGTGAGATGTGCTGGATCTCGGGAGGTGACAGCGCGTGCAGGTGGATCTTGTAGCGCGCCTTGATCGACCGAAAGAGATCCTCGTAGTAGTCGATGCCGAGATCGGGATGGTGGCCGCCCTGCATCAGGAGGCCCGTGCCGCCGAGCGCGATCGTCTCCTCGATCTTCTTGAAGATGACCGGCTTCGGCAGCAGGTAGCCCTCGCGCGTATCTCCGGGACTGCGGTAGAAGGCGCAGAAATCGCAGTCCGTGTAGCAGATGTTCGTGTAGTTGAGGTTTCGGTCGATGATGAAGGTGATCCGGTCGGGATCCGCCTTGCGGTTGCGAACCTCGTTGGCCAGGCGCCCCACCGAGACGAGGTCGCGCGACTCGAGCAGCGTCAGCGCCTCCTCGTCGGAGATGCGCTCACCCTCGAGCGCCTTGCCCAGGATCTCCCTCGGAGCCATGCCGGGAGCCTTGTGGCTCTGAGCCGCGAACTCGGTCACGCAACCACTGCCTCGCGCACGAACCTCAGCTCGGGCACCTCCTCGAGCTCGCCGGCCTCGTGGGCCAGCTCGAGGAACGTCATCAGGCCGGCACGCTCTCTTGGGCCGAAGCGGTACCGCAGCTTCTCGAAGTAGCGGGCAAGGAAGCCGGCTGGATAGCCGTACCGCTCGCTCGCCTCGTGGGCGAGCCGCTCGGGCTCGGCCCGCGCCAGGCGGACCGATGCGACCAGCGCGTCCTCCAGCTCCGCGAGCCCGGGTGGGAGGGGCTCCGTGCAGGCCCAGACGGCGAACACCATCGGCAGCCCCGTGCGCTCGAGCCAGAGACGGCCCAGATCGTAGTGGGGGGTCGGGTCTTCGAACGCCGACTTCAGCGCCGCGTCCCCGATTAGGAGCTTCGCATCGGCCTCCTCGCCGAGAGGGACGTGCCTCGCCTCGGGCAGCAGCACCTTCGTCAGCACGACCGAGGTGGCCGACTCGGGCGTGACGGCGACGGACCGGACCTGCTCGAGCGGCTTCCGCGAGACGAGCTGGATCGAGTCGACCGCGCCCTCCGAGCCCACGCAGAGCCGCGGCAGCAGGCGCAGCCGCTCGGCGTTCCGTCCGTACTCGATCGACGAGATCGGAGCAAGGTCGAGCTCGCCGCCGAGCAAGCGCTGATTCAGCTCGGTGGGAACTCCTTGGACCTCCTGGACCTCGGCATCCAGGCGGTAGAACACCGGCGCCATGTTCACGTACGAGATGCGGCCGAGGCGGATCACGAGAGCCCCACGGCCTCGAGCGCCAGGACTCGATCGCGAAAGTCTCGCAACTCCACGATCCGCTCCTCGCGGACGACGAACACCTGATGCAGGTCGGGGTTTCGCTCCGGCGGCGGAGTGACATGTGGCGCGACGACGAGCATGTCTTGCTCCTCGGCCACCACCTCGAGGCTGCCGGTCATGCCGGAGGCGAGCGCTTCGCGGAAGACCGACAAGACTTCGTCGCGGTTACGGCAGAGCTGCCCCGGCTCGAGCCCGACCCACACGACATCCGGGCTCAGCAACGCCGCGATCTCGTCGAAGTCACCCCGTTCGATCGTCTCGCGCACGCTCATAGCCACCGTCGCAGTTCGTTGTACATCGTGTCGCGCTCAACGGGTACGCGTCCGGCGTCGCGCACGAAGCGCACCAGTTCGGGGATCTTCTGCTCCGTCTCGGTGCGCGCGCCCGCCGCGTGGAAGATCTCCTCCCGCACGACCGTGCCCTGCACATCGTTCGCTCCGAAGTGCAGCGCGACCTGCGCGAGCGGGAGCCCCATCATGATCCAGTAGGCCTTGATGTTCGGGATGTTGTCGAGCATCAGACGCGACACGGCGATCAGCTTCAGATCCTCGGATCCCGTCGTGTGCCTCCAGCCACGTCGCTCGAACACCGTGTTCTCCGGATGGAACGCCAGCGGGATGAAGGCGAGGAAGCCCCCCGTCTTGTCCTGCTGCTCGCGGAGCCGCAGCAGATGATCGACCCGCTCCTCGTAGGTCTCGACGTGCCCATAGAGCATGGTGCAGTGAGTCGGAATGCCGAGCCGATGCGCCGTGTCGTGCGTGTGGAACCAGAAGTCGGGATGCTCTTTCCCGGGCGCGACCAGTCGGCGCACGCGGTCTGCGAAGACCTCCGCGCCGCCGCCGGGCAGTGAGCCGAGACCTGCGTCGCGAAGGGTACGCAGCACCTCCTCGTGCGTCAGTCCCGACAGCTTCGTCATGTGGTGGATCTCGCTCGCCGTGAACAGCTTCAGGTGCACGTCCGGCAAGGCTTCGTGCAGCGAGCGCACGATGTCGACGTAGTAGTCGAAGTCCACGTGCGGGCTCTCGCCTCCGACCATGTGGATCTCGGTGAAGCCGGACAGCTCGTGCTGTCGCACCGCGTCCTCGACGAGGTCGGTGCCGGTGTACGTGTACGCGTCGGCCTGCTTCTGCGTGACCGCGAAGGCACAGAACTTGCACTTCACGCGACAGACGTTCGTCTGGTTGAGATACAGGTTCTGGACGAAGTAGACGCGGTCGTCACCACCGCGCAGCCGACGCGCCTGGTCTGCGAGCTCCCCGAGTGCGAGCAGGTCGTCGCTCTCCATCAGGGTGACGCCGTCCTCGAAGTCGAGCCGCTCTCCCGCCTCCACCTTGTCGCGGATCGGGGCGAGCGCGTCGGTGCGTTCGAGGAGCATCAGTGGTCCTGCCGGTGGCATTGGTGGATGCATGGGCCGCGAGCACCAAGCGATGCAAGGACGCAAGGAGCGCTCGGGCTAGAAAGCCCGGGCGCGACTGAGGACGCCGCAGCGCGCCGCGTGCTCGCGGGCCAGGCGCCGCCGAATGTCGCCGGGAGGGCCACTAGCGTTCTCGATTCACGACCGCGTACGTCAGGGACTGAAGCTCCTCCCGGTGCAGCTCGCCGTTCAGGCAGACACGCGCGTTGCGTGCGTACGCGAGCGCGACCTCCCGGCTCTCCTCGATCGCCCCCGTCGAGGCGACGCGCAGCAGTGCGCCTTCGAGCTGCGCCCCGCCCGCCAGCGCTGCCCGGACGGACTCGTCGCGTCGGGCGGCGAGCAGGAGCGGCAGTGTGGGAGTTCCCTCGCGCAGATCCGTGCCCGCGATCTTTCCGGTCTCGATCGTGACGCCCGAGCAGTCGAGGATGTCGTCGGTGATCTGGAACGCCACGCCGAGAGCCAGACCGAACGCTCCGGAGCCGCCGGCGAGCCGACAGGCGGCCTCGAACAGCTTTCCCGTCTTCAGGGTGCAGCGCTCGAGATACGCGTCGACGGTCGTGTCGGGATCGAAGCGCTGCGACCGTTGCAGGGCCTCCCCGCGCGCGAGACACAGCGTCGCGTTCGCCAGGATTGCCACCGCGCGCGCGTCGCCGGTCGCGGCCAGCTCGGCGAAGGCGCGCGCGAAGAGATAGTCGCCGGCCGCGCGCGCCGCATCGGGACCGTACGCGGACCAGGCCGAGGCGTGACCGCGGCGCAGGCGCGCGCCGTCGATCAGGTCGTCGTGCATGAGAGTGGCGAGGTGGATGAGCTCGACGGCGACGCCCGCGACCACCGGTGGCTCCGCATCCGGCGGGGTGGAGAGGTACACGAGCAACGGGCGCAACCGCTTACCGCCTGCGGCGAGCGCCTCGGAGCCGACCTCCCCGACGACGCCCTGATACGCGCCGACGGCCACCTCGAGCCGATCCTCGAGCTCTGCGAGGTAGGCGTCGAGGCCCGGTGCAGCTCGAATCTCCGCGAGCGCACTCATTTTGCGACGGCCGTGTGCAGAGCTACGATCCCGCCGGCAAAGAGCCGCACGCGCACGTCACCGAAACCGGCCCGCTCGATCACGTCCGCGAGCTCCGCCGGCCCCGGAAAGCGACGCACGCTCGCCGGCAGGTACGTGTAGGCGCGGCCACCCGGTAGCACTTTGCCAAGGAGAGGCACCACTCCGTCGAACCAGAACCGATAGAAGGGCGCGAGCAGCCCTCGCGGTCTCGTGATCTCGAGGATCCCGAGCCGCCCGCCGGGGCGCAAAACACGGCGCAGCTCCACCAGCGCGCCCTCGAGCTCTTCGACGTTTCGGACGCCGAAGCCCACGGTCACGGAGTCGAAGCTCGCGTCCCCAAATGGCATCGCGAGCACATCGCCTCGGATCCACTCAAGCTCGGGAGCCTTGCCCCTGGCGCGTTCGAGCATCCGCTCGGAGAAGTCGAGGCCTGTCACCTTGCCGCCGCGGCGTGCGCAAGCGATCGCGAGATCGCCCGTGCCGCAACAGGCATCCAGGACGTCGTCGCCGGGATCGACGACCGCCTCGGCGGTGATGCGCCGCCAGCGGCGGTCGAGACCGGCGGTCATCGTCCGGTTCATCGCGTCGTAGACCGGCGCGATGCGATCGAACATGCGCTCGACGGCGTCCGGCGTCAGCCGTCCGGACTCGTAGCCGACGCTCACGACTGTCCCCACCGTTTGACCAGCTCGACGTCGAGGCCGAGCTGGTCGAGCGCACGCCCGACGATGAAGTTCACGAGGTCGTCGACGGTCTCGGCGCCGTGGTAGAAGCCCGGTGCCAGGAAGAGCACAGTCGCGCCGGCCTCCTTCACGGCAGTCAGATTACGAAGATGGATAAGCGAGAGCGGCGTCTCGCGCGGCATCACGACGAGCTTGCGCTCCTCCTTGAGCGCAACCGAGGCGGCGCGGTGGATGAGGTTCGACATCGCGCCCGAGGCGATGGTCCCGAGCGTCCCCATCGAGCACGGACAGATGACGTACGCGTCCACCTTCGCCGAGCCGCTCGCGTACGGCGCCTTCCAGTCGTTCGGCTCGTAGACCGTCACGTTTCCGTCCTCTGCGCGCTCGAGCAGACGGGCGAGCGTCTCGTCCCGGGAGAGCCGCGCGTTCCCGTACAGCTCGGTCGCGAGCACCTCGATGCCCGCGCTCGACGCACACAGACCGAGCTCCACGTCCGCCGCGGCGAGCGCCTCGACGAGGCGAGCCGCGTACGGAGCGCCCGAGGCTCCCGTTATGCCGAGGAAGACACGCATCTAGGATCGCCTTTCGAAGCCGAGAGGAACAGACCCAACTCTCGCAACTGTTGGGGGCGAAACGCAAACTCCGGCACCGACGCGGCACACAGAGGAGCCGCCACGGCGATTACTTCGGGCCCTTGGAGGCGCTGAGGAATTCCCCGAGCTGCTTCAGCTTCTGTTGGCCAAGCGAGCCGAACTTCGGCATCACGTTGTTGCCGTACTGGGAGGGATCCGAAACGTATTTCGAGAAGAATGAGGGTGGTTGTCCGTTCTTGCCGATCGCGGACAAGTCCGGCGCCCCAAGGTTCGAGCTTCCCGTGCCGAGATAGGTGTGACAGGCAGTGCAGCCGGAGCTGGCGAAGATCTTCGCACCGGCAACGGCATCCGGATTGTTTGCGAAGCCCTCGCGCTGCGCCCACTGCGGAACCGCCTGCACCACTTCGCTCGCCAGCGCCTCTTTGGCCGTGGCGCCCTTGTAGGTCAGCACGCCCATCGAGACCACCACCAGGATGGCCGCGACAACCGCGACTGGCCGCCGCGTCAACCGCCGTTCCATGCGCCTGTCGAAGAACGGAAGGGTGAAAGCGATGATCAGCAGGATCGTCGGAATGCCAACCGTTCCGAGGATCACCGAGTCGGGCCACTTGAAGATCCGCAGCAAGTAGAAGAGGAAGTAGAAGTACCAGTCCGGCCTCGGCACGAAGTTCGTGGTCGCCGGATCCGCAGGCTCCGCGTAGCGCGGCCCGAGCATGCAGGACGTAAAGTGCGGCTGGCAATCCGCCGGATCCTTCGTCGAGGTGAAGTACCAGACCGCCGCGAGGCCGATGATCACCGAAACGACGACGAGGCTCATCACCGTGTCGTGGAACATCGCGTAGGGGTAGAAGGGCTTCCCCCTCCGCTTGACGTCCTCCTTGTACTTGGCGAACTCGCGGCGCCACTCCTGGGTCGTGGCCATTAGTGCCCCTTCCAGTGATGCTGTCGAGTCTCTGGGTCGCGAGCACCAAGCCAGAGGCCGCACTCGTCCGCAGCCAAGGTTGCCATCCTTGGTATTGCTGGGAGGGGCACTACGTGTCACCTCCGTTGCGGCGCCAGTTGCTGCGCGCGACGGGCTGCGTCAGGCCGGGGCGTCCGTTCGAGCTCGGCTCCTCGTTCCAGTCCGAGCCGGCTGCCTCGCTCGACCAGGGCGGCGAGGTCACGCCGAGGCGGACCACGAGATAGAGGTGCAGGCCGATCAGCGCGAAGATCAAGCCAGGGAGGAGCAGCATGTGCAGGGAGTAGAAGCGGGCCAGCGTGTCGCCGCCGATCTCCGCGCCGCCGCGCAGGAAGTCCGCCAGGAAGGGACCCAGGATCGGCGCCGTGCCGTTGAGGTTGATGCCGACGACCGTTGCCCAGTACGCGGTCTGGTCCCACGGCAGGAGGTAGCCGGTGAAGCCCTCGAGCATCCCAGCCACGAGCAGGGTGACGCCAATGATCCAGTTGAGCTCGCGCGGATACTTGTAGGCGCCGAACAAAAAGACGCGCGCCATGTGGAAGAACAAGAGGATGATGAACACGCTCGCGCCCCACTTGTGCATCCCGCGCACCAGCCAGCCGAGCGTGAGGTCGTTCGTGATGTGCTGGATCGATCCATAGGCGGCCGTCGTGCCGGTTCTCGGATTCACGGTCGCGTCCGGCTGGTAGTACATCGCGAGGATCACGCCGGTGATCGCCTGCACGAGGAAAGCCGTGAGCGTCGCCGACCCGAGCGTGTGGAACCAGTTCGTATCGCCGGGAACCTTGCGGAAGAGGAAGTAGCGGAGCCCGCCGATCAGGCCGGAGCGCTCTTCGAGCCAGTCGATCGGATAGTTGATCGCCGCTTCGATTTGCCGACGGCGGGCGGACTTCCTCGTAGGACGAGTTGTGACAGCCATGTGATTCAGCCGCCCTCATTGCCGGATTCCTGGTGCGCGAGCACCAAGCCAGGCAAGGACGCAGGGAGCCGCTGGGCTGACTGCCCAGCGGCGACTGAGGACGCGGCCTGGCACCGCGTGATCGCGTGCCAGGGGCCGGCGAATGGGGGCGGTTGAGTCACTTAGTGCGGGGGCTGGACGGGGTAGAAGATCTGCTCCCAGCCGTCCACGTGTTGGCCCGGGCCGGTGAGCTTGTACTTGTGGATCTCGGCGTTCTTCCCTTCGCCGTCGACGTGCGAGACGCTGAACGGCTTGCCGAGGACGAGATGCCCGTTGACGACGGCGAAGTCGTAGCGGTCGAGCGCACGAACCGGCGGCCCGGCCGTGCGATTGCCCTCCGGGTCGTACTGACCGCCGTGGCACGGACAGCCGTAGCCACCAGCCGGAAGCGCGGGGATCAGCGTGACCTCCTGGCCGCCGCGTAACTTGACGTCCTTCGCCTGATCGTTCTGTACCGGGCCGTTCGGTTGTACCGGACACCCGAGGTGGGCGCAGCGGTTCGAGATGATCGTGAAGCTCGGCTTGCCGTTCAGGAGCCCGTTGTTGCGGATGTAAGCGGTTCGATGAGAGACCTCACCGTCGACGGGGCGCATGAAGAACTTCGTGACGAACCACTTGCCCTCGGCAAAGTTCGAGAGCGGCCCGAGATCGACCATGGGATAGCCCTGCTTGCGGAATGGAGGGATGACCATGAAGCCGAGCGCGGGCACGGTCACGAGCCCGCCGATCACGGCGCCGAGACCGAGCGTCGAGAACTCGAGGAACCTGCTGCGCGGAAACCGCTCGCCCGGCGCAGGCTCACCGCGATCGGCGGGGATCGCCGCAGCATCGGGCGAGGGCGGCGGACCGCCGCGTTCGGGCTCGATGGGATGGACCGGCTCACCCCGGTACTCCTTCGTCGCGTCCCGTGCCCAGAGGAATCCGAACACGACCGCGATCGCCGCGCCGATCGGTGCGATCACCTTCGGGTTGATGATCAGTCCGACGAGGATGCAGGCGATACCCGCGGCGAAGCCGATCGGGTAGACGGACGGTCCTGGCGAATGCGGGCGGTCCCCGTGCTGGGGCTCCATTACCGGACGTCCCCCTTCTTCACCACCAGTGGATTCAACCCCCGCTCTCTCCGACGTGTCAACGACGTAACAAACGGCGCAACGTAAACCCGAAAATGCAGCACATTTTCCGGGTTGTGAGTTAGTCCCTTCGCTTCGCTCGGGAGACTGAAGTGGGGATCCTACGACGCGGGCTGCCGTTCTGCGCGGGCTCGAGGAGCGGAATCCCGTACTCCTCCCAGCGCCGGTCGACCAGTCCCTTCACCTCCGGCGTCATCTCGATCTCCGGCGGCCACTCGCGGGTGCCCTCCTCGGGCCCCTTGTGGGTTGCGTCGACCCCGATCTTGCCGCCGTAGAACTGCCGCGTCGGGGCATGGTCGAGGTGGTCGAGCGGCCCCTCCGTGATCAGGACGTCCCGCTGGGGATCGACGTTCGCGCCCACGCGGAACATGACCTCCTCGTAGTCGTGCACGTCCACCCACTCGTCCACGACGACCACCGCCTTGGTCAGGCTGAGCATGCCCAGGCCCCAGATCGCGTGCATCACCTTCTGGGCGTGACCGGGATAGGCCTTGCGAATCGAGACGATGCAGCAGTTGTGGAAGGCGCCGGCGACCGGCAGGTCGTAGTCGACGATCTCCGGCACGGTCATCCTGATCGCGGGCAGGAAGATGCGCTCGGTGGCCTTGCCGAGCCACGCGTCCTCCTGCGGGGGCTTGCCGACCACGATGGACGGATAGATCGCATCGCGCCGCATCGTGATCGCGGTCAGGTGGAAGACCGGAAACGGCTCGGGCGGCGTGTAGTACCCGGTGTGGTCCCCGAAAGGCCCTTCGTCGGTGAGCTCGTCCTTCTGGACGTAGCCTTCGAGGACGATCTCGGCGTTCGCCGGCACTTCGAGGTCGATGGTCTTCGCCTGCACGAGCTCGACGGGCTCACCGCGCAGGAACCCCGCCAGCATGAATTCGTCGATGTGCTTCGGGAGCGGCGCGCTTGCGGAGTACGCCGTCACGGGATCGAGCCCGAGGGCGACGGCGACCTCGATCCTCCCGTCGGTCGCCAGATAGTCGGCCCGCCCGTCCTTGTGGATCTGCCAGTGCATCGCCGTCGCACGCGGGCCCAGCTTCTGCATCCGGTACATGCCGACGTTGCGGGTTCCGGTTCGCGGATCCTTCGTGATCACGGCCGGCAGCGTGATGAACGGCGCGGCGTCGTCCGGCCAGCACGTCTGAATCGGCAAGCCGTCGAGCGACGCGTCGTCTCCCTCGGCCACGATCTCCTGGCTCGGGGCACGCCGCACGGTCTTCGGCCGCGAGTCGGCGATCGACTTGAGCTTCTGCAGTCCCCGAACCTTGTCGACGAGGCCCGAGGGCGGTTGCATCTCGAGCACGTCGCTCAGCTTCGTCGCCACCGCGTCGAGCGACGGCGCGTCGAAGGCAAGACACATTCGCCGCTCGGTTCCGAACTGGTTGATCAGGAGGGGGTGCGGCGAGCCCTTGACGTTCTCGAAGAAAAGAGCCGGACCCCCCGCCTTGACGACGCGATCGTTGATCTCGGTGATCTCGAGCTCGGGATCGACCTCGGCCGCGACGCGGACGAGCTCGCCCTCACGTTCGAGGAGCGCAATCCAGGCGCGGAGATCTCCGGGGGGCGCCACGCGGTCAGTCTAGGTTGCGGATCGAGCGCGCGACATCCTCGGGAGTTCTAGCGGCGCCGGTGGCGCACCCAGTGCAGCGTCTGTCCCACCGCGATCACGCCGGCGAAGATCAGCCCCACGATGAGCATGCCGGTGATGACCTTCTTGCCCTCGGTTGCCGCATCCTGAACCGCGAGCAGCTGCAGCAGGACGTGCATCGCGGCGACTCTACCGCAGTCGTCCGCGATGCGTACCGAGCGCCTGGTCGACGGCGGCGTCGCCGGCTCGGGCCCGGGCCAGCTGCTCCAGCGGGGTCGGGTCATTGTCCAGGCGGAGGCGCGACCGTCCGTCCTCGAGCGAACCGCCACCGAGGGCAGTCGCCGTCGCCGCCCAGACGGCACCGTCGCCGGCGATCCGCTCGGCGCGCAGGTAGGCGCAGAGCGCGATCAGCTCGGCGAGATCGCTGACGGCGTCGACGCTTCCTACCTCTTCGATGCGCACGAGCCCGTGCGCATACAGGTAGTCCCCGAGGAGGAGCGCCGTGTCATCGTCCTCAGGAGCGAACAGCCGCGGCTTTCCGTAGTGCAGCAGGTAGCCCTCGTAGATGGTCTCGATCCCGAGTGCGTAGCGCTCTTCGCCCAGGCGGGAGAAGATCGGCTCGCGCTCCTGCTCGTCACTTGAGCGCAGCGCCGACCTCCACAGCTGACTCTCACGCTGCGCATCGGCAGCGATGGTCTCCCAGAGGTCACCCGTCGAAGCTGCCAACGGCCTCGATGGTGCGGTCGATGTCCTCGTCTCCGTGCGCGAGCGAGACGAACATCGCCTCGAATTGGCTCGGAGCTACGTAGATCCCGCGGTCGAGCAGGTGACGGAAGAGCGCGCCGTAGCGCTCGGTGTCACAGTGCTCGGCGTCGTCGAAGTTGCGGACCGGGTCGTCGGTCATGAACAGCGTCGCCATCGCGCCGACACGCTGCATCCGGCCGTATGGGGCCAGTCCCTCTTCGAGCCGCGCGCCGCGTTGCTCGAGTTGCGCGTACCGGCCCGGATCGCGCAGCCGGCGCAACACAGAGAGACCGGCCGCGGTTGCGAGGGGGTTCCCGGAAAGCGTGCCGGCCTGGTAGACGTCGCCGCTCGGCGCGAGCCGGTCCAGGATCTCGGCGCGGCCCCCGAACGCCGCGAGCGGGAGACCTCCTCCGACGATCTTGCCGAGGATGGTCAGGTCGGGGGTCACGCCGAACAGCTCCTGCGCGCCTCCGCGCGCGACCCGGAAGCCGGTGATCACCTCGTCGAAGACGAGCAACGCGCCGGAGGCGTCGCAGAGCCGGCGCAGCGCCTCGAGAAAGCAAGGCTCGGACGGGACGACGCCCATGTTCCCGGCGACGGGCTCGACGATGATCGCCGCCAGGCCCTCGCCGTGCTCTGCCACCGTCGAGGCCACCGCATCGACGTCGTTGAACTTGCAGACGACGGTGTCGCTCGTCACCGCAGTGGGGACGCCGGGGCTCGACGGGAGACCGAGCGTCGCGAGGCCGGAGCCGGCGCTCGCGAGCAGCGCGTCGACGTGGCCGTGGTAGCAGCCCGTGAACTTGAGGATCCGATCGCGAGCCGTGAACGCCCGCGCCAGCCGGACGGCGCTCATCGCCGCCTCGGTCCCCGACGACACCAACCGCACCTTCTCCACGGACGGCACCGCGTCGACGATCTCCGCCGCGAGCTCCACCTCCGCTTCGGTCGGGGCGCCGAAGCTCGTCCCCCGCTCAGCCGCCGCGCGAACCGCTTCCAGCGTCTCGGCATCCGCGTGCCCGAAGAGGAGCGGCCCCCACGACATGACCCAGTCGACGTAACGGTTGCCGTCCACGTCCTCGATGTACGCACCTTCCCCGCGTCGAACGAAGACCGGCTCGTCGAGGCCGACCGCGCGCATCGCGCGGACGGGCGAGTTGACGCCGCCGGGGATCAGCTCGAGCGCGCGGCGATAAAGGTCACTTCGCGTCCGAAGGACGCGCGTACCCATGCTGTTTCTCATCTTTCCGAGCGAAGCGAAGGGGTTACCACAACCCCCGGAAAATGCGAAGCACTTTTCGGGGAGATCAGAGCCAGCTCGCCAGCTCCTTCGTCCAGTAGGAGATGACGAGGTCGGCGCCCGCGCGCTTGATCGCGGTGAGCGATTCCAGTGCGGCCGGCCGTTCGTCGAGGAACCCTTTCGCCGCCGCGGCCTTGACCATCGCGTACTCGCCGGAGACGTTGTAGGCGCCAAGCGGCAGGTCGAACCGCTTTCGCACCGCGCGCAGGACGTCGAGATAAGGAAGCGCAGGCTTGATCATCAGCACGTCTGCGCCTTCGGCCACATCCTGCTCGCACTCGCGAAGCGCCTCGCGCACGTTCGCCGGATCCATCTGGTAGCCGCGCCGGTCGCCGAACGACGGCGCTGACTCGGCCGCCTCGCGGAACGGTCCGTAGAACGCGGAGGCGTACTTCGCCGAGTAGGCGATGATCGGCGTTTCGGGGAGCTCCTCGCGGATTGCGCCCACGCGTCCGTCCATCATGTCGCTCGGGGCGACGATGTCCGCCCCAGCCTCGACATGGCTGCACGCAGTTCGCGCGAGCAGCTCCAGAGTCGCGTCGTTGTCTACGTGCTCGCCGTCGAGGACGCCGCAGTGGCCGTGCGACGTGTACTCGCACAGGCAGACGTCCGTGATCAGCACCAGGTCGCGTCCCTGCAGCTCGCGCAGCGCCCGCTGGACGACACCGTCGTCGTCCCACGCTCCGGAACCCTCCTCGTCCTTCTCGTCCGGGATGCCGAAGAGGATCACGGCCTTGACGCCGAGGCGCTCGAGCTCGTCCGCCTCGGCCGCGAGCGTGTCGACCGAGTGGCGGCCGAGGCCGGGCAGGTTCGGGTTCGCAAGCGGCTCTGGCCCGACGAAGAGCGGCATGACGAAGTCATCGAGATCGAGCCGCGTCTCGCGCACGAGCCCGCGCAAGCTGGTCGTACGTCGCAGCCTGCGCAACCGGGTGACCGGAAAGGCGCTCACCGCTACAGCGTAACCCTCGCTCAGCGACTGGCTGCTGCAGGCGGAGGCGGTTCAGCCTCCTCGAGCTCGACCTCGACCGGCACGGCCACCTCGCCGTCCTCCCAGCGCTCGAGCCCGAGGCGCTCGGAGAAGAACTCCCACATCGCACGGCCCGCGGCCAGGATCGGCAGGGCAACCAGCGCGCCGGGCAAGCCGTAGATCTCGCCGCCGGCGAGCAGTCCGAAGATGACCAGCAGCGGGTGCAGCCGAAGCGCGCTGCCCATGACCTTCGGCACGACGACGTGTCCTTCGATCTGGTGGATCCCGAGGAACAGCAGGATCACCCACAGCGCCGAGATCGGATGGACGACGAGTGCGTACAGGACCGGAGGAATGGCACCGAGCCACGGGCCGATATACGGAAGCAGCTCCGTGATCGCAACCCACGCTCCGAAGAGCAACGCGTACTTCTGTCCGTGCGGAAGCCAACCGAGCTCACCGAGCAGCCACAGGCCGACGCCGGCGCTCGTCCCGATGATGAGCGACACGAGCGCCTGCCCCTTGACGTAACTCGTCAGCGAGCGCTCCATGCGTAGCAACAACGGCTCCGAGCCGGGATGCGGCGGGAAGCGCTGGTCGAGCCTGCGTTCGAACTTCGGGAAGTCCAGGACCATGTAGATCGACACGACGATGATCACGATCGCGCTGAAAAGCAGCTTCCCGATCGAGATCGCTGCGCCTTCGAGAAAGTCGACGACCTTGTTCGTGTACTTGCCGACGTCGTGCCTGCGGATGTCGCGGACGAGCCGATGTCCGCGCTGCTGAACGTCGATTCCGCCGAGCCGATGTGTGTCCAGCCACTGCTGGAGACGGTCGACGTCGCGATCGGCGTCGACCTGACCGGTTCGTCCGTTCACGTCCGTAAAGTAGGAATCCACCCGTTTCGCGGCCGTCTTCGTCTCGTTGACGACGACGGTCCCGAGGGCAGCAATGGCGGCGAACACCGCGACTGCGAACACGAGGTACACGAGCGCGACTGCGAAGCCGCGGGGGAGCCGGGACCTCTGGACGGTCCGTACGACCGGGCTCAGGAGCAGCGCGATCAGGAGCGCAACCAGGAACAGGAAGACGACGTGACGGACCGCGCCCGCCACCACCCAGAGCAACAGCAGCACAACCGGGAGCCCGGCGAGTTGGATCCAGCGCGGGATCTCGATCTTCGCCGCCCGGGCGGGCATCCAAGTGATCGTACAGCCGAGGTCGTACAGCTAACACCGCCTGCGTGGGACTGGAACTGGGTCGAGGAGGGGAACCTTGCGCTCGACCGTCACGAGAAGCGGGGCCAAGCCGAGGCGCCTCCGCGGTCTGAATCGTCACAAAGTCGGTCCCCTCGTCGTTTGAAGGGGCGGTCGAGATCGGTTACGGTGCCGCCGATGTCGGCCCCCTCCCGCCCAGCTCCCGCGGGGCGCAGGCGAGCGCGCAGCCAGCGCCGTCCTCAGCACCACCACCATCGAGCCCGGCGCTTGATCGTGCTCACCGTCGTCACGGGCGCTTTGCTCGGGACCCTCCTGATCACGGCGTTCGGCCAGGGAGCGACCCGCGAGCCCTCACAGGCGCTGCCCGGTCCCGCCCGCCGACTGCTTCCGGTCGGGCCCCCGACGCCGCTGACGGTCGCCTTGCACAACGGCCTGCGGATCCAACTTCCGGTCGCGCAGAGCCGCGTGACCGCAATCGGCTACCACTCGTCGGGCGACGGCGCGCTCCCACTGACGCCGCTCGGACGGCAGGGCAACGAGGGAGCGCTCTCGCGTCTCGCACACAAGATCTTCGGCGGCGGTGGCGGCGGCTTCGTCTACTTCCAGCTGAGTGGTGGCGAGACTGCAGCGCTCGACGTCGGCGCTCTGCCCGGCACGGACGTGTACGCACCGGTCGACGGCACGATCGTCGGAATCTCGGACTACATCCTCGACGGACGTGCGTACGGCTCGCGCATCGACATCCAGCCGTCGGCTGCACCTTCACTCGTGGTGTCGCTAACGCAACTGAGCCCTGACCCGGCGCTCACGGTCGGTTCGACGGTCGCGGCGTCGAGCACGAAGGTCGGACGCGTTGTCGACCTGTCCGGCGTGGAGACGCAGGCGCTCTCGCACTACACGCAGGACGCGGGGAACCACGTGGCCATCGAGCTGCGTGCGGCCGCCAACCTCCTACCCTGAGAATCCTGTTCATCGCGGACGCCGTCGGCATTCCCGGCCGGCGGGCAGTGGAGGAGCGTCTGCCTGCGCTCCGCGAGCAGCTCAGGGCCGATCTCTGCATCCTGAACGGTGAGAATCTCGCCGACGGCGTCGGGATCACGCCGAAGCTCGCGGACAAGATGCTCGCGGCCGGCGTCGATGCGATCACGCTCGGCAACCACGTCTGGCGGCGCGGCGAGATCGTGCCGTACCTGAAGGAGAGCGACCGGGTGATCAGGCCGGCGAACCTGTCGAGGCGCGCGCCCGGGAAAGGGCTGACCTTCGTCGAGGCTGCGGATGGAACCGAGGTCGCGGTGACGAACCTCCTCGGCGCGCTGTTCATCGGACCGCCTGTCGGCCCGTTCGAAGTCGTCGACGACCTGGTCGAGGAGGCGCGAGCACGCACGCCGATCATCGTCCTGGACATGCACGGCGAAGCGACGAGCGAGAAGGTGGCGATGGCAAGGTGGCTCGACGGCAAGGTGACGGCGGTGATCGGAACACACACGCACGTGCAGACGAAGGACGCGCGCGTACAGCCCGGCGGCACCGCCGCCATCACCGATGCCGGCATGACCGGCCCGCACGACTCCGTCATCGGCGTCGAGGCCGAGCTCGCCATCCGCCAGATGCGCACCGGCATGCCGGTGCGGTTCGAGACGGCGTCGGGCGACGTCCGGATCGAAGGCGTCCTCATCGAGTGCGGCGCCGACGGTCGGGCCGTCAGCTGTGAGCCGGTTCGCGTCTCCGTAGGGTGACCGCGAGGATCAGCGCGATCGCGGCGAGCGTTAGATCGCGCAGCAGCAAGAGCCACGAGAGTCCGGGCTCGAAGTCGAGCGCGAGCCTGAAGTAGCGGAACGGAAACCAGATCTGCGTCAGGACGAGCGCGAGAGCGAGGAGCGCGCTCGCCGTTAGCCCGCGCCGTCCTCGCACGAGCGGCACGAGAGGGATCAACCAGATCAGGAACTGCGGGGACAGCACCTTGCCGAAGGCGACGAAAGCGGTGAGCGATGCGGCGCTCGCACGGATGAGCGCCTCGCGACCGGCCGGGCCGCGCGCGAAGGACGTCCAGATCCAGAGCAGTGCGAGAGCCTGTGCGACGACTGCGGCGATCGCCAACGCGTGCGCGCCGCCACCGGCGAGATTCTGGGAGCCGTGACTCGTCTCTCCCGTCACCCCGACCCCGAACGCGTGGTGCGCCGCGAGCAGCAGCGCTGAGCCGAGGCTCTCGACCTGCAGCGGCCGGTCGAGCTGCAAACGAAGGCTGTCCCACACGCCACCCGGCGAGAGGATGACGAACGGGAGGAAGATCACGACGATCACCGCCGCCGCGAAGGCAGCGCACACGAACGCCTCGCGTCTTCCGCGTCGTCGCCAGACGAACGCGAGCCCAAGCGGTAACAGGACCGCGGGATAGAGCTTCACCGTCACTCCGAGTCCGAGGAGTGCATGTCCGGTCCGGAGGCGGTCGCTCACGAGCGCCGCGAGCGCGAGGGCGACGATCGCCGCCGGCCACAGGTCGAACCGGCTGAGAATCACGGAGCCGAGCAGCAGCGGCGCGAGAGCCGCGAAGGCGAGCGCGGCCCAGACAGCCACGGCGGAGCGGCGGAGAGCGCGCAGGACGAGAGCCATCGCGCCGATCGCCACCGCGCCGCAGATCCACATGAGGGACTGAAACGTGCGCCGGAACCCCTCCGTGACCTGCTGGTCGTGACCCGCCCTGGCGAGCCCGGGCAGGGCGAACACGGGGAGCGCGCCGGGTGGATACTCGACCGCGAAGTCGCGGTACGGGACCTTCCCCTCCGCGATCAGGTTTCCGTAGCGCTGGTAGACCGGCGTGTCGAGGATCTGCTTGTGTGTGTAGAAGCCGAAATGGAGCAGCGCCCACGACCCGACGAAGAGCGCGATCGCCACGAAGGTCGCGGCGACGATCGACCGGTCAGAAGCCGGCGCGTGACTCAGCGCGGCCATCTGTTGCCAGTACGGCAAACGCGACGAAGGGGAAGAACCAGGCGATGTACAGATAGAACCAATGCGTGAGGACGAGCTCGAAACCGATCAGCAGCGCGCCGGTGAGCGCGGCGAGCTGTAGTGGGGACTTCGTCCGCGGCACGAACGCGACGACGATCGCGCCGACGACGAGCAGCCCTTCGAGGACCCACTGCACCACATGGAGGTCCGGGATGCCGCGCGCGTGGTACTGCGCCCAATCCCAGAGCGAGAAGGGCGACTCACGCGTGATCTGCGTCTTCAGCGTGCGGTCATAGAACGTCTGCGCCGCCTGGATCGGATGCGCGTCGAGCAGGAGCACCGAGAAGGCCACGACCGTCGCCAGGAAGAAGCCGGCACCGAACATCAGCGCAGGACGGAGCCGGCGCACCGGTCCGGGGTAGGTAAGCCAGAGCGGCACCGTGACGAGCGTTGCGAACTTCGTCCAACCGGATAAGGCGGAGAGGACTCCGCGCGACCAGGGTGAGCTTGCAAGCCAGAGGCCGAAGATCAGGAACACCGGAACGATCGCGTCGTTCGTGTTCGACATCGACACGTACTGCGTAAACGGAAACGCGGCCCAGGCGAAAGCGAGCGCGCAGCCGAGCCAGCGGCCGCCGTAACGAAGGCCCGCGAGGCCGAGACCCAGCGCACACAGGACGTCGAAGATGATCGAGGTCAGGTGAACGGCCGGCAGCTTGTCCCACTTCCCGGACCAGCCGCGAATCCAGTACCCCGGCAAATACGCCTCGTACGCGACGGGCCCGTATGTATCGCCCAGGGGGTTCGCAGACTCGCAGCGCCCGTTGGACTGGATCCGGTCGCGGATCTCACCGGCCGAGTCCGCCGGCCCGCAGGCCTTGAGACCGTCCTCCTCCGGAAAGTGTCCGTAAGGCATCACACCAGTTGCGATCCGCTGCGCGCCGATCACTCCCGCGTAGCCAACGTCGATGACGTTCGAGTCCTCGAGGTTCAGTCCGATGCGAAAGCCGATCAGGAAGACGGCCGCTGCGAGTAAGACGGCGGGCCGCCAGAGCGGCCGCGCGGCCCGGACGGGCCGGCCGCTCACGCCGATCCAGACGCAGCGCCCGAGGAGGTACACGAGCGGTGGATAGACGAGCGGGACGCTCGTGAAGACGTCGCCGTGGTTGAAGTACCAGAGCGACGCGGTGAACGACACCAGTGCGAGCAGATCGAGGTTTCGGAGCGAGAACAGCCGCCGAAAGTCGAGCAGCCCGAGCAGGAACGCGGCGCAGAACGCAAGCCAGACCGGCGTGCTGTTGATCTTCTTCCCGCCGAACGCTCCCTCGTAGCCGCGCGCCATCCTCCACGCGACCTGCGGTCCCGTCCATGCTTCCGTCACCCGGCCCGATTGGTCGTCGACCTTACCGGTCGCAATCTCGCCCGCATCGACCTTCCTGTTCTTGTTGCTCCACCAGACGTTCACCGTCCAGCACCCGCCGACGGCGCCGCCGCCGCACTTGGCCGGATCGCCCTCGTAGGTGGCGTCCGTGACGCGACCCTCCGTCGGATAGCGGTCGAGCCAGTCCGCCACCTTGTCGTCGGCGAGGAAGAGCGCGGTCGCCCTCTCCTTCGTGAGCCGTGGCTGTGCGTTCGCCGCGTTCGCGCAACTCACGAATGCCCCCGCCGCCACGAGCACGGCGACAGCCGCGAGCGTGCGCCTCAGTGTCGTCTCCGAAAAGACCAGAGCTTGTTGCCGAGGAAGTTCGCCGGCGTCACGAGCACGATGGCAATCGCCTGCGACACGATCTTGCCGACCCCGAGCTCGACGAGCACGGTGAGGATCAACAGGTTTCCGCCGTAGACCAGCAAGGAGACGACGAAGAAGCGCAGACCTTGATACGCAAAGTGTCCGCGGTGGTGGCGGAACGTCCAGAGCCTGTTCAGGAGATAGTTGTTGGTGACGGCGACGAGGAACGATCCCGTCGCCGCAACGCGGTAGTGCAGGTTGGCCCCGTCGAGCAGCGCGACGTAGACGAGCAGGTTGACGACGTAGCCGGTCGCGCCCACGATGCAGAACTTCGCGAGCTGCTCCCAGTTGTGGCGCTGGCGGAGCGCGTGCGTGGCGCGGCCGCGCAGGCCCGCCGTGACGGCTGCGTTCGGCTCGTCCATCGGCCCGGCGAGGTTAGCTACTCAGGCGGCGGTGCGGCGCTCTGATGCAAAATGCAGCTTGGCTTTGAACGGAATGCGATCAGTCGAGCCGTCGCGCTCGACGAGCACGGCCGAAAGCTCGCCGTCGGCCGCAAGGACCACGTCGCGCAGGATGCCCAGCGTCGTTCCGTCGCGCTCGACCGTCCGACCACGGAGCGAGCTGAGCGTGAACGAGCGTGAGCGGTAGAAAGAGAGCTGGTCCGCTTCGAGCAACACGAGCGGCGAGGTGATGGTGATCGCGTCGTCTTCGATGGTCGCAGCCGGGAACGGCAGGAAACGGTGCGCCTCGTCGCCGCAGACGACGTCGATCCCGACGGCTCGCAGCGCGTCTCGGTCGAGCAGAAGGTCGGACGGTTGCCCGAGCTGAAGCCCGTGCAGGCGCACAGGCAGTCCGAGCAGACGTGCTCCGGATCGCTCGCTCATCCCCGCCCCATGGTGCCCGGACCGAGAGGGTGAAAACCACTCAGAACCCTTCCTCCCCGACGAGCGGCACGAACCGGCAGGGGACCGAGCGGAGAACCGCCGGCCCCTCGGGGCTCCGGATGATGACTTCCAGCCGCTGGATGCCACGCCGGCCGACAGGGACAACCAGCCGCCCGCGCGGCTCAAGCTGCTCGTAGAGAGTCTGCGGCAACTCAGGAGCCGCAGCCGCGACTGCGATTGCGTCGAACGGGGCCCGCTCCGGCAGGCCGCGCGAGCCGTCGCCCGTGTGCACGCGCACCTTGTCGTAGCCGGCCGCCTGGAGGTTGGCGTGGGCCAGCTCCGCCAGCTCCGGGACCCGCTCGATCGTGTCCACCTCGGCCGCGAGCTCCGCCAGCACCGCCGCCTGGTAACCGGATCCCGACCCGACGTCGAGGACGCGCTCGTCGCCGCGCAGGACGAGTGCCTCGCAGATCCTGGCAACCATGTACGGCTGCGAGATGGTCTGACCGGCTCCGATCGGAAGCGCGGCGTCGTCGTAGGCACGGCTACGCAGCGACTCCGGCACGAAGAGCTCCCTGGGCACTTTCTCCATCGCGGCGAGGACCCGCTCGTCCTTGACGTCGCGGCTGCGGAGCTGGTGCTCGACCATCTGTCGCCGGAGCTCGGCCGGCTCAGGCGGCACGCGTGAGCGAATGCGCATATGCAGGCGGTTCCAGGCCGAAGTGCTCGAGGATTGCGGGCGCGATGTCGACGATCGACTGCGGCTGCGCGTCGACCCCGATCGTGAGCATCGGCACCTCCGAGTCGCCCCGCCGGAGCGAGCCGTGGCTACCCCCGCCGACGTGGTGGCCCCCGGCCAGGTCGGCAAACTCGAAGCCCGGAGCCGCGGAGACGATCACCTCGCCGGCGTTCGGGTTCACGAGGGCCGCCCAGGCGCGCTCGAGCCCCCCGGGATAGCCAAGTAGGCCTTCGTCGCCGCTCGTCGACCAGCCGGCAGGGCCCGGCGCGAAGCGAAGCTCCTCTCCTTCGCGCCGGACGACCGCCTCGTCGTCCTCGAGGAAGAGCGCGGCCTCCACGGCGGGCTCGTCGTCCAGCCGCTCGGCGAGCTCGCGAGCCTCGAGCTCGCAGCCGGGCAGCCGGTAGACCATCCCGGCGCGGTTCGAGGCCGCAACGACCAGGTCGCTGAGCTCGGCAAACCGCGTCTGCAGGCCAACGTCCTGGTCGACACCGGTCTGGCCGTGGTCCGAGCACAGCACGACGGCGTAGCGCTCGAGGAACTCGTCCGGGCCGCCGGCCGCGTCCAGCAGCGCACCGATCGCAGCGTCGCTGCGGACGAGCGCCTCGAAGGAGCCGTCCGGTCCGTAGACGTGCGAAGCGAAGTCGTAGTCGGGCAGGTAGTAGACGAGGAAGTCGAAGCCGTCGCGCGTCACGAGCCAACGCCCGACCGCAGCTGCGTACGCGTCGATCGAACCGTGGGAGCGCCCGAAGACCGCGAGCGGAGCGCCGGTGGGATCCGATTCGAAGAGGTTGTAGAAGAAGAAGCGCTTGGGACCGTACGCCGGAATCGTGACCGCCGGGAGCGTGGGCAGATGCGGCGTTCGTCCTCGGTAGCAGGTGATGTTGATCGCCGCCGCCGTCAGTCCCGCGTCCTCGAGCGCCTCGTAGACGGTCACCGCATCCGCACCGAGGTGAAGACGGTTGAGGTTGATGATCGTGTCGAGAAGCGAGCGCGTCATACCCGCCGCGCGGACTGCGCGGAACGACGAGCCGTACTCGACGAGACGTGCGCGTTCGCGGTCGTACCAGACGAGATGCGGGATGTGGTGGATGTCGGGATGTGCGCCCGTCGCAATCGACGACAGACACACGGGCGTCAAGGATGGAAAAGTCGAGACAGCGCGCGAGTAGCGTCCTTGCTCGGCCAGGTACGAGAGCGCCGGCGTCCGATCGTCGCCGACCGCCGCCTCGAACATCGACGGCGTCAGACCGTCGATCACGATGAGGATTAACTTAGTCTTTGGCAAGGGTGCGGAGCCCGGCGTAGCGCTGGGCGGCGCGGCCCCGCAGGCGGGCCGCGAAGGCCGGCACGAGCGTCGCCTCGAGATACCCGACGATGGGGATCCACGCGATCGCAGCGAGCGCAAGCGAGGCCAGGCCGATGAAGAGGGCCACTCCGAACCGCGCTCCGCCGCGCCGGAGCGTCCCGGCAACCAGCTGCGCGGAACCGATCGCGCCGAGCGCGCCGCCCGCCCCGCCCCCGATGGCCTCGTCCCACTGGCCGAGCGCGAAGCCGATGGCCACGCCGCCGCCGGTCGCCAGGAGGAGCGCGGCCGTGACGCCCACCCGAGTTCCCGCGAGGAGGCCGGCCAGGAGTACGCCGAGCGCCACCCCGAGCCCTGCGCAAACTCCGATCCAGTACCAGCTTCCCATCGCTTCGAGTGTAGTGCCCCATCCAGCACTGGATGGCGCACTAGTTTGCCCGGCCTGTTTGCAGGGAAAAGAAGGGAGCCCGCTCCCCCGCGGCCATTGACACTAGGAGGACGACCTGGAGAGCACCGATGCGAAGGCCTTGCTCCTCTTCTTCTGGTCCGAGCGCTCCGGGCCGGCGCGACGAATGGAGAGTCTCCTCGCGCATCTGGCACTGAAGGAGCGCATGCGTCTACGCGTGATGCGAATCGACGTCGAGAGGCAGCCGAACGTCGTCGAGCGGCTTCGTGTATCGGAGGTCCCGACGCTCGTGCTGGTCAAGGACAAACGGGTCGTCGACCGGCTGGAGGGCAGGGCCAGCGCCCCGAAGATCGAGTGGATGCTGGCGCGGCACCTGGCGGCAGCCGCGGCCTGAGCAAACCGGTTCGTCTCCGCTTTCGTAAGTCCAGTGACGCCCCGGCGCCACTGCCCCGGTGTCGGGGCGCCCTCCGCCACTGGACGGGGCGCCCGGCCGCATGGGCGCCCCTCATCCTTGCTCGAGCAACCGGATGACGACGAGGCCGAACTCCGCGGCGCGCGCGCCGTCGACGACGCGGTGGTCGAACGTCACCGACACGTGTCCGATCGGCGCCACCACGATCGCGCCGTCGCGCACGACGGGTCGTTGCGCGATCCGGCCCACGCTCAGGATCGCAACCTCGGGATGGTTCACGAGCGGCGTCTGGAACAGTCCCGCGAGCTTGCCTGCACTCGTCACGGTGAACGTCGATCCGCGCAGCTCCTCGGGCTCGAGCGTTCCGGCACGCGCTGCTTCGGCCAGCCGGTCCACCTCGGCATGCACTTCTTCCAGCGAGCGCGAGTCGCAGTCGCGGACGACGGGTACGACGAGACCGTTGTCCGTCTGCACGGCGACGCCGAGGTCGTAGCGGTCGAGGTAGACGAGCTCGTCTCCCTCGAGTCGCGCGTTCAGCTCGGGAAACTCCTGCAGTGCTTGCGCGCAGGCTTTCAGCACGGTCGGAACGAGCAGCTTCAGGTCAACGCCTGTGAAGTCGCACTCCTCGACCCACGTGACGGCCGGAACCTCCCGATGCGAGCGCGCCATGTGCTCGGCGATCACGCGGCGAACACCACGTAGCGGCTCTCGCCTTCCCTCCTGCGGTGCTGCGGCACCGCGAACGTCCTCCTCCGTGATACGGCCTTGCGGACCGGTGCCAGTCAGCGAGTCGAGGTCGACCCCGAGCTCCTGGGCGATCTTGCGCACCAGCGGCGTCGCACGTCCTTTGGCCGGGGTTGTCGGTGGCGTCGACAGTTCGGGGGCATCCGCTTGTGTGCGGGGGCCGTCTCCGTCGCCGCCGATGACGACGAGCACCGTGCCGACGGGGACGACCTTGCCCTCCTCGACCAGGATGCTCGTCACCTTCCCTGACGCCGGCGAGGGAATCTCGACCGTTGTCTTGTCGGTCTGGATCTCGACGAGCGGATCGTCTTCGGCCACCTCTTGTCCTTCGGAGACAAGCCAGCGCGCGATCTCGCCTTCGGTCAGCCCTTCGCCGAGGTCCGGAAGCTTGAGCTCGTACGCCACGATCGGATTCTTATCGGCAGTACGCAGCTACGTGCGCGGAAGCCCGATCCACGCGTCGCGCGGAGCGAGCAGGACGCGTAATCCGCCGCGCCCATCGCCCTCGCGGAACTCCCAGAGCGAAACGGCCTGCCACTCGGCGGCGTCGAGCTCGCGGGCGGTCTCGGCGGGGACGTAGCCCACCTGCACGCGGCCGGCCTCGTCCCAGATGCCGATCGCGCGGGGGTCGTGCTCGTTGTCGGGCTCTGCTCGGAGCGTCAGCCGCTTGCCGGGTGCGAAGGCGTCGTCCTGAAGAGCGTCCAGCCGATAGGAAACGCCGGCGGCGGCGACCACCCGGATCCGCGGGTCCTCCGTGCGTACGAGCTCTTCCGTCGCGGCGTCGCGCAGGCGGAACCCGTCGCCGGCGCGCTCGAGCCAGAGCCGAAGCCTGCTTCCCTCCACGGTTCTAATTAAAGGCCGGGGTCTGACCCCTGCGAAGGCTGGAGTCTGACCCCTGCGGGGTCAGACCCCTGCGGTTGTCAGAACTCGAGGAGACGCCGGACAGCCACCGTCACGCGTTCGACCGACGGCATGTACGCATCTTCGATCTGCCAGTACGGATACGGAACGTCGTAGCCGGTAACGCGCAGCACCGGCCCCCGCAGCTCGAGGATCGCCTTCTCCGCGAGGATCGCAGCGAGCTCGGCCGCGAAACCGCACGTACGTGGAGCCTCCTGCACGATCACCACGCGTCCCGTCTTCGCCGCCGACGCGAGCAAGGCGTCCTCGTCGAGCGGCTTCAGGCTGCGAATGTCGAGCACCTCGACGGACACGTCCTCGAGCGCGTCTGCCGCGGACTCGCACACCGGCACCATCGAGCCGTACGCGACAAGCGTCACGTCGTCACCCTCGCGAGCCAGTCGCGCGCGGCCGAGCGGCACGACGTGCTCGCCCTCGGGCACCTCGCCCTTCATCGTCCGGTAGTGGAGCTTCGGCTCGAGGACGACGACCGGATCGGGGTCGCGGATCGCCGCAGCGAGGATGCCCTTCGCATCGGCGGGCGTGGAGGGAATCGCAACCTTCACGCCGGGTGTGTGCACGTAGTAGGTCTCCGGAGAGTCGTCGTGCAGCTCAGGAGCGCGCACGCCGCCGCCGTACGGCATCCGGACGACGAGCGGGAACTCCATCTTCCCGCCGGTCCGCCACCGGTACCTGCCGACATGCGTGATCAGCTGGTCGAGGCACGGATACGAGAAGGCGTCGTACTGCATCTCGCACACCGGCCGCCAGCCCGCCATGCACAGTCCGACTGCGCTCCCGAGAATCCCGGCCTCTGCCAGCGGCGTGTCGAAGCACCGGTCCGGCCCGAAGCGCTCGCGGAGGCCCGCAGTCGCACGGAAGACGCCCCCGGCGCGGCCGACGTCCTCGCCCATCACCAACACCCACGGATCGCGCTCCAGCTCGACCTTGAAGCAGTCGTTGATCGCCTCGACGATGGAGAGCTCAGCCAAGGGTCTCTCGCAACTCGTCGAGGTCTCGTCCGAAGGAGGCCGGCGGATCGACGTAGACGTGGGCGAAGAGCAGCTCGATGTCCGCCGGTGGCTCCGCTTCGGCGGCAGCGATCCCGGCACGCATCGCGTCGGCGGCCTCGCTGCGGATGGACGCGGCGAGATCGTCGTGCAGGATCCCCGCTCGCCGCAGATAGCCCTCGAAGCGGCCGACGCACTCGCGCTGCTTCTCCTGCTCGACTCGCTCGAGGTCGATATATGCGGAGGGATCGTCGGCCGTCGCGTGCGGGGCGGCGCGGTACGACACCGCCTCGATGAACGTCGGTCCCTCGCCCGACCGCGCACGCACGACGGCCTCGCGTGTCGCCTCGTAGCAGGCAAGCACGTCGGTTCCGTCCACACGCAGTCCCGGGATGCCGTAGCCGACGGCCTTGTCCGCGAGCGTCTCGGCCTGAGTCTGCGCTTCCAACGGAGTGGAGATCGCCCAGCCATTGTTGTTACAGAAGAGGATCAGCGGCGCGCTCGTGACAGCCGCGAAGTTCGCCCCCTCGTGGAACGAACCTTCCGACGTCGCGCCATCTCCGAAGAAGACCACCGCACAGGTGCGCTCGCCCCTCAGTTTCTTCCCCCACGCGAGGCCGGCCGCGTGCGGAACGTGGGTGCCGATCGGGACGCAGATCGACGCGACCCCGTAGTCCGCAGGGTTCCACCAGCCCGAAGGATGCCCGCGCCACCACGACAGCACTGTCGCGGCAGGCATCCCTCGGAGCAGTCCGATCGCCGACTCGCGGTACGACGGGAACACCCAGTCCTCGTCCTCGAGCGCATGGAAGGCGCCGGCCTGCATCGCCTCGTGGTTCCAGAAGATCGCGTACGTCCCGATGCGGCCCTGTCGGTGGTACACGACGGAGCGCTCGTCGTACGTCCGGAGCAGAACCATCGAACGGTAGAGCTCGAGCAGCTCCTGCTCGCCGAGCCCGTCGACCTCGCGGTCGCCCGTGCCGTCCACGTTGCCGATCACGCGCCGCAGGTCGCGCTCGGCAGGAAGAACCTGGGCCATTCCGCGCAAAAGCCTAGATGCTTGGCCGGTGGCTCAGCTCGTGAGGAGCTGCACCACCCAGTTGTCGAGGTCCGCGCGCGCCTGTTCGTCGAGCTCGTGGCCGGCCGGGTAGAGCCGAGCCTCGTTCGGCGAGCTCGCCGCGCGGACGTACGCAACAACATCCGCTCGCGGCGAGATCGGGTCGCGCGTTCCGTTCTGGAAGAGCAGCGAGACGGGCGCGGCGCGCGAGACGTAGTACACGGGGTCGATGGCGGAATAGGCGCGCCGGTACGCCTTCGTCTTCCTCGCGCCGAGCTGCGGCGCGCATGCCGCCGCGATCGGAGCGCTCAGATGAGCTCGCCCCGACTGGATCACCGCGCCGCGCAAGCGGTGGTCGACACCCGCCAGCGCGGCCGTGACCGCCGACCCGAAGCTGAAGCCGACAGCCGCGACACGCGCGGCGTCCGCACCGGGTAGGTGCGGAATGAGGTCGAGAGCACGACGCCGGCCGATCACGTAGGCGGAGTAGGTCCGGACGTCGGCCGCCGCACGGCATAGCCAGAGGACACGAGGCGGATCGACCGTCAGCGACGCGAGTCCGCGCCGGGCGAGCCGGTCGGCATCGGGGAGCTGGCTGGTCGCGTCGCCGCCGGACCCCGGAGAGAAGAGCACGACGGGCCAGGGCCCACGCCCGTCGGGGTGCGTCCAGTAGCCCGTCTTCGGTCCGCGGCCCGCGTCGAAGGTCAGGCGCTGACGGACGATCCCTCCGCTCGACTGCGCGGGCCCGAGATGGAGGTCGAGAGGACGATTCCGGTCGTACGAGAACCGCGGGTGGGCAACCGAGCCGGATGCCTGCACCCCCGATGCGAGAACCAGGAGCGCGGCGAGCGCCGCAAGCACTACGTAGCTGCGTTGCACCTCGCACTCCCCGACGGGGGCGCGCGACGGAAGTTAGACCAAGACGGCGATCGACCGTCGCTCGGCCTCGAAGACGGCTTCGCCGACGTCGCCGAGATCCTCCCCGTCGACCTGCAACGGCAACGGCCGGTCGCAGCGCACCTCGATCCGGTCGAGATCGTGTCCTCGCAAGGCGTTCCGGGCGGGCCGGCCGCTCGCGATTGCGAACAGGAGCGGCGCGAGGGCCCGAGGAGTCACCGCGACCGGCGCGAGGAAGTCGAGCCCTTCCTCGAACACCGCGTCGGGGGTGACCTGGATCGCGACGGCCTTGAGGAACGTGTAGGGGTTGACGTTGGCGACGAGGACGAACGCCGCGCGACCGTGGCCCACGACCTCGAGCGCGGGCTCGAGGTGTCCCCGCCGCTCGATCAGCGTTCTCGCGAACGTGCCGACGAAGGCGAGGTCGCCCGGACGCCGGCCGTCTTCGGCGCGCCCGCGCTCGTCGATCTTCCGCACGACCTCCGCGTCCAGTCCGACCCCAGCGTTGAAGGCGAAGCGGCGCCCGTTCACGCGTCCGGTCGAGATGTGACGCGTTCGGTCGTGCGTCAGTGCGTCGGCGAGCTGCTCGGCAGCCTCGACGGGATCGCGAGGAAGGCCGAGCGCGCGCGGCAGAACGCTCGTCCCGCCGCCGGGGACGAAGCCGAGCGACAGATCGTTCCGCTCCACCCCGTTCAGCGCCTCGTTGAAGCCACCGTCACCGGAGAAGACGATCAGCGCATCCGCGTCGCCTGCCTCACGTGCGAGCTCGATCGCGTGCCGCGGACCTTCCGTCCGAACAGTGCGGAGGTACGCGGCACCCATCAGCTTCCGCTCGACGGCGGAGACGGCCTCGTCGGTGACGTGGCTCGCGAACGGGTTGACGATCAGAACGGCGCGTTTCATCGCCTCGGGCACAATGCCACGCCTCGATCACATCGCCGTCTAAAGGTCGTGAGCTCTAGCCCTGGCGGGGAGTCGCGTAGCCGCGCATGCCGTCCAACAGGAAGGCGAAGAAGCGGTCAGCGAGCTCGTCGGTGTCCGTCTCTGGCGTGATCCACGTATAGGCCCAGTTGGCCGCCGAGAGCGCCAGCAGCGTCGCCGTCGCGTCATCGAGATCGGTGCGCAGCTCACCGAGCTCGCGACCTTCGCGGAACAACGCGCGGAAGCGCTCTTCGTAGCGGCGCCGTTCCGCGACGAACTCCTCGCGGCGGCCGCCGTCGAGGTAGCGCCACTCGCGGATGAAGACGGTCGCGACGTCGAGCTGCTCGGCCACGACACGCAGATGCGCGCGCAGCGCGAGCCGGATCTTCTCCGTCGCCGACACGTTGTCAGGCACGCCGTCGAGGGCGGAGTGAAACGCGGCCGCGCCGTCTCGCGCGACCTCCCAGAGCAGGTCCGCTTTCGACTCGATGTGTGCGTAGAGCGAGCCCTTCTGCACGCCCATCGCCTCGGCGAGATCGCCGATCGAGGTGCCGTGATAGCCCTTTTCCGCGAAGAGCCGAGCCGCCTGGCGCGTTAGCTCCGACTTCCTGGTGGACATGCTTCAATAGACCCTAACGATCGTTAGGTAGGGAGGCCATGGACGCGCGCACCACAGAGTTCCTGGAAGACGTCCAGTCGGGCGGCCAGGTCGAGGCCACCGACTGGCTCCCGGACGAGTACCGGGCCAAGCTCATCAAGTTCATCGAGATGCACGGGAACTCGGAGCTGATGGGCGTCCTGCCCGAGCGGGAGTGGATCCTCCGGGCGCCGACCCTTCAGCGCAAGCTCGCCCTCACCGCGAAGGTCCAGGACGAGGTCGGCCACTCCCAGCTGATCTACCGCGTCGTCGAGGATCTCGGCAAGCCGCGCGAGCAATGTCTCGACGACCTCATCTCGGGCAAGGCGAAGTTCCACAACGTCTTCCATTACCCGACGAAGACGTGGGGCGACGTCGGCGTCATCGCGTGGCTCGTCGACGCCGCCGCGATCATCTCGCAGAAGGCGCTCCTCAAATGCTCGTACGCGCCCTACGCGCGGATCATGAAGAAGATCTGCTGGGAGGAGTCGTTCCACATCCTCCACGGACGCGACGTCGTCCTGACGCTGATGAACGGCACCGATGACCAGCGCGAGCTCGTGCAAGAGGCGCTGAACCGCTGGTGGGGACCGCTGATGCAGTTCCACGG